>JACORW010000111.1 GCA_016179185.1 Gammaproteobacteria bacterium | reverse complement strand
TCTCCGAGCAGTGGTGTCACGACATCGGTCGCAATGGACTGCGAGGCGCGGGTACCGGCATAACCCAGGACATTGAGATAGGCCAGATTGACGGCGACATAGATGATGGTGATTCCGAGCACACCCCGGACAAGCGCGCGCAGCAGGTTGCGGTCCGGTTCGATGACCTCCGCGGCCACATAGGAGATATTGCGCCAGCCGCCGTAGGCGAACAGCACCAGGATCAGCGCCAGTCCCGGATCCGGCTCAATCAGCGGCGCGCCGGCATCTTCCGCCCGCGTGCCCGGTGCCAGAAACCCGGCCGCGATCACGGCGGCGAGTCCGGCGACCTTGGCCGCGGTCAGCGCGTTCTGGGTGTACTTGCCCCCGCGCACGCCGAGGACATTCATCAACGTCAGGATGATCACCGCCGTGGCCGCAGCCAGCAACCCGCCGCCGCCCGATTGCGACGGCACAAGCTGTCCCCAATAGCGCGCGAAAATGAACGCCATTGCACCGATGTTCGCCGGCTGCACCACCCAGAACTCCATCCAGGCGAACAGGAATCCGGCGACCCCGCCGTAGGCGCGCCGCAGGTACAGGTAATCCCCGCCTTCTCCCGGATAGGTGGTCGCGAGCTCCGCGTAGCACAGCGCGCCCGCCAGCGACAACAGCCCGCCCAGCAGCCAGACCAGCATGAAGGTGACGGGTCCCGGCAGGGCGGCCGCGATCAGCGGCGTGGTCTCGTAGATCCCCGCGCCGATGACAATCCCGAGGATGATGCTGACGCAGTCCAGCAGGGTGAGCTGGCGGCGCGGACCGTTGAACGTCATGGGGGCAGAGTCATTGAACGCGAGGCAGCTCGCCGAAATCTGACGGGAATCAGCGGTTCAATGACTCTGACCCCTGACATTATCTTGTTGTGGCGGGCACCGGCTCCACGTTCCAGATTTCGTCACAGTATTCGAGGATCGCCCGATCGGAAGAGAACCGGCCGGCGCGCGCGACGTTCAGGATCGACATGCGGCTCCAGCGCTCCGGGTCGCCATACGCGCGCGCCACCCGATCCTGGCAGTCCGCGTACGACTGAAAATCGGCCAGCAACAGATAATCGTCGTGATGCAGCAGCGCGTCCACCAGCGGCCGGAACAGGGCCGGGTCGCCATCGGAGAAATGACCGCCCTGAATGAGGTCCAGCACCGCCTTCAGACGCGGGTTTCGCTCATACCACTCGCGCGGACGGTAGCCCGCGGCCCAGGTTGCGCGCACCTCGTCCACGTTCAACCCGAACAGGAAGAAATTCTCCTCGCCCACCGCCTCGCGGATCTCGACGTTGGCCCCGTCCAGCGTGCCGATGGTCACCGCCCCGTTCAGCGCGAACTTCATGTTGCCCGTGCCCGAGGCCTCCTTGCCGGCCAGCGAGATCTGTTCCGACAGATCGGCGGCCGGATAGATCAACTGCGCCTGCTTGACGCAGAAATTCGGCAGAAATGCGACGCGCATCCGCCCGTTGACCTCGGGATCACTGTTGACAACACGCGCCACGGAGTTGACCAGCTTGATGATGCGCTTGGCCATGAAGTACCCCGGCGCCGCCTTACCCGCGAACAGAAACGCGCGCGGCGGCGGATTGAATCCCGGCTCGTTCTTGATGCGGAGGTAATGGCTGACGACATTCAGCACGTTCAGGTGCTGGCGCTTGTACTCGTGAATGCGCTTGGCCTGGATGTCGAACAGCCAGGCGGGGTCCAGTTCCACCCCGGCCTCGGCCCGTGCAAACTCCGCCAGCCGCTGCTTGTTCGCGCGCTTGACGTCACGCCAGCGCCTGCGGAACCCCGGGTCTTCGGCGAGCGGCTCCAGCCCGCGCAGCTCCGCGGCGTTCTTTATCCAGCCCGTCCCGATGTGCTCGCTGATCAGCTCGCTCAGCCCCGGGTTTGCCTGCATCAGGAAGCGCCGCGGCGTCACGCCGTTGGTCTTGTTGTTGAATCGTTCCGGCCACAGCTCGTAGAAATCCCGCAGCACGCTGCTCTTCAACAGGTCGGTATGCAACGCCGCCACGCCGTTGATCGAGTGCGAACCCAGGCAGGCCAGGTTCGCCATGCGCACGCGTTTTTCGCCGGCCTCATCAATCAGCGACAGCCGCGCCACGCGGCTGTTGTCATCCGGGTAGCGCGCGCACACATCATCCATGAAACGCTGGTTCAGTTCGTAGATGATTTCGAGATGCCGCGGCAGCATCTGGCGGAACAGCGGCAGCGACCAGGTTTCCAGCGCCTCCGGCATCAGGGTGTGGTTGGTATAGCCGAAGGTCCGCTGCGTGATGGACCATGCTTCATCCCAACCCACCAGATATTCGTCCACCAGCAGACGCATCAATTCGGCGACAGCCAGGGCGGGATGGGTGTCATTGAGCTGGACGGCGTATTTCTCGTGAAAGCTGCGCACGTCCGCGCCGGAAGCCTGGAGGTGGATGCGGATCATGTCGCGCAGCGAACACGAGACGAACAGATATTGTTGCGCCAGCCGCAGCAGCTTGCCGGATACCTGCACGTCATTGGGATACAGCACCTTCGAGATCGTCTCGGAGAGCATCTTGTCCTCGA
>JACORW010000107.1 GCA_016179185.1 Gammaproteobacteria bacterium | reverse complement strand
GCCAAGGATGGTCCACGCCACCGATACCGTCTTTACCGGGCGATTCGCAGTCATATACCCTCCCCTGTAGCTGCTTCGTTAAAGTCTAGTCGGTGTCATCGCCTAATGGAATGACAATCGAATCGAGGCGTGGCAAGGAAACCTGAACGACGACCCTGTCCCTTCCGCGTCTATTTTCCACCGCCGGCCAGCCAGGCATTGATTCGCTCCTCCAGCACATTGAGCGGGAGCGCCCCGGCCTCCAGCACCCGGTCGTGGAACACCCTTACATTGAATTGATCGCCCAGAGACTCACGCGCCCGGGCGCGCAACTCCTTCAGTTTCAACTCGCCCAGCTTGTAGGCCAGCGCCTGGCCGGGCCAGACGATGTAGCGGTCGATTTCCACGGTAATGTCATGCGCGGTCTTGGCGCTGTTATTCATGAAATACTTGATGGCCTGCTCCCGCGACCAACCCTCGGAGTGCATTCCTGTATCCACCACCAGCCGGATGGCGCGCCACATTTCATACGTCAACTGGCCGAACTTGCCGTACGGATCCTGATAGAAACCCATTTCTTCGCCGAGGCTCTCCGCGTACAGCCCCCACCCTTCCACAAACGCCGTGTAGCCGCCGTGGCGGCGCAGCGGATGAACGTCGGGCAGTTCCTGGGCGATGGAGATCTGCAAGTGATGGCCGGGGACGGCCTCATGCAGCGTAAGCGCCTCCATCTCCCAGCGCGGCCGCATTTTCAGATCATAGGTATTGGCGAAAAAGTACGCGGGCCGGCCCGCTTTCAGCGCTCCTTCCTGGTAATAGGCCGTCGTCTGGGATTTCGCGGAAAAATCCGGCACCGGGATCACGCCATAGGTGTTGCGCGGCAGGGTGCCGAACAAGGCGGGAAGTCCCGCGTCGGCGCGCTTGGAAATGTCGCGGTATTCACGAATGAGGTCGTCGGGCTGCGTGTGAAAAAACTTCGGATCGGTGCGCAGGAAATGGGTAAAGTCGGCGAATGTCCCGGCAAACCCCGTGGAGCGGATGATCTCGTCCATGCGGGATCGGATGCGCGCCACCTCGCGCAAACCGAGTTCATGAATCTCGCGCGGCGCGAGGTTTGTCGTCGTAAAGGCCCGAACACGATGCCGGTACCATTCCCTGCCGCCGGGCAGCGCGGCCAGTGCGATCGGCTTGCGGGCGCCGGGAAGATAGTCTTTCTCCAGAAATCTCCGCAGCTCACGGAACGCGGGATCGAGATCATTGCGGTAGATTGTTTCGGCCCGCTTGCGCAGCGTCGTCCATTCGTCCCCGTCCATGCCGGCGGGCATTTCCGAAAAGGACCCGAGCAGCGGGCTTTTGAACGGATCCTCCGTGAGCAATCCATCCAATTGACCCGGCACATCGCGCAATGTGACGCGCGGCGGCGTGATACTGCGCTTCAGTCCCTGTTTCAGCAATGCCACGTGTTGCCTGATGACCTTCGGCAGGCCGGACAGGCGGCTCAGGATGGCGTCGAAATCCGTCCGGGTTCGCGCCGGCATGATCGCCAGCAGGTGGGCCGCGTCCTGCTGCACTCCGCCCATTTGATTGAGCGGCATCAACTCTTCAGGGAAGGCAAAACCCGCTACCGTGAGTTGAAGCTGGTCCCGAAACAACGTGTAGTCCAGTTGCCGTTCCAGAGACAGTTCCCGGCCGGGAATGGATTCTGCACCGGACAGCAGCGCACGCTGGAATTTCCGGCGCGCCTCGATGGCATCGGCCGAATCATCGGTCCAGCGCCCATGATCACCGGGTTCCCCGTACAACGTCGAAAGTTCCGGAAACTGGTCCAGTTGCCAGTCCCAGTACAGGTCCATCAGCGCTTTTACCCGGTCGTCAGCGCCCGGGACCGCCGCGGCGTCGGCGAGCCGGGAGTTCCAGTCGGCCGCGATCGCCGGACCCAGCGCAGAGATAACAATGAATGCAAGAATTATTCGCAATAACTTCATGGTGCCCCCCGATTGACGGAACGTGGCGGAAAGGTCCAGGACAGGCCATCCTGGCCTGCCCGCTCGCCCTACGGGCGTCCCGATTCGTGTCCTGCGAATGGGTCGAAACGACGAACGGCTTCGCCCCTGCCGGTTTTCAAGTGTGTTGCCCCTCGTATCATCCAGTATCAAGGAATGACAATGGGTCTGCAATTTCAGTAGCTTAATGCACGCCCTCGTGTTGTCCGGTAGCGGTGCTTTCGGTGCATTCCTGGGGCGCACATGGCGCCGGGCCCGGGGCAGAACTATTCTTGGAATCGAATGATTGACCTGTCTCGCCCCTACACATCACGCAATGGCCGCCCGACCATTGATCGGGTCGACGCGCGAATATTCACCGCCAGGTACTTTGCTGAATGTATGAAGTGTTCTTTCTGCTTCGATGAGTGTTGCCAACACGGGACCAACATATCTCCGCTGGACGAAGCAAACATACTGAAACACGCGCCGGCGCTGGAAGGTCGCATCGGGCTCCCTGCTTCCGCGTGGTTCGACAACCAGTGGGAAGGTACAGTTGATTTCCCCGGCGGCAAGATCATGCGAGCCCGCGCATACGGCGGACGTGTTCGAAACGGACCGCAGATGTGCGTGTTTGCCGCACACGGTGGGCGCGGCTGCATCCTGCACACGTACGCCCTGGAGAACAACCTGTCTCCATACGACGTGAAGCCGGAAGACTGTCACATCTTTCCGCTCATGTACGATAACGGTGCGCTGGTGCCGGCTGTTGAGATTGGCGAAAAGTCATTGATATGCCAGGGGAACGGGGAGACGTTGTTCAGGTCAATGTTTTCTGCTCTTGGACATTTTTTTGGAGAGGCATTCGTAGAGGAATTGAAAATTATCGACGCGAAAACTCGGAATGTGAAGCCGACCGCTCGCACGTAGCTGATTATTGGCGGAGAGGGTGGGATTCGAACCCACGAGGGACTTGCGCCCCTGCCGGTTTTCAAGACCGGTGCTTTCGACCGCTCAGCCACCTCTCCTTAGAATCAGTGGAAAGCTAAAAGTGAAAAGTGGAAAGAAAATCAACCCCTTCCACTCACAGCCGAAGAGTACGTTCCCTCTTCTCTACTTTTCACTTTGCACTTTAATATTTCCACTTCCTTGTTGATTCCATGGCAGAAAAGGCCGACGATCAGCGCCAGCGGACATTATACCGTTCTGGAGGCAACCCCATGGTTCAGCAAGTAATCTCAACCGTACCCCGCGCAGAGTCCGTTATTGCGACCAACAAGGTCCTGCGCAATACCTATTTATTGTTGTCCACGACACTCCTGTTCAGCGCCGCCTGTGCGGGCGTGGCGATGGCGGCACGGATACCTTACCTCGGTCCCTGGATAACATTGCTCGGTTATTTCGGCCTGCTGTTTCTGACCACGCGTTTGCGCAACAGCGCCTGGGGGCTGGCTGCCGTGTTTGCGTTGACGGGCTTCATGGGCCTGACGTTGGGGCCGCTTTTGTCCGCATACATGTCGTTCTTCTCCAATGGCTCGGAACTGGTGATGCTGGCCATGGGCGGCACGGCATCCATCTTCCTCGGCCTGTCAGGTTACGCGCTGATCAGCCGCAGGAGTTTCAGTTTCATGGGATCGTTTCTGATGGTCGGCGCATGGACCGCTTTTCTGATCGGCATCGCCGCCCTGCTGTTCAGCGTGCCCACGCTCTCCCTGGCAGCGGCGGGGATGTTCATGTTCGTTTCGTCCGGACTGATATTGTTGCAGACGGGCGACATCGTTCATGGACATGAGACCAATTACATCATGGCGACAGTCTCGCTGTATGTGTCCATCTACAATCTGTTCGTCAGCCTGCTGCAACTGCTGGGCGCCTTTTCCGGCGATGACTGAACGGATACCATTGCCTGATATCCACCCCGGCCCCGGCCGGGGTTTTTGTTGACGGGAGACTAAGGAAATGAAGATCGGCATCCCGAAGGAAGTATATGAGGGCGAACGCCGCGTGGCGACCACGCCCGACGTCGTCGGCCAGTTGCGCAAACTCGGATTCGACGTGGTCGTCGAATCCGGGGCGGGCGCCGGCGCGAGTTATCCGGACAGCGCCTATGAGCAGGCAGGCGCCGCCGTGGCCGCGGATGCACGCACCGTATGGCATGACGCGGACATCATCCTCAAGGTCCGCGGACCCGCCCTTCAGCCTGCGCTCGGCGCGCACGAGGCCGACCTGCTACGCGAGGGCCAGACGCTCATAAGTTTTCTCTGGCCGGCGCAGAACCCCGAGTTGATGCAGCGGCTCGCCGCGCGCAGGGGCAACGTCCTGGCCGTGGACAGCGTGCCGCGCATCTCCCGGGCCCAGAAGATGGATGCACTGAGTTCCATGGCCAATATCGCCGGGTACCGCGCGGTGATCGAGGCTGCGCAGCATTTTGGCCGGTTCTTCACCGGCCAAATCACCGCCGCCGGAAAGATCCCGCCGGCCAAAATACTCATTATCGGCGCGGGCGTGGCGGGACTGTCGGCCATCGGCAGCGCCCGCAGCATGGGCGCCATCGTGCGCGCGTTCGACACGCGCCCGGAGGTCAAGGAACAGGTGGAAAGCATGGACGCCGAGTTCCTCATGCTCGACTTCAAGGAGGAAGGCAGTGGCGTGGGCGGCTACGCCAAGGTCATGAGTCCGGAGTTCATCAAGGCGGAGATGGCGCTGTTCGCGGCCCAGGCAAAGGACGTGGACATAATCATTACCACGGCGCTGATCCCCGGCAAGCCGGCGCCGAAACTGATCACCACCGAGATGGTCAAGTCCATGAAACCCGGCAGCGTGATCGTCGATCTGGCCGCGGAACAGGGCGGCAACTGCGAACTCACCGAGCCGGGCAAGGTAGCCGTCAGGCACGGCGTCACGATCATCGGTTACATGGACCTGCCGAGCCGGCTGGCCGCCCAGTCGAGCCAGCTCTATGCGACCAATCTGCGCCACCTGCTGTCCGACATGTGTCCGGAGAAAAATGGCGTCATCAAAATTGACTTCGAGGACGAGGCGATCCGCGGCGCAACCGTGATCAAGGCCGGGGAGATAACCTGGCCCCCTCCGCCGCCGCGCATTTCCGCGGCGGCCGCGAAACCGGCGGAAACGAAACCGGGCGCTGCCGTTGTCCACGGCGCCGCAGAGAGACCCGGCAGGGGAATGCCGGTCGTCGTTGCGCTGGGCGCGCTTTCCCTGTTCGGACTCGGACTGGTCGCGCCACCGTCATTCATGGCCCATTTCACGGTGTTCGTGCTGGCGTGTTTCGTGGGTTACATGGTGATCTGGAACGTGACACCGGCGCTGCACACGCCGTTGATGAGCGTCACGAATGCAATCAGCAGCATCATCATCATCGGCGCGCTGCTGCAGATTTCCTCTACCGAGAAATGGATCATGTGGCTGGCGGGGGCCGCCATCCTGATGACCAGCGTCAATATCGCCGGCGGATTCGCCGTCACGCGGCGCATGCTGCAGATGTTCCGCCGCTGAGGGGCCGGCCATGACTCACGGACTGGTGACGGCTTCCTACATCGGCGCAACGATTCTTTTCATCCTGGCGCTGGGGGGACTGAGCCACCCGGAATCCTCGCGCCGCGGCAACCTGTACGGCATGGTGGGCATGACCATCGCGCTCCTGTCCACGATCATCGGCAAGGTCTCCGGAAATTTCGAGATCATGCTCGCCGGCATGGCGCTCGGCGGCGGGGTCGGCATCGTGCTGGCGCGCAAGGTGCAGATGACGCAGATGCCGGAACTCGTGGCGATCCTCCACAGTCTCGTCGGTCTTGCGGCGGTGCTCGTGGGATTTGCCAACTTCATGGATCCCGCAGCCACGGCCGGCCTCTCCCATACCGAGGTCGTCATCCATGAAGTGGAAACCTATCTTGGCATCCTGATTGGCGCGGTGACCTTTTCCGGTTCCGTGATCGCCTTCGGCAAGCTGAGCGCCAGGATCAGCGGCAAGCCCTTGATGCTGCCGGGACGGCACTGGCTGAACCTGGGACTGTTGGTGTCCGCGATCTGGTTCGGCAAGCTGTTCCTGGACCAGGCCGGGACCGGCGCGGGTCTTGTGCCGCTGCTGATGATGACCGCGGTGGCATTGTTGTTCGGCATTCACATGGTCATGGCAATCGGCGGCGCGGACATGCCGGTCGTGGTCTCGATGCTGAACAGTTATTCCGGGTGGGCGGCGGCGGCCACCGGTTTCATGCTTTCCAATGATCTGCTCATCGTGGTCGGCGCCCTGGTCGGCAGCAGCGGCGCCATATTGAGTTACATCATGTGCCGGGCCATGAACCGCAAGTTCCTGGCCGTCATCGCCGGCGGGTTCGGCACCAGTGGCGGTGCCGTGGCGGCGGCCGCGGCGACTGGCGGCGAAGTCGTCTCCGTGACTGCGGACGAGGCAGCGGGATTACTGCTGAACGCCAGGGAGGTCATCATCGTCCCCGGCTACGGCATGGCGGTAGCGCAGGCCCAGCACACTGTTTATGAAATCACCCGGGCGCTGCGCGAGCGGGGCGTCAATGTCCGTTTCGGCATCCATCCCGTGGCCGGACGCATGCCGGGACATATGAATGTGCTGCTCGCGGAGGCGCGGGTTCCCTATGACATCGTGTTTGAAATGGAGGAGATCAACGATGATTTCCCCAACGTGGACGTATCCGTCGTCATCGGCGCCAATGACATCGTGAATCCCTCGGCCCAGGAAGTTCCCGACAGCCCCATCGCCGGCATGCCGGTGCTGGAAGTCTGGAAAGGCGGAACGACGATTGTGCTGAAGCGCAGCATGGCCACCGGCTACGCCGGCGTGGACAACCCGCTGTTCTACAAGGAGAACACACGCATGCTGTTCGGGGATGCGAAGGAAAGCCTGGACAGCGTGCTTAAGGATCTTACGTCGTAGTCGGTGGGGTATTGCAAGACTGGTGCAGCAACAGATCCTCGGTCACCCCGGCAGCCACACTTCGCTGGCGCAGATCTTATTCACGATCTGCCCGCCTCCTTGATTGCCCGTTCGAGCACTATCCGGTCGAGCACGTCCTTGGCACGCGCGCTCATCTTTGTCTTGAGCAGACCTTTCAGATTCAGGGTGTGAACCGGCACCCCATCGAGAACAATGGTGACCGCATGGGGGAGAAGTGAGTCATAGGTCTCGCCACATGCACTGAACATGAGATCCACGACAAACGCATCCGCCACACGAATGGTTTTGGCCTCGGCAAACCACTCCGGTTTCAACTCCAGGGACGCTTTGTCCGGCAGACACATCATGGCCCGGATCACGCGCTCACCCTGCTCTGCTGTTGGCCTGAGCAGAATATCGATGTCCGTCGTGCCGCGAAGATACCCCAGGGCATAAAGCGCGTAGCCACCAATCAGAAGATATTCAACGCCATTGGCATTCAACGAACGCAGGAGAATCTTCAGGTCTTCGACACTGGCCGGCCGGGCGACTTCTCCCTCGGGATCAACCATCAGTCCCGGCCGGATCGCTCAGTTTGTAGCCTGGCATTGGCGGCGATCGCCCGCGCCAGCGCCTCTTCAGTGTGGCGATTCATCTCTTCGTGGGAAGAGAACCGGTAAACGCCTTTTGCAATTCCCGTCGTGGGCAGCGCCGCAAGCGCCTGCCCGGTCTGCTGATGGATTGCTGCCTTGCGCAGCGCCTCTGCCATAGGGGTGGCCTGTGGCCTGGATGGACTGCGTTTTCCGACTTGGCGCATGCAAGGATTATCCCCGCTGCATTGCCACGATCCAAGAGGCATTCATGGCAGGCTTATTTCCCTATGACTGCCGTGCCACTCATATACGGCTGCAGCGCGCGGGGCACCGTGATGGCACCGTCTTCCTGCTGGCAATTCTCCATGATGGCGATCAGCGTCCGGCCCACGGCCAGGCCGGATCCGTTCAGCGTGTGGATCAGTTCCGGTCTGCCGGTTTCGGGATTGCGCCAGCGCGCCTGCAGGCGGCGCGCCTGGAACGCCTCGAAGTTGCTGCACGATGAAATCTCCCGGTAACGTCCTTGTCCAGGCAGCCATACCTCGATGTCGTAGGTCTTCGCCGCCGAGAAACCGAGATCGGCGCCGCACAGCGCCACGACGCGGTAGGGAAGTTCGAGTTTTTGCAGGATGACTTCCGCGTCCCGCGTCAACTGCTCCAGCGCGTCGTAGGACGTTTCCGGCCTCACAAACTGCACCAGCTCCACCTTCTCGAACTGGTGCTGGCGGATCATGCCGCGCGTGTCCTTGCCGTGGGAGCCGGCCTCGCTGCGAAAGCATGGCGAATGGCAGACCAACTTCAGCGGCAGCGATTCCGCGGCGAGGATCTTCCCGCGCACGAGATTGGTGACCGGTACCTCGGCCGTCGGGATCAGGTACAGATCCTGTTTCGTGACATGGAACTGGTCGTCTCCGAATTTCGGCAACTGGCCGGTGCCGAACAGGCTGCCGGGGTTCACCAGGTACGGCACATTGACTTCCTCGTACCCGTGTTCCTTCGTATGCATGTCGAGCATGAACTGGATCAGCGCGCGATGCATGTGCGCCAGCGCCCCGCGCATGACCACGAAGCGCGCGCTGGCGATTAATGCGCCTGATTCGAAATCCAGCAGCCCGCTCTTCTCGCCGAGCTCGGTATGGTCCCGGGGCTGGAACGTGAACGACCGCGGCGTGCCCCAGCGCCGCACTTCCACGTTGTCGTCCTCGCCCTTCCCTTCCGGCACCGATTCATGGGGCAGGTTTGGGATGCCATGCAGGATCACATTCAATTCATCCTGCACCCGCGTCAGGGCGGACTCGCAATTCTTCAATCGATTACCCAGGTCGGCGACCTCGTGCATGAGCGGCTGGATGTCCTGGCCCGCGGCCTTGGCATTGCCGATCTCCTTCGAGCGAATGTTGCGCTGCTGCTGCAATTCCTGCGTCTCGATCTGGATCCGTTTGCGGTCCTGCTCCAGCCGCTGGATGGCCGTCATGTCCAGTGGCAGCCCGCGCTTCATCAGCGCGCGCGCCACGCCTTCCAGGTCCTGCCGCAGCAGGTGGGCATCCAGCATGACTAGCCCCTCACCAAGGGAATGAAACGGACAGGCATTCTAATTCGCAACCATTTAATTGTGGGGCCGGGTTTACCCGGCCGTCCTTGCCTTCAGGCCGGCTGAAAGCCGGCCCCACAAGTGCATTCACAGATCATCGCGTCTTTTTGTCCAGCTCGCGCAACTTCGCCAGCCGTTCCGCGATCTTCCCCTCCAGCCCGCGCTCGGTGGGTTCGTAGTATCTCCGCCCCTTCAGTTCCGGAGGCAGATATTCCTCGCCGGCGGCGTAGGCACCGGGTTCGTCATGGGCATAGCGATAGTCCCTGCCGTGACCCAGTTCCTTCAGAAGTCTGGTCGGCGCATTGCGCAGGTGCACCGGCACGTCGAGGGACCCGGTGCTGCGCACATCCTCCAGGACGGCGTTGAAGGCCGCGTACACGGCGTTGCTCTTCGGCACGCTGGCGAGATACAGCACGGCCTGGGCCAGCGCCAGTTCACCCTCCGGCGAGCCAAGCCGTTCCTGAACGTCCCAGGCATCCAGCGCAAGCTGCAGCGCGCGCGGATCGGCGTTGCCCACATCTTCGCTGGCGATGCGCACGATGCGGCGCGCGAGATACAGCGGATCGCAGCCGCCGTCCAGCATGCGCGCCAGCCAGTACAGCGCCGCGTCCGGCGCGGAACCGCGCACGGACTTGTGCAGTGCCGAAATCTGATCGTAGAACGCCTCCCCGCCCTTGTCGAAGCGGCGCAGGGCGCTGCCGCTGATCACTTCCAGCACCAGCGCGCGATCCAGTGCCGGACCCTGCGCCAGGTCCGAGCTGATCTCCAGCAGATTGAGCAGGCGGCGCGCATCGCCGTCCGCCGCATGCAGCAGCGCATCCAGGGCATCGGCTTCCAGCGTGAGTTCCCGCTGACCCAGCCCGTTTTCCGGATCGTTGACGGCACGCCGGGCGATTTCAGCCAGTTCGTCCCGCGTCAGCGCTTTCAACACGTATACGCGCAGCCGGGACAACAGCGCGTTATTCAGCTCGAATGAGGGATTCTCCGTGGTGGCACCGATGAAGATGACGGTTCCGTCCTCCACGTGCGGCAGAAAGGCGTCCTGCTGGGATTTGTTGAAGCGATGGGCTTCGTCCACGAACAGGACGGTATCGCGGCTGTACGCGGCGCGGTACTGCCGCGCCCGTTCGATGGCCTCGCGGATGTCCTTGACGCCGGAGAGCACCGCGGAGAGCTGCAGGAACTGGGCATTGCAGTGTTCGGCGGCGAGCCGCGCCAGGGTGGTCTTCCCGGTACCCGGCGGGCCCCAGAACACCATGGAGTGCAGGCGCCCGCCCTCGATGGCGCGGCGCAGCGGGCGACCGGGCCCCAGCAGGTGCTGCTGCCCGTGAAAGTCCGCGAGCGCATGGGGGCGCATGCGGTCGGCCAACGGTTTGTAATCGTCCTGTTTCACGAGGAAGTCAAAAGTGGAAAGAGCAAAGTGTAAAGTAAAGACTGAACACGCATCGTTGCCTGAATGTAGGACACCCACGTATTAATTGACAGCTTAGGCCGGACCTGGATAAGGTGCCAATACGCCGGTATGGAAGCCGGAGCCAGTCCAGCACGACAAGGAGGTCACCGATGACCCGCCCCCGTTCATCTCTGGTTTCTGTTTCCGATACGCCCTACTACCACTGCATCTGCCGCTGTGTCCGCCGTGCCTGGCTCTGTGGTGAAGATGCGCTGACCGGCAAATCCTTCGAGCACCGCAAGCCCTGGATGCTGGAACGGTTGAAGTTGTTGACCGATACCTTCGCCATTGACCTCTGTGCCTATGCCCTGATGAGTAACCATTACCACCTGGTGGTGCGGTTGGATCCGCACCGGGCGCAGTCCTGGTCCCGACAGGAAGTGATCGAACGCTGGACCCGGCTGTTCAAGGGGCCGGCGCTCATCCAGCGGACGCTGAAGGGCGAGTCCTTGGAACCCTATGAAACCCGGCTGGTTGACGTCCTCACGCAAGTCTGGCGCAGCCGCCTCTCGGACTTGAGCTGGTTCATGCGCTGTTTCAATGAACCCATCGCCCGCCAAGCCAATCAGGAGGATGACTGCAAAGGCCGGTTCTGGGAGGGGCGGTTCAAGTCACAGGCGTTATTGGATGAGGGGGCCTTGCTCACCGCCATGGTGTATGTGGATTTGAACCCCGTGCGGGCCGGGATCGCCGAGACAGTGCTGGAGGCGGACTTCACCTCTGCCCAACAACGCCTGTTTGAGATCGCCAGGAGGTCCTCATCTCACGGGAAGACCGGGTCAGCGGAGAAACCCAGGCTGTTGTCCTTCGCCGGCATGGCGCGGCAGGACCGACCCACCGATCTGCCTTTCAATCTCAAGGATTATCTGGACCTGGTGGACAGCAGTGGGCGGCTGGCCCATGCCGGCAAGCGCGGGGTAATCTTAGAAACGCAGCCCAGATTGTTGACTACGCTGGGCATCGACCCCGATGAATGGCTGCCCACCGTGACCCAGATGCAGCAGCGCTTCGAACTCTTCATCGGCGCCCCGCACCGATTACGGCAGCTGGCCGAATCCCGCGGCTGGCGCTGGGTTCGGGGACTCTCCGCCGCCCGCAAGCTCTATGCCCGGGCGAATGAATAGCGGTTTATAGATTTCCCTTTCCGCCTCACACCCAATGGCCGTCCCAGGCAGGCGGCGCTGTGGGCTCAATTCGTTCCAATGTGGCCCGGTGTGAATTCCACACCAGGCATTCCTGAATTTTGACCCAGTAGCGTGATCTCAAAGCATCAAAACGGCGCCCCCTCAACACTGTCGTCTCCAGTTCGTCTGCGCCAGCCAGTTTCAAATCATGCAAATCATGGGTGTCCAAGATGTTTCCCAGTTCGTCTGCGCCAGCCAGTTTCAAATCATGCAAATCATGGGTGTCCAAAATGTTTACCTGCAGTGCATGTACGCCAAGGGGCACCGGGTTCCACTGCCGGCACCTGCTTCAACGACTCCGCCTCCACCGCGTCCGGCGGCACCGCCGCGATCGCTTCCACCGCCCCCACCACCTCCCCCGGCCGGCAACTCCTGAATTGACCTCCCTGGCTAGCCCGCACCCGCGCGGGCTTTTTTTCGTAGACGGGCGATCCCGGGCGCCGTCATGTCTCGGCGGCCGGGGACGGCCGCCCTCCATGAAGCAGCGCTGCCTCCAAAAAAACAGGGGCCGGAGCTTGCGGCTCCGACCCCTGCGTACGAAAAAGGGAGAGATTTAAATCCGCCCCCCTTATCTTCAGTAGAAATTCACGCGCGTCGTCAGGCCGAAGGTCCGCGGCTGATTGGTCAGGAAGCCGACGCGCGCCAGCGTCCCGCGCTCCTGGTCCACCGCCAGTCTCGCCCGCTCATCCCAGATGTTGTTGATGAAAAACGCCACTTCGTACTTTTCGTTCCGCAAACCGAGGCGCAGATTCCCGATGTTGTAAGAGTCCATCTTCGGGTCGAAAGTGAAGGTTGTCGCCGCGGGATTGCCCAGCGGGAAGATCGTCAGGTCTACGACGCCGAACGGCGGCGGGGGGAAATCCCGCTGATCGCCGACCTGCGTAAAGCGCGAACCCACGTGCTGGAACGTGCCCGTGATGAATCCCTCCCAGTTCGTGAACACGGGCTGGAAATAGCTCGCATGGGCGGCGAACTGGAACTTGGGAGTCGTGGGCAGGCGGTTGCCTTTTTCAATGCCACCCACCGGGCCCGTGCTGCCGTCGGCCAGGGTCGTGGTCACCGTGGAACGGAGCTCGGCGTCCGTGTAGCTGCCGGACATGCCGAAGTCGAGGAAGTCCGTTGGCTGTACGAACAGTTCCGCCTCCACGCCCACGCTGCGCGCGCTGGGCACGTTGAAGATGATCCGGGACGAACAGGTGCCGGCGGTCAGCGTCGCCTGCAGGTCGTCGATGTCGGTGTAAAAGCCCGCGATATTGAACGTCCCCCGCCCGTCCCAGAAGGTGGTCTTCAGCCCCAGCTCGTAGTTCCACAGGGTTTCGTCTTCCCAGGAGTCAAAGCCGCCGAAGGTCACCAGGTCCTGCGGACTGCACAGCGGTATGTTCAGCGGATCGTTGATGCCGCCGAGGCGAAAGCCCTTGGCGGCCTGGGCATTGGCGGTAATGTTGTCGGTCAGGTCATAGGAGAGGATGAATCGGGGCGCAACACCGTCGGAAGAGGTCGTGCCCTCCAGGCCGATGACCTGGTCCGCGAAAATGCCGTCAAAGTTCAGCACCCGTTCTTCGTCGAAGTCGAACCAGCGCACGCCGGCCGTGAAGCGCAGCCGATCTGTCAGGTGCAGCGTGCCCTCCGTGAACCACGCGAACTGGTCGAAGTTGTAGGGGATGTCGGAGAAAAAGAGCTCATCCACCGCCGCCCGCGGGCCGGCCGTAAAGCCGGCAGGCGTTCCCAGGATGGGGTTGGCCAGCGCTTCGAAGCCGGTCACCGGCAGGCTTTGCCCGTATTCGCGTTCGATATCGCTCAGGAACAGGCCGGCCAGCCACTCCAGCCTGCTGTCGCCGGTGCTGGCGAGCCGCGCCTCGAAGGTAGTGGCCTTCAGCGATGTCACGTCGAACAGCGGCGCATCGAGGTTATAAATCTCCGAGGGAAGGGCGAGATTTCCGCCCGTGACGCTGCCCGTCAACTGGGTTGCATCGCGAAGCTGCACGATGTCCCGATCCGTGAAGGAGGCGATGCCCGTGAACACGGCCGGCAGCCCCACCCCGTTGAAATCGACCTCGATCGTGGCGTCGGCCAGCAGGAACTCGTCTTCGAACTTCTCCTCGAACTGGGTGAACTGCTCCCGGTCGCCGATCGTCACGGCGGGTTGGTCGGGAGCGGTTGTAAAGGGATTGGCGAGAATGTTGTACTCGTCCTCGCGGTTGAAGCCGTCCATGTTCACTTCCTGGTAAACCACCCGCGGCGTGATGGTCACGCTGTCGGTGGGCTGCCAGCGCAGCGACACGCGCCCGCCGAAGCGCTCGCCGTCGTTGACGTTGCTGTCCACGCTGCCGTCCGGCTGGATCGCATCGATAAAGCCGGCCAGCTTGGTGTAATACCCTACTGCGCGCAGGGCCAACTGGCCCTGAACCAGGGGCACGTTGAAAACCCCCTTGCCGCCGCCGCCGAATCCGCCCTCATCGATGTCGTTGATGGTGCCTTCGCCGATCAACTCGTATTCATCCAGGTTGGGCTGGTTGGTGATGTAGCGCACGGTGCCGGACAGCGAGCCGGAGCCGAAAAGCGTGCCCTGGGGACCGCGCAGCACCTCCACGCGGTTCAGATCGAACAGCTCGAGATCGGGCGTGAACAGGGACAGCGACAGCACGGAGTCATCCAGGTACATGCCCACTTCCTCCTTGACGCCCGGCTGGTCGCGCACGATCTGGCCCGAGGACGTACCGCGCATGGCCACCTGGCTCTGCCCTGGTCCCAGGTTCTGCACGGTGAAGCCGGCCACGTTGTTGGACAGCTCTTCCAGGTTGGTGGCGCCGGAATTCCGGATCTGCGCCTCCATCTGCGCGTTGACGGAGATGGGCACGTCCTGGATTCCCTCCTCGCGTTTCCGGGCCGTGACGATGATTTCCTCCAGCACATCCTGCTGCGCCACCAGCGGGGCGGCGGGGATGGCCAGGGCGCACAGCAGGAACGGTCTCAGGCCAATCGCGAGCAACGGCCTCTTGCGTACAGGGTTCATGATGCAATCCTCCCGGGTTCGTGTTCTTGGTCGTTTTTGAGACAGGCATCCGAGGCCTGTTTCACTTGTGCATCAAGCACAGACGTTGCGTAGACTTTATCCCAGCACGCAGGCCATTTCTATGGGTTTCGCAGCGGTCGGCAATAGCCGCCCCTTGTTGGATTTGTACGACGATCCAGTCGGCAATCGACGACGCATCATGGAGGACGGCCGTCCCCGGCCGCCAATAAAAGGCGCGCGAGGACGCGTGCCCTCCAAGGAGGCGCGGCGAAGGATTCAGGGAGGGTCGCCGTCCTCGGCGGCCGACCTTGCGCGGCCCGCGAGGACACGGGCCCTCGGTTGAGGGCAATTGCGCGGATGTTCGGAGAGCCGTCGCACCGTTGGATCAGGCGCGCACCTGGTCTCGGTCGGTTCGGATTCTCCGGATCGCCGAAACGGCAGGGGCGCACTTTAAGGTTTGACCGCTTTCCACGACGAGTCATCATTACGAATTCCGTGCCGGATACCCGCATCGCGATTGTGACGACGCGGCGGCCGCCCGGCGATAAAATACCCGGCCGTGGATGCAAGAATACCGCCCGCCAAATCGGGAACGCCGGATCCAGCCGCATGGCTGGACGAGCACGGTGACACGCTTTACGCCTTCGCCATGCTGCGCGTCCGCGATGCGAACCTGGCCGAGGACCTGGTCCAGGAGACGCTGCTGTGGGGCCTTCGTTCGCTGGATCGTTTCCGGGGCGAATCCTCGGAGCGGACCTGGCTCACGGGCATCCTGAAGCACAAGATCCTGGATCACCTGCGCGTTTCCGGCCGCACGGTGAACGTGGAGGACGATCTGGAGAAACTGGAGGCCGAGGATGCCACCTATTTCGATCATACCAAAGGATAAGAAATTGTATCGGCCCCGTGGAGATACGCTGGCCGCGATTTGCGGAATTTTCACGCTTGGGCCGTTGTGGTGGCGCTGAATTTGTGTCGAGGCGGGCAGGAGGGAAGCGGAGCCGCGGAGGGAAAGGGCGCCATGCCGGCTGTTCCGATTGTGAAAGCCGAATTTTCGGCACGCGGGCACGAGCGGGCTGCTTTCCGACGCTCAGGCGATGTCCGGTGTGTGGACTCCCCCTCTTATTGGAGATGGGTTTATTGTTTTCGACGCAATAACCAAAGAGGAGTCCACAATGAAACAGCCTAACGTCATCACGCGCCTATGTCGGCGCCCAGACCTGCTGCGCGGCTGCATCACGCACTCCGAACTTCACCCTTTTTTACGTTGAGTATTGCATTATTTATGCAGCATTCAATAATAGCTGCCCGGATCGACTACGGCCCCAGGATTAGTCCGGCTGTCAATGACATCCAGTCCGGCGGGCGGCGTGAATTCGAACAGGGCCGGATCGAGCGTGACAT
>JACORW010000108.1 GCA_016179185.1 Gammaproteobacteria bacterium | reverse complement strand
CGCGCCGCGGGGCAGATGGATGCGGCGCTCGCCGTGGAACGACAGCTCCCGGAACTGCGGCGGATTGTGGCGCGGATACTTCCGGCCGGACGCTGATTCGCGCATCGGCGGGGGTGGTAACCGGCCGGCCGCCGGGCGTATGTTCTAAAGACATGTTCCGAAATATGCTACAAGTACATAATGGGCGGTCCGATCTGCAATCCCGAATAGCTACTTGGTCCGGCTACCACAAGGGGGAGGGTGTCATGGACAAGAAATTTCTCATCGCCATTGTCGTAATGTTCGTCCTGTCAATGTTGATTGGCTTCACGGTTCACGGTGTCCTGCTGCATGCAGACTATGCCCAGTTGCAGAATCTGTATCGCACCGAAGAAGATCAGATGAGTTACATGCACTGGATGCTGCTGGCGCATGTGCTGATCGCCGCCGCGTTCGTCTGGATTTACCAGCAGGGGCGCAAGGACACGCCCTGGCTTGCGCAGGGCATTCGCTACGGCATTGCCATCGCTGTGCTGACGACCGTTCCCTGGTACCTGATCTATTACGCGGTGCAACCGCTGCCCGGCATGCTGGTGGTGAAACAGATTGTCTTTGACTCCATCGGCACGGTCGTCATGGGCGTCGTCGTGGCCTGGCTCTATCGGGGACCAGCGGCGGCAACCTCATGACGCGACGGCCCCTGCCGGGGAGCCAAACCTGCGGAGCGGCACATATAGCGCGCCTTTCTGTGCCCGTGGATGGAAACAACCAATCGATCTAACGGGGCGCGGGAATCGAACTATTCTTTATTATCAGGAGGGAACTCCCGCTCCTATGCCTCCAATTCGAGGCAATAAACCCCCGTAGCTGTCGTGCGGGGGTTTTCATTTCGGCACCGAATGTTACGTCGAAAACCTGCCGAACGGGTTTAAGTAAGCTCTGACAAGCCCATCCTGGGCTTGTCAGAGGACGGCAAGCGAAAAACGTGGTTTTCGCTTGCCTCACATTTTCAATGACTTGCAGTCATTGAAAATGGCAGTGCGTCCCTGCACTGCGGAACCTCTGAAGTTTTTCAGAGGTTCCTTAAATGTCCCTCCCTCGCGCCGCGGTCAGCGCAGATCAGACAGGATTTGCATCGCCGCGTTGTGCCCCGGCGCGCCGGTCACGCCTCCACCGGGGTGGGTGCCGGCGCCACAGAGGTACAAACCCGGCACCGGCGTGCGGTATTGCGACCAGCCGGGCAGCGGGCGCATGAAGAACAACTGATCCAGACCGAGATCGCCGTGAAAGATGTTGCCTTCGGTGATGCCGAAGGTCCGCTCCAGGTCCAGCGGCGTCAGCACGCGGCGCGCGACGATACTCGCGGCGAACCCCGGGACATAGGTTTCGATCTTGCGCACGACGCTGTCGCCGAGTTCGTCGCGGCGCTGATCCCATGTCCCCTGATTCAACCGGTATGGCACATACTGCACGAAACACGTCAGCACGTGCCGGCCGGCCGTGGCCAGTGTGGGATCCACATTGGAGGCCACGACGCAGTCCACCCACAGATCCCCCGGCAGCTCCCCGCGCGCCACCATGTTGTAGCAGTCCTCGGCGCCGCGCAGCGTCGGCACCAGCGTAAAAAGACTGCGCTCAGGAGCCGTGTGCGTGGCCGGCATGCCGCGCAGCGCCGGCTCCCGGTCCAGCACGAAGTTCACCTTGGCGGCCGGGCTCGCCATGCGGATGCGGGAAACGTCGGCGCGAAATTCCGGGTTCAGCGCGTCGCTCTCCAGCAACGAAAGAAACGTGCGTTTCGGATCGCAATTGGAAGCGATGACGGGCGCGGAGAATTCGCGGCCGCATTCGAGCGCGACACCGCAGGCACGCCCGCTGCGCACCATGATCTTCGCCACCGGCGCATCGGTCCGGATCTCGACCTTGTCGGCACGGCACGCATCCGCCATGGCCTGCGTGATCGCCCCCATGCCGCCGATCACATGTCCCGCAAACCCCTGCCGCTGCTGCTCTCCCCCGCTCAGCAGATGTAACAGCAGCCCCATGGCGCTGCCGGATTGGTATGGCCCGCCATGTTTTCCATAAGTGCTGTTTGCGAGGATCAAGCGCCGGATGACGTCCGACTCGAACTCCCGCTCCAGCAGTTCGCCGAGGCTGCCGGTGAGAAACTGCGCCAGCCGTTCCTGTTCCGCGCCAGTGATGCCGCCGAACCGGCGCAACAGCCGCCACAGCCCGCGCCAGCGGGCAAACCCGGTGGCATGCAGATCCGGCGGCGGTTCCATGAAGAACGGCTCGAGGTACCGGGCCAGGGATTTCAGTTGCGCATCCAGCGCGAGAAACCGATCCGCGTCACGGGCTGAATGCCGCGCCAGCTCCGCGCGGCAGCGCCGCGCATCGCTCCACCACGGCACCACGACGCCCTCGGGCAACGCGATCTGCACACCGGGATCGCACGGCACCATGCGCAACCCGTGCCGCGGCAATTCCAGGTCATGAATGACCTCCGGCCGCAACATGCTGGCAATATAGGAGGCCGTCGAGACGCGGCATCCGGGCGCCGCCACCGGGTCAATCTCTTCGGTCACCACACAGCCGCCCACCACCCCGCGGCGCTCCAGCACCAGCACGCGCAGCCCGGCACGGCCGAGATAGGCGGCCGCAGTGAGCCCGTTATGACCGGCGCCGATGACGAAGACATCAAATTCTGCTGACACTCAATCAAGTCCCCGATGTATGGACCCACAGATAATCCGGCCGGGTAAACCCGGCCCCACAAGGACAATGAAACTTGCGGGCCCGCTCCCGCAGGCAAACTGCCTGGTCTCCTGTGGGGCCGGCTTTCAGCAGGCCATAGTTCATCCGGCCGGTAAACCGGCCCCGCAAGGACTCATGAAACATGTGGGCCCGGCTTCATGCCGGCCGGGATGAAATGAGTGCCCGGGATCAACCCGGCCCCGCAAGGACTCATGAAACATGTGGGGCCGGCATCATGCCGGCCGGGATGAAATGAGTGGCCGGGATCAACCCGGCCCCACGATCGTTATAATGGCGCGCCCTCGACCCGACAGTCTGATGCAAAACCCGGTTCTCCATCAAACTGCCGACAAGGAAGTAAAACATGGCCCAATATGTCTACACGATGCTCCGCGTCGGCAAGGTGGTGCCGCCGAAGCGCGAAATCCTGCGTAACATCTCGTTGTCCTTTTTCCCCGGCGCCAAGATCGGCGTGCTGGGCCTGAACGGCTCCGGCAAGTCCACGTTGCTGCGCATCATGGCCGGGATCGATCGGGAGTACATCGGCGAGGCCGTGCCGCAGAAAAACCTGCGCATCGGCCACCTGCCCCAGGAGCCACAGCTTGACGCTGCCAAGGACGTGCGCGGCAACGTGGAGGAAGGCGTCGCCGCCACCAAGGCGCTGCTGGACCGATTCAATGCCATCAGCGAGCGCTTCGGCGGGGAGCTTTCCGACGATGAAATGAACGCGCTCATGGAGGAGCAGGCAAAGCTGCAGGATGCCATCGAATCCGCGGGTGCCTGGGAACTGGATCGAAAACTGGAGATCGCGGCGGACGCGCTGCGCCTGCCGCCCTGGGACATGGACGTGACAAAACTCTCCGGCGGTGAGCGCCGGCGCGTGGCGCTGTGCCGGCTGCTGTTGTCCGAACCGGAGATGCTGCTACTGGACGAGCCCACCAACCATCTGGACGCCGAATCGGTGGGCTGGCTGGAGCAATACCTGGAAAAATTCCCCGGCACCGTGATCGCGGTTACCCATGATCGGTATTTCCTCGACAACGTCTGCGGCTGGATCCTGGAACTGGATCGCGGCCACGGCATTCCGTGGCAGGGCAACTATTCCTCGTGGCTGGACCAGAAGGAAAAACGCCTCGAGCAGGAGGAACGCGAACAGAGCGCGCACCAGAAAACCATCAAGGCGGAGCTGGAATGGGTACGCCAGAACCCCAAGGGCCGCCAGGCCAAGAGCAAGGCGCGTCTCGCCCGCTTCGAGGAATTGTCGTCACAGGAGTTTCAGAAGCGCAACGAAACCACCGAGATTTACATTCCGCCCGGCCCGCGCCTGGGCGATAACGTG
>JACORW010000105.1 GCA_016179185.1 Gammaproteobacteria bacterium | reverse complement strand
GGTGTCTGGTCCAGGGGCGGCACTCTATGGAAGCCTAAAAAGCCCAGATTTGCAATGAGTTGGCGCAGATTCCAGTGGTATCTTGTCAGCCTGATCCCGGGCCCGGCCGGAATGCCGGGAGGACCGTAAGGCCCTGATTTACGGGGACCACGCAGCCGTTTTGCGCGATTTCCGGGACCGGCGTTCGAGACTGTCCGGCACAGGGGTCGTGAATTGGGCGTCCGTCCGCGTCGCGGAGCAGCGCGCCGGGTGTCGTGCCCTGCAGATGGACCCCGTCCGGATCCATGAACTGACCGGGAGCCCGGTCCAGTCGGACGCCCGCATGCGGACAGCGATCTTCTCAGGCGGCATTTTTGCCGCCGGTACCTCCGTTGCGCATGGACAGCGCAAGCACAGGTTCAGTAAAATCCGCCCCTGACAGGCTGATGCAAAACTTGGTTTTGCATCAGCCTGCCAATATGCCAGTGCACGATCGTGATTCGTGTGGCGACCGGAAACCTGATACGGCGGGAGTAATCGCGAGATTACTCCCGTTTTGCATGTTTGAAGCACGGGAAGCACAGTAGGAGGATGTATTTGACGCAGGCCGCGATCCTGGCCCTCGAAGACGGAACCCTGTTCCACGGGAGTTCCATTGGTGCGCAAGGCCAGACCGTCGGTGAAGTGGTATTCAACACCGCCATCACCGGCTACGAGGAGATCCTCACCGATCCGTCCTACCATCAACAGATAGTCACGCTGACCCAGCCCCACATCGGCAATGTGGGCGTCAATCCCGAGGATGAGGAGTCCGGACAGGCCTACGCCGCCGGGCTCGTAATCCGCCAACCTCCCTGTCAACCGAGCAACTGGCGTTCCCGGGGATCATTGCCGGATTATTTGCGCCGGCAGGGCGTTGTTGCGATCCAGGGCGTGGATACGCGGCGGCTCACCCGGCTGCTGCGCGACAAGGGCGCGCAGAACGGCTGCATCATAGCCGGAACCGCGCCGGACGCGGAGCGCGCCGTGACCGCGGCGCGTGCGTTCCCGGGACTCAAGGGCGCGGATCTCGCAAAGGTCGTCAGTACGGTGCGCCGCTATGACTGGTCCGAGGGATGCTGGTCGCTGGATGCGGGACTGCCCGAGCGCACAGTTCGCAGGGAGCGGCACTGGCGCGTGTTCGCCTATGACTTCGGCGTCAAGCGCAATATTTTGCGCATTCTTGTGGACCGGGGTTGTCGTGTGACCGTCGTCCCGGCGATCACGCCGGCCGAAATCGTGCTGCGGGAGCAGCCCGACGGCGTATTCCTCTCCAATGGTCCCGGCGATCCGGATCCGTGCGACTACGCCATCACCGCAATTCGCGAAATCCTCCCGACGCGCACACCGGTGTTCGGGATCTGTCTCGGGCATCAATTGTTATCGCTGGCCTGCGGCGCCCGCACCGTGAAGATGAAATTCGGGCACCACGGCGCAAACCATCCCGTGCAGGATCTCGCCACCGGGCGGGTGATGATCACGAGCCAGAATCACGGTTTCGCGGTTGAGGAATCGAGCCTGCCGCCGGAATTATTGCCGACCCATCGGTCGCTGTTTGACCATACCCTGCAGGGCGTGCGCCACCGCGACTATCCGGCCTTCAGCTTCCAGGGCCACCCCGAGGCGAGCCCCGGACCCCATGACGTCAGGGCGTTATTCGATCGCTTTATTGAATTGATGCAGAAGAGGAGTGAGAGACACGTGGCTGGTGGCTAGTGGCTAGTGGCTGGCAAGAAGAACTAGGAGAAAAATTTGACACCCATTAAGGGTTCGAACAGCGTTTTTGGCCACCAGCCACCAGCCACCAGCCACCAGCCACCAGCCACCAGCCACCAGCCACCAGTCACCATCAACGAATGCCTAAACGTACCGACATCCATTCCATCCTGATCATCGGCGCCGGGCCGATCATCATCGGCCAGGCGTGCGAATTCGATTACTCCGGCGCGCAGGCGTGCAAGGCCCTGCGCGACGAGGGGTACCGGGTCATCCTCATCAATTCCAACCCGGCCACGATCATGACCGATCCGGGCATGGCCGATGCCACGTACATCGAGCCGATCCGCTGGCAGACGGTGGCGAAGATCATCGAAAAAGAGCGCCCGGATGCGCTTCTACCGACGATGGGCGGGCAGACCGCATTGAACTGCGCACTGGATCTGGCGCGCATGGGCGTGCTGGATGAATTCGGCGTCGAGCTGATCGGCGCCGGCCGCGAGGCCATAGACAAGGCGGAGGATCGGGAGAAATTCCGCGAGGCGATGAAACGCATCGGGCTGGCAATGCCGTACTCGGGGCTGGCGCATTCGCTGGACGAGGCGCGCGCGATCCAGGAGGACATCGGGTTTCCGATAATAATCCGGCCGTCGTTCACGCTCGGCGGCACCGGCGGCGGCATCGCCTGGAACCGCGAGGAGTTTCTCGACATCTGCGAGCGCGGTCTCGACGCTTCGCCGGCGAAGCAGATCCTGCTGGAGCAGTCGGTCATCGGCTGGAAGGAATTTGAAATGGAGGTGGTGCGGGACCGTAATGACAACTGCATCATCGTCTGCTCCATCGAGAATCTTGACCCCATGGGCGTGCACACCGGCGATTCGATAACCGTGGCCCCGGCGCAGACGCTGACCGACAAGGAATATCAGCTGATG
>JACORW010000020.1 GCA_016179185.1 Gammaproteobacteria bacterium | reverse complement strand
GTAGCGTACCCTTTTACATTCCTACGTCGAACCGATCTATTGTGACTTCAGCCACACCTCCAGCCCCTGGGCGTTCAGGTCCATGTCCATGTCAAGCAGCCCGCGCAGCGCGGGCTCCGGCAAGGGGCAGCGATGCGTCCGCAGGCCGTCCAGTGCATGTTGGAGCAGCGCGGATTTCAACTTCACGAAACGCGCCCCCTCGTCCTTGAGACGCAACGCGATGGCGACGTAGTCATCCAGCGCGCGGCGCAGGTGGCCGGCCAGCGCTTCAATGCCCTCGACCATCGCGAAATGGGTCAGGAACATGCGCTGCGGCTTGAACGTCAGGTACCGATCCAGGCTGGCGTGCCAGGCCGGCGGGTCGAACTGCACCGGCGTCGTCGTGGGCATGATGAAAGCACCCTGCGCGGAATCCGTCTCCCGGTAGGAAATGCCAAAGGTGTCGCCAGAGAAGAATCCGCGGCTCATGTCGTCGTAGACGGAGAAGTGATGGCGCGCATGGCCCGGCGTATCGAGGAACCGGAGCACGCGCCCGGCGATGTCCAGTTCGAATCCATCGGGCGCATCGACGACACGTTCCTCGGCGACCGGCACCGGCCGGCCGTAGGCCTGCTCCAGCTTCTGCTCACCGTAGACCGCCACGGAACCCGCCCACAGCTTCGCCGGATCGATCAGGTGGCGCGCGCCGCGCGGATGCACGATCATCCGCGCATTGGGAAACTCCCGCAGCAGCGCCCCCGCGCCGCCGGCGTGATCGAGGTGGACGTGGGTCGGGATCACATACAGTACGTCCTCCGCCGCCACGTCCCGGTTGCGCAGCGCGTTCAGCACCCGCGGCACGGTGCTGGTGGCGCCGGTTTCAATGATTGCCGCCTTGCCGTTGTGTTGCAGCAGGTAGGCAGCCGCCATGCGCGGGCGGATCAGTCCGGTATCAATGCACGTGATGCCGAACGGAAGCGACGTCAGATGCGGCGTGATCATGGACCGATTACGTCGTGTACGTCCGCAACGGCACGGCCGGTCGCATCGAACGTGCGTTCGTGAAAGTGAACGCTTCCCGCGGCCAGTCGGAACAACAATGTGGACGAGCGCGTGCCGTAGGCGCCGGCCTGCACGAATAACGGCGCCAGTCTGCGTTCCCATTCCAGGCCCACGCCGGTGTCGGGCAACGCGTCATCCGGCGGCACATCGCGGCTGCACAGCAGGGCAAACAGTTCTTCCATTGATACCTGATCCTGGACGAAACCTTTCGAGAGCACCTGCTGCAAAACCGCCTTGCCGCGCACCACCTTGGGCCATGGACAGTCCAGGTCGCCGTTGCTGATGCCGTAAATGCCCGCCCCCAGCGCGAGCGGTGCCGGATCGCGGCTGCTCAGAAACCAGAGTCCGTCCGCATCGCCCACCAGCAGGTTGAACGTGTCATAGTCGGGGATGGCGCCCGCCACCGCGCGCAGGTAGTCCGCGGGCGCCGCGGCACCGCGCAGGAAGTCGCTGACCAGCAACCCGCGGGATCTGGCGCCGGGACGGCTTGAACCCGGCTCGCGCAGATTGGTGACCGCGGCCATGCGGCCGGCGCCATCGACGGCGAGCCAGGAGCCACCGTGCAGCCGATCTCTTCCGCCATAGATTTGCGGCGTGTCAGGCCACCAGCCCGCCGCGAGCGTCGCCCGCTCGTGATACTCGTCGCGGTTCGCCGCGAGCACCAGCGGCGCGTCGGGCCGGATGCGCCAGGCCACCAATACTATGCACATCAGTCCCGCGGCTCCACCTTCCAGCGATTGACGATGTCGCAGAACAGGTCCGCCGTGCGCTCGGCGTCATACAACGCCGAATGTGCCTCGTCGCTGTTCCAGGTCATGCCGGCCGCCTGAACCGCCCGCGACAAGACGGTCTGCCCATAGGCCAGCGCCGCCAGCGTCACCGTGTCCAGCGTGCTGAACGGATGGAACGGATTGCGTTTGATGCCGCAGCGTTCTGCCGCCGCATTGACGAAACCCAGATCGAAGAACGCATTGTGGCCGACCAGGATGGCGCGCTTGCAGCCGTGCACCTTAATCTTTCTGCGCACCATGGTGAAGATTTCCTGTAACGCGTCCTTTTCCTCGACGGCGATCTGTTTGCGGAACGGGTGCGTGGGATCGATGCGGTTGAATTCCAGTGCGGCGGGGTCGAGCCGCGCGCCTTCAAACGGCTGCACATGCTTGATCAGGGAACCCGCCGGATGCCAGATCCCGTCCGGGTCTGGCTCCAGCAGCACGGCCGCGATCTCCAGTAGCGCGTCGCTGGCGGCGATGAAGCCGCCGGTCTCCACGTCCACGACCACCGGCAGGTAACCGCGAAAGCGGCGCGCCACCGGACTGCCGGCGGTATCGCCGTTCAGGAGCTCGTCATTTTCCACGGGCATTTCTCACCTGCGGCCAGCGGCACGATGGTGCCGGAGGCAAACGGCAATGACTCGGGGATCAACCATTCGCGCCGCTGCAACGTGATGGTCTCCCCATTGCGCGGCAGACCGTAGAACTCCGCGCCGAACCGGCCGGCGAATTCGTCGAGCCGCGTCAGCGCACCAGCCTGTTCAAAGGCCTGCGCATACAGCTCGATGGCCGCCGGGGCGGAGTAACAGCCGGCGCAACCGCAGGCGCTTTCCTTGGCCGCGCGTCCATGGGGCGCGCTGTCCGTGCCGAGAAAGAACTTCGGGCTGCCGCCGACGGCGGCCTCAAGTAACGCGCGCCGGTGCGTCTCCGCCTTCAGCACCGGCAGACAATAATAATGTGGCCGCAGGCCGCCCCGGAACATCGCGTCGCGGTTGAAAAGCAGGTGTTGCGGCGTGATCGTGGCTGCCACGTGCGCCGGTGCGCTGCGCACGAATTCCACCGCATCGCGTGTGGTCACGTGCTCGAGCACGACGCGCAGCGCCGGCAGTTTCTGCAGCAGCGGCGCGAGCAGCCGTTCGATGAACGCCGCTTCCCGGTCAAAAATATCCACGTCCGTGTCCGTGACCTCCCCGTGCACGAGCAACGGCATTCCGATCTCCGCGAGGGTCTCCAGCGCAGCCTGAACGCGCGCGATGTCCGTGACGCCGGGATCGGAATGGGTGGTCGCGCCGGCGGGGTACCACTTGACGCCGAATACGACGCCGGAGTCTCGGGCCTGGCGGATCTCTGCCGGGCTGGTGGCATCCGTAAGAAACAATGTCATCAGCGGCACGAAGCGGATCCCCTCCGGAACGGCGCGCAGGATGCGTTCGCGATAGGCCAGCGCCTGCGGCACCGTCGCCACCGGCGGCCTCAGGTTCGGCATGACGATGGCACGGGCAAAGCAGCGCGCACTGGCGCCAATGACGCTGGCGAGTTCCGCACCGTCCCGCAGGTGCAGATGCATGTCATCTGGGCGCGTCAGCGTCAGGGTGTCCATGTGGGCGGTGGTGAGCGGCGGACGGGGCGCGAAAAGGTAGCACATGCGGCCGTGCCTGTGGGGCCGACTTTAGTCGGCCGGGATATTGTTAGGAGCAGCCCGACCCAGCATATTTATTGATAAACTCCCTTCACTTAGCCGGGTAAACCCGGCCCCACAAGACAAAACCTGTGCTGACTGCATGGAACTGACACCCCTGACCGCCCTGTCGCCCGTTGATGGCCGCTACGCAGGCGCAACGCCGGAGTTGCGCGGGGTATTCAGCGAGTACGGGCTGATCCGCCGCCGCGTTCAGGTGGAGCTGCGCTGGCTGCAGGCACTGGCGGCCCACCCGGACATTCCCGAAGTGCCGGCCCTTGGCGACGGCGCGACACGGCTTCTGGACGCTATTGTGACCGAGTTCTCCAGCGACGATGCCCGCCGCATCAAGGAAATCGAGGCCGCCACCAATCACGATGTCAAGGCGGTGGAGTATTTTCTCCGGGAGCGCTGCGCGGGCCACGCGGAACTGGCGCAGCTGACGGAGTTCCTGCATTTCGGCTGCACGTCCGAAGACATCAACAACCTGGCCTACGGCCTGATGCTGAGTGAGGCGCGCGACATCCTCAATGATGCGCTCAAGGACCTGCTCGGTGCGCTTGCCGATCTCGCCGAACGGCACGCCGCGCTGCCGATGCTGGCCCGCACCCATGGACAGCCGGCGACGCCCACGACGCTCGGCAAGGAAGTCGCGTTGTTCGCGCATCGCCTGCTGGAGCAGCGCGCCCGCTTCCGCTCGATTCGCGTGCGCGGCAAGTTCAACGGCGCAGTGGGCAATTTCAATGCGCACGTCTGCGCCTATCCCGACGTGGACTGGATGGCGCTGTCGCGCCAGATGGTGGAGTCTCTCGGACTCGACTGGAATCCGCACACCACCCAGATCGAGCCGCACGACGGCATGGCAGAATATTTCCACGCGCTCCAGCGCATCAACACCGTGCTTCTGGATCTGTGCCGCGACCTGTGGGGATACATTTCCCTCGGCTACTTCCGGCAGCGGCCCGTAGCCGGCGAGGTGGGCTCTTCGACCATGCCGCACAAGATCAATCCGATAGATTTCGAAAACGCGGAAGGGAACCTCGGCCTGGCGAATGCGCTGCTCGGTTATCTTGCCGACAAACTGCCGGTGTCGCGCTGGCAGCGCGATCTCAGCGACTCCACCAGCCAGCGCAGCATCGGCGTCGCGCTCGCGCACTGCCTGATCGCCTGGCGGGCCTGTCTGCGCGGCCTCGGTAACCTGGAAGTAGATGCCGCGTGTCTGCGACAGGACCTCGACGACAACTGGGAGGTGCTGGGGGAAGCGGTGCAGACGGTGATGCGCCGCCATGGCATCCCGCAACCCTACGAAAAATTGAAGGCGCTGACGCGCGGTTCCGGCATTGACGCCGCGCGGCTGCGGGAATTCGTCCACACGCTTTCGCTGCCGGCGGCGGCGCGCGATGCACTGCTGCAACTGACGCCGGAACGGTTCGTCGGCAATGCCGAGGCCCAGACCAACCAGATCGTCGCCGCGGTCCGCCGGGGTTGATGCGCAAGCGCGCAGTCTGCCGGGCGGTATGGATGCGCGGCTGTTCCTGCGCAAGTACTGGCAGAAACGCCCGCTGCTGATCCGCGCGGCGTTCCCGGGCACCACATCTTTCCCTGACAAGGCGGACCTGTTCGCCCTGGCGCGGGACGAGTCGGTGGAATCGCGCCTGGTGCTGGAGCAGGGCGGCGAACGTCCATGGCAGGTCCTGCACGGCCCGTTTTCCGCGGCGCGGCTCCGGCGGCTGCCGGCAACCCACTGGAGTCTGCTGGTACAGGGCGTGAACTTCCACCTCCCGCGCGCGGCCAGGCTTCTGGACGAATTTGCTTTCATCCCCAACTGGCGCATGGACGACCTGATGGCCAGCTACGCGCCGGACCGGGGCAGCGTCGGGGCGCATCTGGACAACTATGACGTATTCCTGCTGCAGACGTCCGGGCGGCGCAGGTGGCGTATCAGCTCACGCCGGTATCGGGAGTCCGATTTCCTGCCCGGCCTGGACCTGCGCATGCTGGGCAATTTCCGGCACACGCGGGAGTGGCTGCTCGAACCCGGCGACATGCTGTATCTTCCGCCCGGCACGGCCCATCACGGCATTGCCGTCGGGCATTCCATCACCTGCTCCATCGGTTTGCGCGCGCCGTCGAACACCGAACTTCTTGCGGCGCTGCTGGACTCCGGCACGCTGGATGAAGTGCGCATGAGCGATCCGGAACTCATGCTGCAGCGGGACTGCGGGGAAATCACGCCCGGTCAATTGACGGCGATGCGACGGCTGGTACGGGACACGCTGCGCGGGGACGCCGAGCTGGATCGCCGGCTCGGCCGGCACCTGACCGGGCTGCCGCCGTCGGTTCCGCCGCCGATAGCGCAGAATATGACCGTCCGGGCGTTCCATGGCCGCCTGCTGCGCGGCCGGGCGCTGCGCCGGGCGCCGTGCACCCGCGCGGCTTTTACGCGCGCCGCCGGCGGAGGTATTTATCTGTTCATCAATGGTGCAGAATTTGCGTTGCCTGCCGGCAGCCGGTCGCTGGCGGCGCGTTTGAGCGGGCCCGGTCCGATTCACTGGCCCCGGCGCGCCGATGCCGGAACGCGGAGCGAGATCGCCCTGCTGCACGGGCTGTACCGGGCCGGACTGTTGCAATTCGCTGACTGACGCGGACAATTGACCCGTGACACCGGACTTTACCGACCATCAGTTGGGGCAGACGAACCTGCTGGTACCGCTGGAAACGGCGGAACAGCACCGGCTGGCCACGATCCGGATGGCGCAGCAGTGCCACCGCAGCGTGCACATTGTCAGCCGCAACCTTGACCCCGCCGTGTATGACGTCCCCGAGTTTTGCGACGCGCTGGTGCGCGTGTTGCTGGAAAGCCGCCGCATGAAGGTCCGCGTCCTGGTCCACGAGGCCCATTCCATCGTCCAGTCCGGGCACCGGATGCTGGCGGTGGCGCTCAAGCTGAGCAGTTTCGTGGAAATACGCAAACCGGGCGCGGATCACAAGGACTACAACGGCGGCATGTTCATCGCGGATGCGCTGGGTTTTGTCACGCGGCGCACCGCCGATCGCTACACCGGCGAGGCGAATTTCAACGACCCACGCGAAGCCACCCTGCTGGTGGACGAATTCGAAGAGATGTGGGCCAAGTCCACGCTCGACTCGAATCTGCGCCGGTTCGTGATATGAGCGACCCGGTACCCCGGGCGGGCGTTGCGCTGTGCCTGCTGCTCCTGAGCGGCCTGTGCACGGCCCAGATGCAAGTCGAGGTCATCGCGCTCAATCACCGGCTGGCCGAGGATGTCATCCCGGTGATCCGCCCACTGCTCGCAACCGGCGGCAGCGTCACGGGCATAAGCAACAATCTGGTGGTGAAAACCACGCCGGAAAATCTGGCCGAGATCCGCGCCGTGCTGGACAGCATAGACAGGGTGCTGCGCCGCCTGCGCATTTCCGTGCGGCAGGATTCCAGTCAGTTCCGTGACGGCACGCGCCACGGTCTCACCGGACGGGCGGAGGCGGGCGACGTCACAATCCGCCAGGGGGGGCGGTCCGATCCCGGGGGACTGACGGTGGGTATCGGGGATGAAGACGATAACGTTCGCTATGGCGCCCGCGCCCGCGAGTCTGCCAAAACCGGGTCCGGCGCCTATCATGTGCAGGCGCTCGAAGGCCAGCCGGCGTTCATCCAGGCCGGGCAGGCCGTGCCGATCCCGCAGCGGACCGTGACGGCGCCCAACGGCACGCTGGTGGTGCAGGACACCGTCGAGTATTACAACGCCGATTCCGGATTCTGGGTGTTGCCGCGCCTGCACGGCGATCAGGTGACATTATTGATTTCGCCGCGCACCACGCGCGTCGGTGCGGGTCCCGTTCCGACCTTCGACGTGCAGAGTGCAGAGACCACGGTATCGGGGCGGCTGGGTCAATGGATCCCCATCGGCGGCATCAGCCAGTCGTCCAGCCGCGCGAGCCACGAGCTGCTGGCGCGGGAGACTGTCCAGACCTCCGAGATCGGTTCCATCGAGGTGCGGGTAGATGAGATTCCCTGAAGCAGCCACAAGCTACAAGCTACAAGCCACAAGTAAAACAGACATGCTTTTCCTCCTTCCTTGTTGTTTGTAGCTTGTTGCTTGTAGCTTGTAGCTGCAGTTGGCTACAATCGCGCCCCTTTTTCGGTGGTTCCCGGACCCGGTTACCATGCTGATCCTGCGCGGTGCCCCTGCCCTCACGGACTTCCGGCGGGACCAGATGCTGCGCACGATCAGGGCCGCCTGGCCCCAGGTCAGTGCCATCCACAGCGAGTTTGTCCATTTTGTTCTCACGTCAAGGGAACCGAAGCCCGAGGAACGTGCGCGGCTGGATGCGCTGTTGGGCACCTGCCAGTCCGGTTTCGATCCGGCCCGGGCCGGGGCCCTCGTGATCCCCCGCCCCGGCACGCTGTCCTCGTGGTCCAGCAAGGCCACGGACATCCTGCACAACTGCGGCATGCATGCGGCGTCGCGCGTGGAGCGTGGCACGCTGTGGTGGTTTGACGGCCCGGCCCTGGGGATGACGCCGCCGGACGCAGTGAAGGCGTTGCTGCATGACCCGATGACACAGGCCGTCGTCACCGGCCTGGATCAGGCCGGCATTATTTTCGAACAGCACGCGCCCGCGGCGCTGGGCACGATCCTGTTATCCCGTTCCGGTCGGAGCGCGTTGGAAAAAGCGAACCAGGAACTCGGTCTTGCGTTGAACGCCGGCGAGATTGACTACCTCATGGCCGCCTATGCCGAACTGGGGCGCGACCCCACGGACGCGGAACTCATGATGTTCGCGCAGGCGAACTCCGAGCACTGCCGCCACAAGATTTTCAATGCCGCATGGACCGTGGACGGCGTGAAGCAGTCGCTCTCATTGTTCGATCTCATTCGCCAGACGCACGCGAAATCACCGGGTCGTGTGTTGTCAGCTTATAAGGACAACGCGGCCGTCATGGAGGGTTACGCCGCGTCGCGGTTCTTTCCCGATGCAGACGGCGTGTACCGTCATCACCCGGAGGCCGTGCACCTGCTGGCGAAGGTGGAGACGCACAATCATCCCACCGCCATCTCGCCGTTTCCCGGGGCGGCTACCGGCGCCGGCGGCGAGATCCGCGACGAGTCGGCCACGGGCACCTGAGCCAAGGCAAAGGCCGGAATGACCGGATTCACCGTCTCCAACCTTCACCTGCCCGATCTCCCGCAACCGTGGGAGGAGAATATCGGTCGGCCGAAGCGCATCGCCTCCGCGCTGGACATCATGATCCAGGGGCCCATCGGCGCCGCCGCCTATAACAATGAATTCGGCCGCCCAGCCCTGTGCGGGTATTTCCGCACGCTGGAGCGGACCGATCCGGTCACGGGCGTCGTGTACGGTTATCACAAACCGATCATGCTGGCGGGCGGCATCGGCATGGTGCGGCCCCAGCACGTGCACAAGCGCGATGTGCCGGCCGGCGCGCCCATCGTCGTGCTCGGCGGTCCGGCGATGCTGATCGGTCTCGGCGGCGGCGCGGCCTCGTCGCTGGCCACGGGCAGCGGCGACGAGCAACTGGACTTTGCCTCCGTGCAACGCGACAACGCGGAGATGCAACGCCGCTGCCAGGAAGTCATTGATCGCTGCTGGGCCATGGGCGATGACAACCCCGTTCTTTCCATCCACGATGTGGGCGCCGGCGGGTTGTCCAACGCCCTGCCGGAACTGGTGCACGGCAGCGGCCGCGGCGCGAAATTCGATCTGCGCAAGATCTCCAGCGCGGACCCGGGCCTCTCGCCGCTGGAACTCTGGTGCAACGAAGCCCAGGAGCGCTACGTGCTCGCCATCGCGTCGAATCGTCTGGCGCAGTTCTCGCGCCTGTGCAAACGCGAGCGCGCACCGTACGCAGTACTGGGCCACGCCGACGACTCCGGACACCTGCGCGTCGAGGACGCGCGATCGCCGCAGCCGCCGGTGGACATGCCGCTGAATGTGCTGCTGGGCAAACCGCCGCGCATGGAACGCAATGTGCGACGTATGCAGCAGGGCACCGGAGCCGCGGATGTCTCCGGCATTGAACTCGCCACGGCCATCGAGCGCGTGCTGCAACTGCCCGCGGTGGCGGACAAAACCTTTCTCGTCACCATCGGCGATCGCACCATCTCCGGGCTCGTCACACGCGACCAGATGGCGGGCCCATGGCAGACGCCGGTGGCCGACTGCGCCGTCACCGCGGCGGGTTTTGAATATTTCACCGGCGAGGCCATGGCCGTGGGCGAGCGTCCGCCCGTGGCCGTCATCAATGCCCCCGCCTCCGGCCGCCTCGCGCTGGCGGAGGCCGTCACCAATATCTGCGCGGCGCCGATCCTGCGGCTCTCCGACATCGCGCTGTCCGCGAACTGGATGGCCGCCTGCGGCGAACCCGGCGAGGATGCGCGACTGTTCGACACCGTGAACGCGGTATCGAAGCTGGCGCAGGAACTGGGGGTTCCGATCCCGGTGGGCAAGGATTCCCTCTCCATGAAGACCGCGTGGCAGGAACACGGTCAACCGCGCCGTGTCGTCGCACCGGTATCCGTGAACATCACCGCGTTTGCACCGGTGGCGGACTCGCGCCGCGTGCTGACGCCGCAGTTGCAGCCCGTCGAGGGCAGCCGCCTGCTGCTGGTGGACCTGGGGCTGGGCCGCAATCGCCTCGGTGCTTCCGCGCTGACGCAGGTGTTCCGCTTGACCGGCGGACCCAGCGCGGATCTCGATCATGCCCCGCACCTCGCGGCGTTCTTCCAGGGTGTGCAGTTGTTGATCCAGACGGACCTCCTGCTTGCCTACCACGATCGATCCGATGGCGGCCTGCTGGCCACGGCGTGTGAGATGGCCTTCGCGGGGCGCTGCGGCATGACTATGGATTTGCCCTGTGCCGCAGGGGAGATTGTCCCGTTCCTGTTCAGCGAGGAGCCGGGCGCGTTGCTGCAGGTTCGCCCCGTCCAGCAGCAGGCGGTCGTGGCCGCCTGCATCGGGCTGGGACTGCCGGAAAGTGCGCTTATGGATCTCGGCACCATCAACACATCGAATACGCTGGAACTGCGCGTCGCCGGCAAGTCCGTATATTCGCGTGACATCCTGGAACTGCACCGGCTCTGGTCGAAGACCTCGTTCCACATGCAGACGCTGCGGGACAACCCGGCCTGTGCGCAGGAGGATTACGACCGGTTATTGGATCGGGACGACCCCGGCCTGTTTCTGCACTGGCCCGATGCACCCGCCTTCGCCGCGCCGGCAGTAAACACGGGCAGGCCCAGGGTCGCCGTGCTGCGCGAGCAGGGCGTCAACGGGCAGGTGGAATTGGCCGGCGCCTTCGATCGCGCAGGCTTTGAGGCCGTGGACGTGCACATGAGCGATTTGCTGTGCGGCAACGCGAGCCTCGCGGATTTCAAGGGGCTTGCCGCTGGCGGCGGCTTCTCCTACGGCGACGTGCTCGGCGCCGGCGGCGGCTGGGCGAAATCCATTCTTTACAACGAGGTACTGCTGGACGAGTTCACAAAATTCTTTCACCGCACGGATACCTTCGGCGTGGGGATCTGCAACGGCTGCCAGATGTTCGCGTACCTGCGCGATCTCATCCCCGGCGCCGGACACTGGCCGCAATTCCTGCGCAACCGCTCCGAACAGTTCGAGGCGCGGCTGGCCATGGTGGAGATCCTGCCATCGCCTTCCATCCTGTTCCGCGATATGCACGGCGCGCGCATTCCCATCGCCACGGCCCACGGCGAAGGCCGCGCGCATTTCCGGGACGAGGGGACGCGGCAACAGGCGCTGCCGGTGATGCGCTTCGTGGACAATCGCGGCCGGCCGACGGAGCGCTACCCCGCCAATCCCAACGGCTCGCCGGGCGGCTGCACCGGCTTCACCACTGCTGACGGGCGCTTCACCATCGTGATGCCGCACCCGGAGCGGACTTTCCTGACCAAGCAGTTTTCCTGGCTGCCGCGGGAGTGGACCCGCGAGGAAAGCCCGTGGATGGCGTTGTTCCACAACGCACGCAGGTGGGTAGGGTAATTCCCAGGATTTCCTGACACCAGTTCAAGAGGATCACAGAATCACCTGGGCACCAAAGGATTTCGAACCCTGAGATTTGTAAAGTGTGACAAATCCCTGTCTGCGGACCACAACTCCTTCACACCGTGATGCAGATAAATCGCCGCGACGCGGCCATCATGAATGGCGCCGCCCTGCAATTTCAACGTCGAAGCGAGCGACGCGAATTTGCGCCAGTAATCCTCGCTTTCGCCGATAAATTCCAACGCCGGAGACTCGGCCCAGGAGGCTATCGCCTTGCAGGATCAACGGGAAATTCGTGATTTCTTTGGATGTTCCTGTGCCTCGGGCCTCACGGCGCGAACATGGCTTGCAGGGTCTCGAGCGTTTGCGCGAGGGTCGGCGGACGCAGTGAACCCAATCGTTTGATCAAGCGACGCTTGTCGAGCGTGCGTATCTGGTCGAGCAGGATGAGCCCCTGCTTGCCCTGGAATTTGACCGGCACGCGAAAACCCGCGGGCTGCGACCCGGTGGTCATCGGCGCCACAATGGCAGTACGCAGATCCGCAAGCATTTCCGGCGGCGAGATCAGGACGCACGGACGTGTCTTGCGGATCTCGCCGCCCACGGTCGGATCAAGCTGTGCGAGCCAAATCTCCCCGGTCTTCATTACCACTGCAACCGTTTGTCATCCTCATTGGGGAGTTCGGGCCACACCGGCACATCCTCACCGGCGGCAGCCAGACGCGCGCTGTCCTCGGCCCAGCCAGCACGTAGGTTAGGGCGGGCAGGCCGGATCTCGATGACGCCGTTGCGCACTTGCAGATCCGCGCGCCTGGTCAGCCCCACCTGCGCAAGAATCGGCTTGGGGATTAATACGCCCTGCGAATTGCCCATTTTGCGAATGGCGACTTCCATAAGATTGTCCTCGACTTTGTGAACGTAAGCACAATGGTAGCACGGTTGACGCAGCGGTATCACCTCGTGCCAAATCCGGTAAACCCGCAAACCACGAATCTCGAATCCGGGAGATCCATTAAAAGCCTTGCGAAATCAACGGGCAATTCCTGGATGTCCCCGGGTGTTACTAACACCCCCCACCGGAACCACGCCGTATACTGTGGGTCAATAGACAGTAGCCATCCTTTGGGGGATCGCCATGCTGATCAAACGTCCGCCGGACATCAAACCGTCTGAAATCACCTCCCTGAGCTTGTATTTGCGCCGCCGGGAGTTCCTCAAGGACTCCGCACTGGCCGGCCTCGCCATTGCCGGGCTGGGGGCGTCGGCGCCGATCACGGCCGCCACCGCGGAAAAGCTCGTCAATATCCGGAAAAGCCCGCTTTCCACGAACGAGGAATTGACTCCATTCGAGGCAGTGACCAACTACAACAACTTCTACGAGTTCGGCACCGACAAGGAAGATCCGGCCGCCAACTCGGGCAAGTTCAAGCCGCATCCCTGGAGCGTGCAGGTGGCCGGTCAGTGCGCGAAGCCCGGCACCTACAACCTGGAAGACTTCATCAAGCCCCACGCACTCGAAGAACGCATCTACCGGCTGCGCTGCGTGGAAGCCTGGTCCATGGTGATCCCGTGGGTGGGCATCCCGCTCGCGGACGTGCTGAAACGCTTCGAGCCCACCGGTAACGCGAAGTATGTGGCGTTCACGACGGTCATGCGCCCCAACGAGATGCCCGGCCAGCGCCGGGCGGTGCTGGAATGGCCGTATGTGGAGGGGTTGCGCATGGATGAAGCCATGCATCCGCTGACCATCCTCGCGGTGGGGCTGTACGGCGCCGTGCTGCCGAACCAGAACGGCGCGCCGCTGCGCCTCGTGGTGCCGTGGAAGTACGGCTTCAAGGGCATCAAGTCCATCGTCAAGATCGAGTTCACGGAGAATCAGCCGCCGACCACGTGGAACATCTCCAACGGGCAGGAATACGGCTTCTACTCCAACGTGAACCCGGAAGTGGATCACCCGCGCTGGAGCCAGGGCAAGGAACGGCGCATTGGCGAATTCCTGAAGCGCAAGACGCTGATGTTCAACGGCTACGCCGATCAGGTTGCCTCACTCTATACGGGCATGGATCTCCAGAAGTTCTATTAACCCATGCGTGATCGGCTCTGGTATGGGGTATTCCTGTGCGGCCTGGCGCCGTTCCTGTGGCTGGTGTTTCTGGTCGTCAGCGACGGACTGGGCGCGAACCCCATTGAGCGGATCACGCACTTCACCGGCGACTGGCAGTTGAATCTACTACTCACGACGCTGGCCATGACGCCGCTGCGCCGGCTGACGCGCAAGAATGTCTTCATACGCTTTCGGCGCATGCTCGGGTTGTTTGCATTTTTTTATGTGTGCCTGCACTTCTCCACCTGGCTGGTGCTGGATCAGTTCTTCGACTGGGACGACATCGTCCGCGACATCGCCAAGCGCCCGTTCATCACCGTGGGCTTCACCGCCTTTCTGCTGCTGATCCCCATGGCGGTGACGTCCACCAAGAAAATGGTGCAACGCCTCGGCCCCTACTGGCGCAAGCTGCATAGCTGCATCTATGTCATCGGCACACTGGGGATCATTCATTACCTGTGGCTGGTGAAGGCAGACAAGCTGGTGCCCATCATTTACGGCAGCATCTTCGTCCTGCTGCTGGTGCTGCGGCTGCCGGTGCCGCAATGGCTGAAGGATCTGCCACCGTTGCTGCCGCAAACCGGCAACCAGCCTGGATAGGATTCCGCCTGGGCCAGGGCTGCTTCCGCCGTAACGACGACGAGATCACGGCGCCGGGACGACGCGACCGGCGTCAGAGTTTGAGCGCCAGGGTCAGGCCGTCCGCCAGGGGCAACAGGCTGAGATGCACGCGGGTGTCGTCGTGCAGGTGCTCGTTGAAGCGGCGGATGCTCACCGTGTCCGGTTTGGAGTCGGCGGGGTCAGCCACCCTTCCCGACCACAGCACATTGTCCACGGCGATGATCCCGCCGGCCCGCAGCAACTGCAGGCCGCGCTCGTAGTACTCCACGTAGCCATCCTTGTCCGCATCAATGAACATGAAATCGAACGTGCCGGACTCTCCCGAGCGGATCAGTTCATCCAGCGTCTGCAATGCAGGCGCGAGGCGTAGATCAATTCTGTCGTCCACACCGGCCTCGCGCCAGTAACGCCGGGCCACCCGGGTGTATTCGTCGCTGATATCACACGCCAGCAACCGCCCGTCCGGCGGCAACGCCAGGGCCATGCACAGGCTGCTGTACCCGGTAAATACACCCAGCTCCAGTACCCTGCGCGCGCTGATCGCTTGCAGCAGGAACGCCAGGAATTGACCCTGCTCCGGGGCGATCTGCATCTGCGCCATCGGGTGGGAAGCCGTTTCGGCCCGCAGGCGGCGCAGGCACTCGTGTTCGCGCAGCGATACCGCGAGCAGGTAATCGCGCAGCACATCGGTCAAATTCAGTGTCTTTCCGGCCATGGGCGTTCCACCGGCCGCGGAGCTGGCTCCAGTTCTGACAGGGTGCCAGGCAGGCCGGCTCCCGTCTTCCGGCCCGCACCGCCGTGGGGTAGCTTATTATCAGCCATGGGACGCAAACGCGACATCAACGCCGAGGACCAGGCACTGTTCCGCGATCACGTGGGCAAGGTGCGCCGCATTCATGCGCCGCCGCCGGTGAGCGCGGCGCGCCGGCCCGCGCCCATTCCCCTCCAGACGCTGGCCGATGAACGGCAGGTCATGCATGAGATTGGCAGCACTGAATTTGACCCGGCCGAACTGGAGACCGGTGAGGAACTGCTATACCGCGCCCCCGGGCTTCAGGATCGGCAATTCCGCCGGCTGCGCCGCGGTCAGTTCCGCGTCGAGGCGGAACTGGATCTGCATGGGTTTACCGCTGACGCCGCCCGGCTTGCCCTGGCCGGATTCCTCACCCGCTCGCGGCAGGAGGGAAAGCGCTGTGTGCGCATCATTCATGGCAAGGGCCGGCGCTCCCACCAGGGCCGCCCGGTTTTGAAGACCCGGGTTCATCATTGGCTGCGCCAGCGCCGGGACGTGCTGGGTTTCTGCTCGGCCCTGCCCCCGGACGGCGGCACGGGTGCGGTCTATGTGCTGCTGAAACGGGGGGATTGAGGCAATGGCCCCTGACCGGCTGAGGGGTAACCGATTCCTGCATCCTCCCGCTACCTCCGGGGGAGTATGTACACGGGCCATGCCCACTGGTGAAATGGCTGCGCCATGACAATTCTCTTAAAGGACATCAGGCACCACCCGCTGTCCGCGGAAGTGATGGTTGTAGATGACCAGCCCACCAGCCGGATCATCCTGGAAACGATACTGCGCAGCATCGGGGACAACATTCGCGTCACGGGCTACGAAAGTCCGCTGGACGCATTGCGGGATCTGGAGTCCGGTCTGCTGCCGGATCTGATTGTCGCCGACTACTACATGCCCGGGATGGACGGGATCGCATTCACCCGGGACATCCGCCGGCTGCCGGCGTGCCATGACATTCCCCTGGTGATCATTACCGTGGTGGAACAGCGCAAGGTCATGTACGAGGCGCTGGAGGCCGGGGCGACGGATTTTCTCACCAAGCCCGTGGATCATTACGAATGCAAGGTGCGCTGCCGTAACCTGCTCACGTTGCGCCGCCAGCAATCCATCATTCGCAGTCGCGCCCATGCTCACCAGACGAATATCGTTCAGTCGGTTGAAGATTTGCGGCAGCGGGAACGGGAAGCCTTGACCAGGCTGGCGCTGATCTGTGCCCGCCGCGAGCACGGTACCGGCGATCCACTGCGCGTCGGCCGGGTTGCCCGCCGCATGGCCATGGAAATGGGTCTGGGCATTGAATTCTGCGAATCCATCGAGCTCGCCGCACCCCTCCATGACATCGGCAGGATCGGCATTCCCGACGCCATTCTGTTCAAGCCCGGGCCGCTGACTCCGGATGAGGCCGGTATCATGCGGTCGCACACCCGCATTGGGTACGATCTGCTTAAAGACAGCGCGTCACCGGCCCTGCAAATGGGCGCAAGGATTGCCCTGCACCACCATGAATCTTTCGACGGGAGCGGTTATCCCCAGGGCCTCGGGGGTGACGACATCCCGCTGGAGGCGCGCATAGTCGCCGCGGCGGACCGGTTTTATGCCCTGAACAGCGCGCGGCCCTACAAAACCGCCTGGCCGGCGCCGGTAGCCCTGGCGGAAATCCGCCGTCTTGGCGGCAGGAGCCTGGATCCGGCCTGTGTCGAGGCATTGCTGCGCTGCGCTGAATTTTTGACCCCGGATGGTCCCGGATCCGTGGCCTGTGAGACCTGACGGGTGACGCAAGACTCCGTTTTGCATCAGACTGCCAACCGGTAACGACCATGAATGACTGGACACAAGCAGTACAAAAGACGGTCGCGAGCGTGCGGGCGGACACCGATCTCGAACAGTCCGTGATTCGTACCGTCGCCTGCATATTTCTCGGCGCCTACTCCCTGGCAGCCATCAGCGCAGGCGATGCACCGGCCAGCGTGGGATGGATGTATCTCGCCGCCGTGCCGTTCTGCCTGCTGATCATCCTCTGGAACCGGTTTGATCCCGGGCCGAATCCGGAGCGGCGCCTGCTGGCAATCGTCGCGGACGTGGGCACGACCAGTTACGCGCTTGCCACCGGCGCCGATGCGCTGGCGCCGTTTGTCATCGTGTATTTCTGGCTGATTCTGGGGCACGGGCTGCGCTTCGGGGGCCGGTACCTGGTGGTGACCTCCACCCTCAGTTTCGTGGCATTTCTGGCGGTGCTGTTCACCAGTAATTACTGGGGGGGCCACCCGGCGCTCGGCGCGGGCATCCTGCTGGGCATGATCATCCTGCCCGGCTATGTGGGCGTACTGCTGCGCCGGCTGCAGGGCGCCGTGGCTGCCGCGGAACAGGCCAACCAGGCCAAATCGCAGTTTCTCGCCAACATGAGTCATGAGATACGCACGCCGCTGAACGGCGTCATCGGCATGAGCGATTTGCTGGGCACGACGCGGCTGGATCCGGATCAGAAGGATTTCGTCGCGACCATCCAGGCATCGGCCCGCACGCTGCTTTCGCTGGTCGAGGACATTCTGGACATCTCGCGCATCGAGGCCGGCAAGGTCAATGTCACCTGCCAGCCGTTCGATCTCTATTCCACACTGAAGACCACCGTGCGCATGCTGGAACCGCTGGCGGACAAAAAGGGTCTGCGTTGTACATTGCACATCGCTCCCGAGACGTCGTACCGGGTCATTGGCGACGAGCAGCACCTGCGCCAGGTGCTGATCAATCTGATCAGCAATGCCATCAAATTTACCGCCTCCGGTTTCGTGCACGTCCAGGTGACGGCGGTGAACCAGGCGCCGGGCGCCACGCGCGTCCGGTTCGAGGTCATTGATACCGGCATCGGCATACCTCCGGAACAGCATCATCGGGTGTTCGACAAATTCGAACAAATCAACACCGGCCCGCGCACGAATTACAGCGGCACGGGGCTCGGAGCCACCATTGCGCGCAACCTGGTGGAACTGATGGGAGGAATCATTGGACTGGAGAGCGAAGTCGGCAAGGGCAGCAAATTCTGGTTCGAGCTGCCGCTGGAACTGGCGGACACCCGGAATGATCCACAGCCGGCGGTCGTCGGCGCAGCGGTGCGCATCCTGCTGGTGGGCTGCCGTGGCGCGCTGCAAGATGTATTGACGCGCTGTCTGGGCGAGTGGCGCCTGGACTGGGAGCGCGCGCCCGATGGACCGGCGGCGGTGAGAATGCTGATGGATGCCGCCGGATCCGGGTCGCCCTATGCCGTGCTGCTGGCGGAGCAGGCGGGGCTGGCGGCCGATCCGGTGCATTTTGCCCGGGAGATTGCGTCCCTCCCCGGGATCCGGGCGACCAACCTTGCGCTGCTGGAAAGCGGCACGCAGGTCAATCGCGCTGCCCTGATGAATGCGGGCTGGTTCTGCATTCTCGGCACGCCGCTGCGCAAGGACCAGTTGTTCAACCTCGTGCATGCCACGACGCTTGACGTCGCTGCCGAGCCCAACGTGACGCGGCTGTCGGCGCTGCGCGCGGACACGCACTCCGGGCGAAAACTGAACATCCTGGTGGGCGAGGACAATCCGACCAATCAAAAGGTGATTCGAAAGATCCTCGAGTTTGCCGGCCATCGCGTTACCGTGATTGCGGACGGCGAGCAGGTACTGGACGCCGTTGACGAGGGCGGCTTCGACCTGCTGATACTGGACGTGCACATGCCTTCGATGTCAGGCCTCGAGATTGTCCGCATAGTGAAATTCAGCCGGCCTGCCCGCGAAGAGATCCCGATCATCATGCTGACGGCGGATGCAACGGCGGAGTCGGCCGCCGCCTGCCGCGACGCCGGTGTTACGCGCTTCCTGACCAAGCCGGTGGAATCGTCCAGGCTGCTGGAGATGATCAGCGCGGTCGCAGGGAAACCGGTGGACGCTCCGGCGCGTCCGGCACCCCCGGCGCGAGCCAGGCTGGTCGATCATGCCGTTCTGGACAATCTTTCTGCCATGAGCAGGAACAACGATTTCATGCGCGATCTGATCGAAGGCTTCCTGGGCGATTCGGCCACGCTGCTTGCCGACATCCGCGCGGTGGTGGCGGAACGGCATTTTGCCGCATTGCATGACCTGACCCATGCGCTGAAGGGCAGTGCGCGGAGTATTGGCGCCCAGGAACTGGCGGAGCAGTCTGCCTTCATAGACGCCCATTCGCGGCCGATTGAATGGAAGGCGCTTCCGCGCCATCTGGATCGCCTGGAGCGGTGTCTCACCGATACCGGGACGGAACTTCGCGCCTACCTGGAGCACCTGGACTCAGCCGCCGGCTAAGCCGCATCCTCGGCCGCAACGCCGCCAATCCGGCGGTCCTGGGCCCGCACCAGCCGCTCCATCAGGCGCAGATCCCGTTCCGAGATCCGCAGGGTCGTTTCGACCCAGTAATTGCACACCTCCATCAAGTCCTCATAGGCGATCGGCTGCACTTTGCGCTTGACGTGCTGCAGCGCCAGATAACCGTTTCTGTGGCGCCGGTTTTCCTCGACAAACGCATACAGCGCCCGGTCCCCTGCTCCGGTATCCGCGATCCGGTCCACCACGCCGATGGCTTCGAGTTCCGCGGCCCCGTACTTGCGACCCGACAGCATCATGCGTTCCACGGCGGCTGGCGCCAGACGCTGGCACAGAAGATGGTAACCGCCCATGCCGGGGAAAATATTGAACAGGATCTCCGGGAAGCCCATCTCCACCTGCCGTTCGGCGATGACCACCTGATTGGCCATGGCAACCTCGAACCCGCCGCCCAGGGCATCGCCGCGCACCAGCGAAATCGTGGTAATCGGTAACCGGAATCCCACGATAAAGGCGTGGATGGTGTCTATACAGGTCTTGGCGTAGCGCAGCAGGCCGTCCCGGTCCCTGCGCAGCACATGATCGCGGAACAGATCCAGATCGCCGCCCATGCTGAAGATCCCCGGCGACAGGGAGTCCAGTACATGGTAATGGATCGGCACCAGCCGCCCCTGGTAGGGCAGGTGCCCATCGTAGGTTTCCAGCAGGGTCTGGACGCTGCGCACCTCGGCGATGAGCGCCGGGTTGAAGCAGGGACGCGGCCTGGGGTTCTGATACACCCACAGGATCCCGAATTCAGGATCGATTCGGACCTGGATCTGGTTGAACGCCTGCATGAAGATGTCGCTGATGCTGTTTTTTCCGGACATGGTTCCTCCTGCGTTGAGCTGCATGAAAGAGTGCCGCCCGGCGCGGCGCCGGATGGCGCGAAATCCAGTCTAGCACCGTGACGGACCGTGCCACGGGCACAGGTTTTGCGAAACTGAGTCGTGTTTGAGCCTGCTGATCCCGTGTGGCCCGGACGCAACAATCGGAAAACGTCGAATCAGCGCGCGGGCACAAGCAATGCCACGGCGTACGCCGCCAGGCCCTCTTCCCGGCCGACGAAGCCCATGCGTTCGGTTGTGGTCGCCTTGATGCTGACGTTTCCGGCGTCCGTCTGAAGATCGCCGGCAAGCACTTTGCGCATTTCCGGGATATGCGCCGCGAGGCGCGGCGCCTGCGCCACGATGGTGATATCGGCGTTGCCGACCCGCCAGCCTTGCTGAAGCAGGAGTTCCACCACGCGCCGCAACAGTACGCGGCTGTCAATGTTGCGGAGGGTCACGTCGGTGTCGGGAAAGTGGGCGCCGATATCGCCCAGTGCGGCCGCTCCCAGCAGCGCATCGCACAGCGCGTGAATGACCGCATCGCCGTCGGAATGCGCCGCCAGTCCACGGTCATGGGGTACCCGCACACCGCCGAGGATCAGCGGCCGACCGGCCTCAAACCGGTGCGCGTCATAGCCATGTCCGATTCTCATCCGGCTTTCTCCATGTGCTTCATTCTGTCCGGCGGGACAGAAGCAGTTCCGCCATTGCCAGGTCGTCGTTCAGGGTCACCTTGATATTGTCCGCGTGCCCCTGCACCAGCATTCCCGGCGTGCCTGCCAGCTCCATGGCCTGGGCCTCGTCGGTCACCGGTGTTCCGGCAGCAAGAGCCGCCGACAGGGCTCGATCCAGCGCGCGGAGCCGGAACATCTGCGGCGTCAGCGCGTGCCACAGCCCGGCCCGATCCACCGTGGCGGCGATGTCTCCGCAACGGTCCGCCCGTTTCATGGTGTCGCGCACCGGCAGGGCGAGAATGCCGCCCACGGCATGGGATGCGACCTTCGAAAGCAGCAAGTCCAGGTCCTCGCGCCGCAGGCACGGCCGCGCAGCGTCGTGCACCAGCACCCAATCGTCGGGATCTCCCACGGTCAGCAGGTGCCGCAGGCAATTGCGCACGGAATGGATGCGTTCGGCACCGCCGTCAATCACAGTGACTGATTTCCGCACTTCGGCAGGCAACTCTTCCCACCACGGGTCTCCCTCCGCCAGGGCCACAACGATCCCGCGAATTGCGGGATGGCCGAGGAACGGGCGCAGGGCATGTTCCAGGACACTTCGCCCCCTAATCCGGAGGTACTGTTTGGGACGGCCGGCTGCAAACCGGGAGCCGATACCGGCGGCGGGAATGGCGCCCCAGCACTGCGCCGCCGCCATGCGTCAATCCGTGACCGCAGCCGGCGCAGGGTCACGGACGTTGACATACTGGAAAAATGTCTCGCCCGCGCGAATCATGCCCATCTCGCTGCGCGCGCGCTCCTCCAGCGCTTCCGACCCCTGTTTGAGGTCCATGACCTCCGCTGCCAGGCTCCTGTTGCGTTCGGCCAATTCGGCGTTGGCCGCGATCTGGGCCTCCTGCACACCCTTGAGCCGGCGCACATCGGGGATGCTGCCATTGCCGACCCACAGGCGGTACTGCACCCCTGCGAGCAGGAGCAGCAGCAGGATGTTCAGATACTTCATGGTGGAATTATATACGGACCGCCCAATTGGAAAGCACAAACCGATCCCGGCGCTGCGTGGAGATCGTCGCCGCGGCAGGTCCGGTCATTGCCGGAACGCCCTGCGTCCCGGATAGCTTGCCGAAGATCCGAGCTCAAGCTCGATCTGCATCAGGCGGTTGTACTTGGCGACGCGATCGGATCGCGACAGAGAGCCCGTCTTGATTTGACCGGCGCCGGCGGCCACCGCCAGGTCCGCGATCATCGTATCTTCAGTCTCGCCGGAACGGTGCGACACGACCGCCGTATAGCGCGAGCGGCGCGCCAGATCGATTGCCGCCAGCGTCTCGCTGAGCGTGCCGATCTGGTTGACCTTGATAAGGATGGAATTCGCCACGCCGGCGTCAACCCCCTGCTGGAGGATCGCCGTGTTGGTGACAAACACGTCATCCCCCACCAGTTGCACGCGATCGCCGAGCCGCCGCGTCAGCTCGCGCCAGCCTTCCCAGTCGTTCTCGGCCATGCCGTCCTCAATGGACAGGATCGGATACTGCCCGACCCAGCGCGCGAGATACTCCACGAATTCCACGGACGTCAGTTCGCGCTTTTCGGAGGCCAGCACGTAGCGGCCGTTCTTGAAGAACTCGGAGCTGGCTGCGTCCAGCCCGAGCATCACGTCCCGGCCGGCCTGGTAGCCGGCCAGCTCGACCGCCTTCAGGATCACTTCCAGCGCCGCCTCGTTTGACGGGAGATCAGGTGCGAATCCGCCTTCGTCACCCACCCCCGTCGCCAGCCCGCGCTTGCCGAGCACGGATTTCAGCGCGTGGAAGATCTCGGCCCCGCAGCGCACGGCCTCGGCCAGGCTGGAAGCGCCCGTGGGAATGACCATGAACTCCTGCATGTCCACGCTGTTGTCGGCATGGGCACCGCCGTTGATGATGTTCATCATCGGCACAGGCATCGTGAACGGGCCGTCCCCGCCCAGATACCGGTACAGCGGACTGCGTTCTTCCGCGGCCGCCGCCCGCGCCGCCGCCAGCGACACGGCCAGGATCGCGTTCGCACCCAGATTGCCCTTGTTCGGCGAGCCATCCAGTTGAATCATCGCCTGGTCTATTGCGCGCTGATCGTGCACTTCCAGTCCGCGCACCTTGGGGGCGATGCGCTGCTCGATGTTGGCGACGGCCTTCAACACGCCCTTGCCGAGATACCGGCGTTTGTCACCGTCTCGAAGTTCGAGGGCCTCGCGCGAACCGGTGGACGCGCCGGAGGGCACCATTGCACTGCCCAGCGCGCCGCCGGCGGTCAGCACCTGCGCCTCCACGGTGGGATTGCCGCGGGAGTCGAGGACTTCCCGTGCGGTTACTCCTGTGATTTCCGACACTTGCTTTCTCCGTTCACGATTGCGTATCTCGTATCTCGTATCTCGTATCTCGTATCTCGTATCTCGTATCTCGTATCTCGTATCTCGTATCT
>JACORW010000106.1 GCA_016179185.1 Gammaproteobacteria bacterium | reverse complement strand
TTTCCTCTGCATTGAGGATCGTGACTGCGACGACTTGGAGAAGGGAAAGGTGTACGCAATTCTGCCTGATGTTAGTGCGAAGCGGGACGGTTACCTGCGGGTTGTAGACGAGTCTGGAGAAGATTATCTCTATCCCGAGTCATATTTCGTACCTCTCGATCTTCCGAGCAAAGCGAAGGCAGCGCTCGGTGCCGAGTCCTAGTCCAGTTACGCCCGACAATTCCCTCGACCGGACGCCGGGGATCGCGCGGCGTCTTTCGGTGAAATTCTGGGCCGGCGCCGGTCACGGCAATCGTTAGCGGTCATAGGACACGTGGTCTACAATCATTCCGTGATCGAAGCGATGGTACGGAGAAAGGTGATGACGATAGCAGAACTGGAAGAAGAGCTTCTGAAGCTCAGTGAGCCCGAGAAGAAGCAGCTTCTCAGACGGCTGATCGCCGATCTCGATGAGGGGCGAGATGAAGATGTCAAGCGTGCATGGCTGGAGGAGGCACAGCGTCGCTATAAGGAACTGAAGGACGGCGTGGTGCGGGTGATTCCTGCTGAGGAAGCTATTGCAAGAGCCAAGGAACGGCTGAGAAATGTACGCTGAACTTCATCCGGACGCAGATCGAGAATTTATCGAACACGCTCTCTTCTACGAGCGCCGGGAGCCGGGGCTCGGGCACCGATTCATTGACGAGATTGAACGTGGAATCGCGTTATTGGTATCGCAGCCGCAGATAGGACCGGAACTGGATGAAGAGCTTCGATATTTTGTCCTCGATGACTTTCCCTTCTCACTTATTTACAGGATCGAGCCAGAGAGGATCTGGATCGTTGCGGTGGCTCACCAAAGTCGCCGTCCGGGCTATTGGCGGGAGCGCATTGACCGCTAACAACGCCATGGAGACCGACGCGCTGGCGCGCGCGGCTCATGGCGACCGTTATACCGCGAGGGAACCGGTGTAGAATATTTCGGCCATGGGAGACGCGGCGCGACATCTCTTGCAGTCCTTTGAGGCATTATCCGAGGCCGAACGACGCGAAGTCTTGGAGGAGTTGCTTCGTCGCGCCGCCGAGTTGCCGTATTCCTTCCCGTCGGACGAAGAACTCGTCCGCGCCGCCGATCAAGTGTTCCAAGACCTTGATCGTCGTGAGGCCAAGGGGTGAGGGCGCCACTTCGCGGCCAGGTTTATATGGTTGACCTCGGACTGGCCGCGAAGGTCCGTCCGTGCGTAGTTCTCAGCGTCCCTCTGGAGGAATCAGACCGCTCCCTCGTTATGGTCATTCCTCACACGACCTCGCTCCGACAGTCCCGACTCGAGATCGCTGTCTCTGCTAGATTTCTGCGTCCCGGCGCGTTCGATGCACAAGGCATCGTTACCGTTCCCACCGTCCGATTGATGAACCACCTCGGAACGCTCACCGCTGATCAGCTTGGCTCGGTCGAGCGAGACGTGCTGCATGGCTCGGTATCAAAATCGCGGTATAACCACCCAATCCACACTGACACGTGCGAGCGCGGCGCTGACTCGCACGCGCAGGTGATTGGGGCACGTTAGAGCGCTGTAGGAGAGCCATCGTGCGTACTCTCAGAATTCTCGCAGTGGGGATCATCGTAACGTGCGGAGGAGTAGGCGCTTCTCTCGGTCAGTCCGATGCAGATGAAGCGCGCCCAGCCATACTGGCAACGCTTGACGGCGATTGGACCATGGTGGGCGACGTGATGGGCAAATCCGTAAAGTACAGGTTAATCGTACGACCCATCCTGGTGCAGACATTTACCGAACTGCACATGACGGACGTGGAGGAACCCCCTCAGTACGAAGCACGGGTCTTTCTTGGTTACGATAAGGAGTCGGGGCAGGTTATTGCTCACTGGCTGGATGTTTTCGGCGCACTAGGATCCATACCGCACGGGACAGGTCATATAGCGGACAACACCATCGAATTTACGATCCCGTACCCGGATGGCCCGTTTCGGGACACCCTGACATACAACTCAGCCGCCGGCACATGGCGACTCACGATCGAGGCATCAGAAGGCTCAGGGGAATGGAAACACTTCACCGCGTACGAGATCGAGCGTGTTAGGTAGGCGCGACCCAACAAAGCGCCGCAGCGGACACCGCTTCGCGGCGCCATTGAGTGCGACGTTAGCGCGCTCGCAGATTCAGCGGTGATTTATGCGGATGAAACAGGAACTGGCGGCTGAGGTCCCGGCGTGACCTCTCACGGACCGAGTCCGATTGGTAGAAGCGATCTGGGACAGCATTTCTGCTGTCCCGGAGGCCCTGCCGTTGATCCAGTGGCAGAAGGAAGCGCTGGACCGCGGCCTGGCAGAGTGCGAAGCCGATCCTGATTCCTGCGCAACGCTGGAAGAGGTGTTTGCTCGTTTCCGCCGGGCATCATGATTTTTAACGTAATCCTTCGTGCGAGGACTGAGCAGGATTGACGTTGCCCGGCGTTGGCATAACGCACAGCGGCCAGGACCAGCAGAAGAGTTTCTCGCATCCGCACAGGAACGTTTGGAAACGGTTCGAATATTTCCGCAGGCCATGGAAAATAGATTCACGACCACCGCGCTCCTCGCCGACATCACGACGCTGGCCGTGGATGCAATAGTCAACGCCGCGAACACTTCATTGCTGGGAGGAGGCGGAGTGGATGGGGCAATTCACCGCGCCGCAGGGCCGGAATTGCTGCATGAATGCCGCACGCTGGGCGGCTGTGCGGTCGGGGCGGCGCGGATCACGGGGGGCTATCGGTTGCCGTCGCGGCACGTGATCCATACCGTCGGCCCGGTCTGGTACGGCGGGAAAAGCGGCGAGCCGGATCTGCTGGCCTCCTGCTACCGCAGCGCGCTGGAACTGGCCGCGGAGCATGACCTTCGTTCGGTAGCGTTCCCGGGCATCAGTACCGGCGTTTACGGCTATCCCGCGGAACTTGCCGCCGGCATCGCCGTTGCAACGGTGCGTGCCGTGCTGCCAGGATTGACGGCCGTACGTGAAGTGATCTTCTGCTGCTTCTCGACAATTGACCTCCGCATTTACAAATCGCTTCTGGATCGGACCTCGCAACAAGGATAATTACATGGCGTGGGCAATCCTGATCGCGGGTGGGCTGTTCGAAGTGGGCCGGGCCGCCGGACTGAAGCTCGCTGCGTCGTCATGAACAGCAACCGCCCGCGAGGCCGGATCACGCGGGGAAAATGTTCGCGGACAGGTACCGGTCGCCGCGGTCGCAAACGACGACGACGATCACCGCGTTCCTGACCTCGGCGGACAGACTCAGCGCCGCGTGCACGGCCCCCCCTGACGAGATGCCGGCAAAGATCCCCTCTTCCGCCGCCAGACGCCGCGTCATGTCCTCGGCCTCGCGCGGGGTGATGTCTATGATTCGATCCACGCGGCTGCGGTCGAAGATCTTCGGCAGATAGGCCTCCGGCCAGCGCCGGATGCCGGGGATGCTCTCGTCGCCGGCGGGCTGCACGCCGACGATCTGCACGTCCGGCTTTTTCTCCTTCAGATACCGGGACACGCCCATGATCGTCCCGGTCGTGCCCATGGCGCTGACAAAGTGCGTGATCGTGCCGCCGGTGTCGCGCCAGAGCTCGGGACCGGTGGTCTCGTAGTGGGCGCGCGGGTTGTCCGGATTGGCGAACTGATCAAGCACCCTGCCCCTGCCCTCGCGCTGCATCTTCTCCGCCAGATCGCGCGCGCCTTCCATGCCTTCCTGCTTCGTAACCAGTACTATCTCCGCGCCGAAGGCGCGCATCGAGGCGCGGCGCTCAAGGCTCATGTGTTCCGGCATGATCAGCACCATGCGGTAACCCCGGATCGCCGCCACCATTGCCAGCGCGATCCCGGTGTTGCCGCTGGTGGCCTCGATCAGCGTGTCCCCGGGCCTGATCTCGCCGCGTTCCTCGGCACCCCGGATCATGCTGAGCGCCGGCCGGTCCTTGACCGATCCGGCGGGGTTGTCTCCCTCAAGTTTCGCCAGCACGGCATTGGACGTGTCTCCGGGCAGCCGCTGCAGGCGCACGAGGGGCGTGCCGCCGACGCAGGATTCGATCGTTGGGAGTTCAGGATGTCGCGCCATATTTCGCTGCCGGCCGGCGGCCGGCGTCACGTCAATTGCCGCGCCATGATGATGGCGTCCTCACGCGACGCCCGCGCCGGGTAATAATTGCGCCGCATGCCGACTTCATCAAAGCCGGCGCCCTGATACAGGCGCTGCGCCGCCTGATTGGACGGCCGCACCTCCAGAAACATCGTCTGCGCCCGGTGATCCACCGCAAGCTCGACCATGTGGTCTAGCAGATGACGCCCGAGTCCGCGCCGCTGCAGAGCCGGGTCTATGCAGAGATTCAGGATGTGCGCCTCCCCGACCGCCACCGACATCACCGCATGACCGGCGATGACGCCATCCCATTCCAGCAGCCAGCAGCAATATCCTACCCGCAGGCAATCCTCGAAGATGGCTCGCGACCACGGGAATTCGTAGCCGCGCTGTTCGATGGCGAGCACATCATCGAGGTCGCTTTCCATGATGGGCCGCACCACCGCCGGCGCGGATTTCAGTACCGCGCTCATGGCTGACCACGGAAGATGCCCAGGGCTGTCTGCAGGTCGTCCCAGACCTTGCGTTTCTCCTTCGGCGAACGCAGCAGGTAGGCGGGATGATAAGTGACCACCACAGGAACGCTGGGGTCGGGATACTCATAGCGCCTGCCGCGCAAGCGGCCGATGGGCGTGTCGGTTTGCAGCAGATTCTGCGCGGCGACTCGTCCCAGCGCGAGGATGATACGCGGCCGCACCAGCGCGATCTGCCGCTGCAGAAACGGAGCGCAGGCGGCAGCCTCCTCAGGTTTCGGATCGCGATTCTGCGGCGGCCGGCAATTGTGGACGACGCCCCCCGACGTGACGAAGTTGTGAGTATCCTCTACATCTATGCAGAAAAACGATCTATCCGCTCGCGGCTGATTGGTAATGTCTTCGGACTCGACTTCGTCATAAAAGACCCGCCGGGGCCCGTGGTTCAGGAGCGTGGGATCGAAACTGACTCGCTTCTCTATCCTCGGGTGCAGTTTGTAACGCATGGATTGCGGAACATAAGGCGCAATGGTTTCCGAAAGTCGTACTGTCATCGCGGCGTCAAAATAAAGCCGGCCGCGCGATTCCCCGGCTGTCAGTCCCAGCCGCGCCAACCCGGCGATCAAGATCTGCAAATCGTCCTTCTGAAAACCACATGTGGCGATTTCAGCCAGTGGACTTCGATTTGGGCGAATTCGGGTATACCCATCGTCCATGAAGAAGATTGCCAGCATCCGCGCGTTCAATCTGTCGGACATCCAGCCTGGTACGCGCTTGCCAGGTGAATAAAAATCGCGCCGAAGCAGACGCAGAGCCCGGTGCGCAGTCGTCCGCACATGCACGGCTGGATAGAGTTTTTCCCCGCCACTTACCGCTGCCACAGTGACGTCATGCATTTGCGGCTGGAGCTCCCGCAATAACTCGACTTTGAATCCGGCATATTCCCGTTGCCGCGCCGAATGAGCAAATGCCAAATAAGAGCCCTGCTTGTTCAGGGTCCCGTCGCCAAGTAATGTGCCACATACAGTATCGAACGCGAGCGCACTCAGTCCCTGGCCGGTTGCAATCTGGTCGCCCGGTAGTAAATGCTGGACCTGTATGAAGCCGCGTGGCGTCAATATCGTATGGTCGCCGGTAAGATGAATGCCGGAACGGCTGGAACCCGCATTCTTTGCACCGCGATATGTCAGTTTGTACACGCGGCGCCCGCCAATTGGAGATTCGTACCAACCTGTCACCTGCTTCGGTATCACATTTCCGTTGGCGTCCACGGACATCACACTTCCTGCATAACGCGAACGGACGAGTCTCCCGATGTGTTCCCATGAGCCGTCGCCGAGCTGAACTGGCGCGTTATGCCTGAGACATTTCAGGATATTTGCAATGAACACTTCCTCGCGCTTCAGGCCGATGGCTGCCAGCATCGAGTTCAGCAGTCGCCCGGCGCGACCGACGAACGGCTCGCCCTGCCGATCTTCCTCGGCGCCCGGGGCCTCGCCGATGAGCATCCATTCGGCGTTCTGATCGCCGACACCGAACACGGTCTGCGTGCGATCCCTGTGCAGCGGGCAGCGCGTGCATGCGGGCACCTCACGGCGCAGGGCCTCCCATTCGGCCCGCACGGATTCGGACACCGGTCCGCGGGGGTCTGCGCGCGGCGGCGCCTCCGGCGTCGTTACCGGGACGCGGGCTGGTGACGGCGCGGCTATGGCAACCACTGCAGCGGCAGCATTGCGCAACACATAGACGTCAATGTCCATGAGCTTCAGGGACCGCATCTGCTCCGGGCTGAGCGTCATACCTGCGGATGGGCGCGCTCGGTGGGGTCCATGGCGCGGTTGATGGCGTTCACATAGGCCTTCGCGGAGGCGGCGATGATATCCGTGTCCGAGCCGCGGCCGTTCACCACGCGCCCGGCGCGATCGATGCGCACCGTCACCTCGCCCTGCGCGTCGGTGCCGCCGGTGATGTTGTTCACCGAATACAGCAGCAGCTGGCAGCCGCTGGACACCACTTCCTCGATGGCGCGGAAAACCGCGTCCACGGCGCCGTCGCCGTGCGCGTTGCCGGCCTGTTCCCGGCCGTCGATCGCCAGCGTTACCTGTGCCGACGGAGTTTCACCGGTCTCGCTGACCACCTTCATTGCGACCAGCTTGATGCGATCATTAGGGGACTCATGCAGACCGTCGGCGACGATGGCCTCCAGGTCCTCGTCGAAGATTTCGTGCTTCTTGTCGGCCAGAACCTTGAAGCGCGCGAACGCCGCGTTCAGTTCCTCTTCGCCGGAAAAATCCACGCCGAGCTCGTGCAGGCGCGTGCGGAACGCGTTGCGCCCGGAGTGCTTGCCGAGCACGAGGCGGTTGGATTTCCAGCCCACGTCCTCGGCGCGCATGATCTCGTAGGTCTCGCGGCTCTTGATGACGCCGTCCTGGTGGATGCCGGCTTCGTGCGCAAAGGCATTCGCGCCGACGATGGCCTTGTTCGGCTGCACCGGGAAACCGGTGATGTTGGATACCAGCCGCGAGCAATGCACGATCTCGCGCGTGTCAATGCGCGTGTCGCATTCAAAAACGTCGCGGCGCGTGCGCACCGCCATGACGATTTCCTCCAGCGCAGCGTTGCCCGCCCGCTCACCCAGCCCATTGATGGTGCACTCCACCTGGCGCGCGCCGTTCAGCACCGCGGCAAGGGAATTGGCGACGGCGAGGCCCAGATCGTTGTGGCAGTGGACCGAGAATACCGCCCTGCCGGAATTCGGCACGCGCTCCAGCAGTTGGCGGATGGTTTCGCTGAACTGGTGCGGCAGCGTGTAGCCCACCGTGTCCGGAATGTTGATGGTGGTCGCGCCGGCTTCGATGACCGCTTCCACGATGCGGCACAGGAAGTCCAGTTCCGATCGTCCGGCGTCCTCCGGGGAAAACTCCACGTTGTCGGTATGGTTGCGCGCCCGTTTCACGGCGCGCACCGCCGCGGCGACAACGTCGTCCGGCTGCATGCGCAGTTTGCGCTCCATGTGAATGGGCGAGGTGGCGATGAAGGTATGGATGCGGAACGAGGGCGCCGGTTTCAATGCCTCCGCCGCCGTTTCGATGTCCTTGTCACCGGTGCGGGCCAGCCCGCACACGGTGCTGTCGCGGATCATGCGCGCGACTGCCTGCACCGCCTCGAAGTCGCCGGGACTGGCGATGGGGAAACCGGCTTCAATGACGTCCACGCGCATCTTTTCCAGCGCGCGCGCCACACGCACTTTTTCATCACGCGTCATTGACGCACCGGGGCTCTGCTCGCCGTCGCGGAGCGTGGTGTCGAAAATAATCAAACGATCGCTGCCCATGTCAGTCACTCCAACGTTGTTGCGATTGTAGCCTGACTACGCCGCGCCGGGGCGGGCTTCAGGCCGGGAAACAGGGGTTTGGAATGTGTGTGGTCGCGCGCGTCTGCCCTGGTCAGGGCAGCAGCAGGCACGGCAGCGCGGCGCGGGCCCGGCAGGCAGGCTTGCGGGAGGAGAATTCAGCAACGGCGCCGTTATGCATGGGAACTAAATATAGCAAAATCATTGGAGCAGTCATTGAAATCTTTGTGGGGCCGGCTTTACGCCGGCCCACGCTAATGGCCGGGATAAACCCGGCCCCACAAAATCCGGCCCCACAGAAAATGCGATATTTCAACGGCCCTGACCTCCTGATTCGTCCGGCAGCTTGCGGCTGCGGGCGCGCAGGCGCTGGACGGCGCCCAGGGTCATTACCGGTCCGGAGACGGCGTAGATGAGCGCGAGTCCGAACAAAATCAAAGAGGGTTCGATGGCGATCAGCACCAGGATCAGCATGGCGATCAGCACCGCCACGAAGGGCACCCGCCCATGCAGGTCCAGTTCCTTGAAACTGTGGTAGCGGATATTGCTGACCATCAGTACCCCCGCAAGCACCGTCAGCGGGAATGTCAGCAACACGATCCCCGCCTGGTCGCGCAATGTCGCGAAATCGCCAAACCAGACCATGCCGGCGATGACCGCCGCCGCAGCCGGGCTCGGCAGTCCCTGGAAGTAACGCTTGTCCGCGCTGCCGGCCTGGGTATTGAAGCGCGCCAGCCGCAGCGCGGCGCAGGCGGCGTAGATGAAGGCCGCCAGCCAGCCGGGTTTGCCCCAGGCGGAAAGCGACCACTGGTAGACCACCAACGCCGGCGCGAGCCCGAAAGACACCATGTCCGAGAGACTGTCGTACTGGACACCGAAATCGGAAGTAGTGCGGGTGAGGCGTGCGATGCGGCCGTCCATGCCGTCCAAGATCATGGCAATGAACAGCGCGACGGCCGCGGGCTCGAACCGGCCGTGGATCGCGGCGACGATGGCGTAGAAGCCGCAGAATAATGCTGCGGTCGTCAGCAGATTCGGGAGCAAGTAAATCCCGCGGCGACGGTGTTCAGCCATGCCTCACCTCCCGGAATGGGTTCGTTCCATCACACTGCGCGGTCACTGCGCGCGTCCCGATCGCATATTGTCGGACACGCCGGCAAGTACGTCCCTGTAGGCTCGGGTTCGGCCATCCCTGGCCTCACACGGTCCGCCAACATGCGATCGGGCCGCCCGCGTGACCTTCGTCCCGGGATTGTCCTGGAACGACATTCAGTTCTTGCTCTTGTCCACCAGCTTGTTCTGCGCGATCCAGGGCATCATGCTACGCAACTGCGCGCCCACCTTTTCGATGGGATGCTCGGCGCTGGTGCGGCGCAGCGCCTTCATCACCGGCGTGCCGGCCTGGTTCTCGAGAATGAATTCCTTCGCGAACCGGCCACTCTGCACGTCCGCCAGGATCTCCTTCATGGCCTGGCGCGACGCCGGGCCGATGACGCGCGGCCCGCGGGTGAAGTCGCCATATTCCGCAGTGTTGGAAATGGAGTAGCGCATGTTGGCGATGCCGCCTTCGTAGATCAGATCCACGATCAGCTTGACCTCGTGCAGGCACTCGAAATAGGCCATTTCCGGGGAGTAACCCGCCTCCACCAGCGTTTCGAAACCGGCCTGGATCAGCGCGGTCAGGCCCCCGCACAGCACCGCCTGTTCGCCGAACAGATCGGTTTCGGTCTCTTCGCGGAAGCTGGTCTCGATGATGCCGGCGCGGCCGCCGCCGTTTGCGGAGGCATAGGCAAGCGCGATCTCACGTGCCTGGCCGGAGGCATTCTGGTGCACCGCGATCAGCGACGGCACGCCGCCGCCCTGCTTGTACGTGGAGCGCACCAGGTGGCCCGGGCCCTTCGGTGCCACCATGAACACGTCCAGATCGGCGCGCGGCTCGATCTGCCGGAAATGAATGTTGAAACCGTGGGCAAAGGCCAGCCCGGCGCCCTTCCTGATATTGGGTTCTATCTCGTCGCGATACAGACGCGACTGATGCTCATCCGGCGCCAGCACCATGACCACATCGGCCCAGGCGACTGCCTCGGCGATCGGCCGGACCTTGATCCCGGCCGCTTCTGCCTTGGCCACGGACGTGGACCCCTTGCGCAGACCGACGCAGACATGCACGCCGGAATCGTTCAGATTGTTGGCATGGGCGTGGCCCTGGGAGCCGTAGCCCAGGATGGCGACCTTGCGGCTCTTGATCAGGGAAAGATCGGCGTCTTTGTCGTAATAGATCTTCATTGAACTCCTCGCATAGCGTTCATTCGTATCTCGTATCTCGTATCTCGTATCTCGTATCTCGTATCTCGTATCTCGTATCTCGTATCTCGTATCTCGTATCTCGTATCTCGTATCTCGTATCTCGTATCTCGTATCTCGTATCTCG
>JACORW010000104.1 GCA_016179185.1 Gammaproteobacteria bacterium | reverse complement strand
TGCCGCGCCACTTTGTTCAGGTGCGCCTGCGAGTGTACCGACAGGTATGCCCCCTTGGGAAAATACTGTCTGAGCAGTCCATTCGTGTTCTCATTGGAGCCGCGTTGCCAAGGACTATGCGGGTCGCAGAAGTACACTGCCACGTCGGTCGCCAACGTAAACCGGCGATGGTCCGCCAGTTCCTTGCCCCGATCCCAGGTCAGGGACTTATACAGCTCGTCCGGCAGCTGCTGCGCCTGCTTGATCAGCGCAGACACCACCGTCTGCGTTTCCTTGTTGGCCACCTTCGCCAGCATCACGTACCGGCTATGTCGTTCCACCAAGGTCGCAATGAAGCTGCCCCTTGACCCGGACAGGAGGTCGCCTTCCCAATGACCCGGCACCGCCCGGTCGGCAACCGACGCCGGCCGCTCACGAATCGATATCGCATCCCGAATCGTCCCGCGTGCGTCAGCGGCCTGCTGCACCGGCCGTCGACGCAGTGTCGTCCGCTTCGTCCGCAGATGCTGCAGCAGCTCTTTCTTAAGCACGCCACGGGCTTGCACAAACAAGCTGCGATAGATCGTCTCGTGGGACACCTGATAGGCCTCATCTCCGGGATACGCGCGCTTCAGCCAGCCCGCGATCTGCTCCGGTGACCAGTTCAACCTCAGCTTCGCCACCACCAACCGCCGTAACTGCGGGCAGCGCGCCAGCTTGCACCGCTTCGGACGCCGGCTGCCGGCCCAGGCCCGCTCATCGGCCACGGCCGCCCGGTACTGATCATAACCGCCGTTGCGGCGCAGTTCCCGGCTCACCGTCGACGCCGCGCGCCCCAACAAGAACGCTATCGAGCGCACCGAACGCCGCGCCGCGATGCCCCGGGAAATCTCCTCACGTTCCGCCAGCGTCAGCGCCAATCTGGACCGGCATCGTGGCACCGGACGGATCCCGCCATACGGCGCCAGCTGGAAATATATGGACGCCCGGTGCTTGCCAAACGCCTCTCCAATCGCCTTCGTTGTCTCCCCACGCTGCCAGCGGTCCCACAACTCCGTGACCTCTGCCGCCGTGAATCCCCGACGATATTCCTGTCCCATGTGCATACACTCCATCTCTGTCTGTTTAAGATAAAGTGTTGCGTCAATCAGTTGAATTCACCCTTTCCATTTGCGGCTCCGCAATCCCGTTTCCCCCTGGAGGTCAGTTGGCCGCCTCGGTCAGGCGTTTTGAATTCGCCATGTTGCGGAACACCAGCGGTTTGGCCTCGAATTCCTTCTTTCCGGCCAGTTGCTGTACGCGTTCCACTTCGTCGGTGACGAGGTGATGAAGGGGTGATTTGTCGCACACCGGGTCGGCATTGGCGGCATCTCCGGTCAACATGAACGCCTGGCAGCGGCAGCCGCCAAGATCTTTTTCCTTTTCCGGGCACGACCGGCAGGGTTCCTTCATCCAGTCCAGGCCGCGGAAGCGGTTGAAGGCGGGGGATTCGTTCCAGATCCAGGCGACATCGTGATCGCGCACGCTCGGGAACTCGATGCCCGGCAACTGGCGCGCGGCGTGGCAGGGCAATGCGGTTCCGTCCGGGGCGACCGTGAGAAACACGGAACCCCAGCCGTCCATGCAGCGCTTCGGCCGGGTCTCGAAATAGTCCGGAATGACGTAGTAAATCTTCATCCGGCCCTTCATTTTCTCCTGATACTCCTTCGCCACTGCCTCCGCATGCGCCAGTTGCGCCCGTGTCGGCAGAAGCTGTTCGCGATTGTGGTATGCCCAGCCGTAGTACTGCGTCGTGGCCAGTTCCACGTAATCCGCTTCCAATGCCACCGCCAATTCCAGGATATCGCGGATCTGGTCCTCGTTCTTCCGGTGCAGAACAAAGCACAGGACCATCGGATAGCCCTGCTTCTTCACCTGGCGCGCCATCTCCTTCTTGTGCTCGAAGGAATCGGTGCCGGCAATGTAATTGTTGAGTTCCCCGGTGCTCGCCTGGAAGGACACCTGGATGTGATCGAGCCCCGCTTCCTTGAAGGCGCTTATGCGCTTTTCGTCCATGCCCAGTCCGGATGTGATCAGGTTGGTATAGAAACCCAGCCGCCGCGCCTCGGCGATGAGCTGCTCCAGGTCCCGGCGGACCAGCGGCTCGCCACCGGAGAAACCAAGCTGCGTCGCGCCCATCTTGCGCGCCTGCTGCAATACCCGCATCCAGTCCGCGGTATCCAGCTCGTTCTTGTACCCGGCGATCTCCATGGGGTTTGAGCAATAGGGACACTGCAGCGGGCAGGCATAGGTCAGCTCGGCCAGCAGCCACAGCGGCGGCTTGATGACGGGAGAATCAGCGGGTGCGGATCCAGCCATGGGCATGGGCATCCTCAAGGAATTTTCTGACATCCGGACCCAGGTCGGCGCCGGGGAACTGCTGCTCAAGGTCGGTAATTATCGCGCCGACGTTACGCAAACCATCACAGCGGCGCAATATCTCTCCGGCGCTGGCGCTCAGTTTCACCATCCCCTCCGGGTACAGAATGACGTGGCAATTCTGCACTTCTTCCCATTGAAACCGGAACTGCGGCGTGATGAATGGTACGTGCGCATCGGTGATTGTCCCCATGGTATCTCAGTCAACACAGAAATACGGCGGCTTGTTCTCAATATACGCCATCCACATGGCATCGAGCATGGTCCACAACACATCCAGCTTGAACTGCAATATCTGCAGCGCCCGTTCCTGCTCCGGCCGGGTGCGAAAGTAATCCAATGTCACGCTGAGTCCATGCTCCACGTCGCGCCGCGCCTCTTTCAGGCGTTTGCGGAAATAGTTGTAGCCCTTGGCATCAATCCACGGGTAATGCTCGGGCCAGCTTTCCAGTCGGCGCTGGTGGATCGTCGGCGCAAACAGCTCGGTCAGCGACGAGCACGCGGCCTCCTGCCAGGTGGCGCCGCGCGCGAAGTTGACGTAGGCATCAATCGCGAAGCGGACACCGGGGAGCACGTGCCGTTCGGAGATGAGGTCTTCGCGGCTCAGACCCACCGCCTCGCCCAACTGCAACCAGGCCTCGATCCCGCCGGTATCGCCTTCGGTGCCGTCATGATCAATGATGCGCTGGACCCACATCCGGCGCACGTCCCGATCACGGCAGTTCGCCATGATCGCGGCATCCTTTACCGGGATGCTGGTCTGGTAGTAGAAGCGGTTCGCGACCCAGCCCTGGATGGCCGGGCGTTCCAGCTTGCCGCTGTTCATCAGCACGTGGAACGGATGGTGGATGTGGTAGTACTTCTCCTTGGCCCGTAACTGCCGTTCAAATTCTTCCCGGGACCAGGGTGTGGTTTCGCTGGCGGCCATCAATAACGTTCCGGATCGTATGGGTGCATTCAGTCAGGCCAAATTGTAGAAGGATATTCTAGAGCGATATTCGTGCCAGCCCCCGGATCTAACGTAAATTCTAGTTTCACAAATATAAACTTAGCAAAAACAGCATATTGCACAATCTGTCTCAGAACTTGCTGCGCCTCCTGCTCGCGACAGACGACGGCCTTATGGCTTTTGTGAGCCGCGGTCGTGGTCGCCTGTGACCAGAACGCCTGGCTTCGGGTTGGCCCCGGAAAAGCTCCTTATAATCCGTTCCCAGCCCAGACCCATGCCATGACCGATCACATCCTATTTCTAACCGGCAAACTGGCGGAGCCCCGCCTCCGGCGCGTGCTGGACACGCTGGCGCCGGCGGAATTCACCTGGGAGGTCCGCGATCTGGGTCTCAGCGTTGCGGCGCTGATGACCGCCGGCATGATTGAGCGCCGTGTACGGGACTTGGGCGGCGCCACCCGGGTGATGGTCCCGGGGTTGTGCCGGGGGGATCTGGACCAATCCGCGGTGTCGCTGGGCGTGCCGATCGCCCGTGGCCCGGACGACCTCAAGGATCTGCCGGCGTATTTCGGCCGGCGCGGCCGATCCCCGGATCTGTCCCGTCATGACGTGCGCATCTTCGCCGAGATCGTTGATGCGCCGTCCCTGGGCGTGCAATCCATTGTTGAGCGGGCTCGGCGTTTTGCCGCCGATGGCGCCGATGTCATTGACATCGGCTGTCTCCCGGACACGCCGTTCCCCCATCTTGAGGATACCGTCCGGACACTGAAGGATGCCGGCATGCAGGTCAGCATTGATTCCCTCGAGCCGGACGAACTGCTGCGCGGCGGTCGCGCTGGCGCCGACTACCTGCTGAGCCTGACCGAAGAGACGCTCTGGATTGCGGAGGAAGTGCGCGCAACACCGGTTGTCATCCCGACCCGGCAGGGGGATCTGCCGTCCCTGTATCGGTGCCTGGATCATTGCGCCGCGCGGGGCCGGCGCGCCATCGCCGACAGCATCCTCGATCCGATTCACTTTGGATTCGCGGCGTCACTACAGCGCTATGCGGAGCTTCGGCGGCAATATCCACAGACTGAAGTAATGATGGGCATCGGCAACGTCACCGAGTTGACCGATGCCGATACCACCGGCATGCACGCGCTGTTGTTCGGTCTGATCTCGGAACTTGGGATCAGCAACGTGCTGACCACGGAGGTCAGTGACCATGCCCGATCCGCCGTGCGCGAGGCGGACCGGGCGCGGCGCATCATGCATGCCGCGCGCGCCGACGACAGCCTGCCGAAGGGAATCGATCCGGGATTGCTGGCCACTCACGAAAAGAAGCCGTTTCCCTACAGCGTCGCGGAGATCGCGGAAATCGCCGGTGAGGTTCGCGATCCCAGTTACCGCGTGCAAGTGAGCGCGGACGGGGTTCACGTTTACAATCGCGACGGATTGATCTCCGGCACCGATCCGTTTGCGTTGTTCCCGAATCTTCCGTTACTGGCTGAAGATGCGCCGCACGCCTTTTACATGGGGGTAGAATTGGAGCGCGCGCGGATCGCCTGGCAGTTGGGCAAACGTTACGTCCAGGATGAACCGCTCAAGTGGGGGGTGACCGTCCCGCCGGAGCGGACGGGCGCGGCAGGCAGTGCCCATGCCAACATCGCTGACGACTACAAGCCGGCGGGCGTGACGGTGACGGCGTCCCGATCCCGGCGCAGGAAAGGACAGAAATCCAGGTGATCCGGGAAATCATCATCACCTCACGCAATGCAGACGGCTCCACGCATATCGCCCCCATGGGCGTGCGGGAAGAGGACGGGCTGTACGTGGTCGCGCCGTTTCGCCCCTCCCGCACCCTGGATAACCTGGCCCGGGAGAAGTGCGCGGTCATGAATTTTACTGACGATGTGCGCGTCTACGCCGGCGCCCTGACCGGCCGCTATGACTGGCCGCTGTGCGCGGCGACCCGCGTGGACGGATTCCGCCTTCGGGATGCACTCAATCACGCGGAGCTGGAAGTACGCAGGTTCGAAGATGATCCGCAACGGCCGCGTTTTTATTGTGCGGTGGTTCATCAGGAGACCCACGCGCCGTTTCGCGGGTTCAACCGGGCGCAAACCGCCGTGCTGGAGGCTGCGATCCTCGTCAGCCGTCTGCATAGGCTCCCGGCGGAAAAAGTCCAGCTCGAGATGGAATACCTGCGCATCGCCGTGGACAAGACCGCAGGCGAACGCGAGCGGGAGGCGTGGGGTTGGCTCGAGGCGCGCATTGCCGAATTCAATCAGGCGGGCATCGCCCGCAGCGCCGCGTCATGACGGGATTTCTCGCCAGTGTGCGCAGCGCAGCGGAGGCACGGCAGGTGCTGCCCGCGGGTGTGGACATCCTCGACGTCAAGGAACCGGATGCCGGGGCGTTGGGCGCCGTTTCCGACGCAACGCTGCGCGACATCGTCGCGTGTGCACGGGGCGTTGTGCCCGTGAGCGCCACCGTCGGCGACCTGCCCATGGCGCCGGAGCAGTTGGGGCCGGCCATCGAGCGTACCTGGTCGGCGGGCGTGGACATCGTGAAGGTGGGTGTGTTTGCCGATGCCGTCCGGCAACCGGTGCTGTCGTTGCTGGACGAATGCAGTGCCCGCGGCGTGCGCATCGTGCTGGTGTACTTCGCCGAACAATGGCGCGGGGAGGCGGATTTCATTGCACTGAGTCAGGCCGGGATCGGCGGCGTCATGCTCGATACCCGCGACAAGCAGGCTGGTTCGCTGACATCGCGCGTAAGCGGGGAGGAATTGAACGAATTCGCGCTGCGGGCCCGGCAAGCCGAACTCATGGCGGGCCTTGCAGGCTCCCTGCGCGAGGCGGATATTCCGCAATTACTGGCGCTGAATCCGGATTACCTCGGATTTCGCGGTGCCCTGTGTGGTGGCGCCGGGCGGGGTGCAGCCATCGAGGTCAGCGCCGTGCAGCGCATTGCGCGTACCATTCACGATCACGGGTCAACCGGAACATTGTTGCCGGCGCGTGTCCGGCAGGCAGACCCGGCGCTATCCATGGCAGTCTGATGATTGCAGGAGGGTAGGAACATGGCTCAGTGGCGCAAGAAAGAAGTGAACGCGACGTACACCGAAGATGAAATCAAGGCCCGCCTCGCGGACGAATTGCCCAAGTGGTATTTCGAGGACGGCTGGATCCGGCGCAAGTACAAGACCAGCGGCTGGAAGGGGACGCTGATGGTGGTCAACACGGTCGGTCATCTGGCTGAGGCTGCATTCCACCATCCCGACCTCACGGTGTCCTACGCGTTCGTCATCGTGAAGCTGAAGAACCATGAGGCCAAAGGCGTTACCGACAAGGACTTCGAACTGGCGCGCAAGCTCGAGGAGGTCATCCAGTGGCAGCCGGCGAAAACCGAGGGCAGCGCCCTGACCGGCACGCCGGACGATCCCAGGTTCAAGTACATCAAGTACGACTGAGGAAAATCCGCAAAAGCAATTACAACTCCGTGCAAGATTTTTTGTCCGGCCTGTACGGCCGAGTAGTGTGATCCGGACCGCGGTCAGCGCCTTTTTCTCCACGCCGGCCGGCCCAAGGGTTTCAGCCATGGTCCGCACTGGATGTTCCTGCCGCGGCCGGCAGCGGGCCTGAGTCCCGCTGTGTTTTGCAGAGGCCGGAAGGTGTGTCCCGGGCGGAGTTAATCAGGCGGCAGCAATTTCCCAATCCAGCGTTGTTGCCCCGTGTACGACGCAGGAAGCATGCCGTCCGCCTCCTGCGCCACCATCTCCCGCAACGCCTCCTGCTTCGCCGGGGAGTCGTCCGGGATCTCCTGCAACGCAGCTTCCAGGTGTGCCGCGTAATCCTGGCCGACGGGGCAGACATCCTGGCAATTGCGGCAGCCGTTGATGGCGCCGGCACCGCGCAGGATGCTCTGCCAGAGATAAAACGTGTTCTCGGATTTGATCAGGTCCTTCTGCCGTTGGGCGTCCGGTTCTTCGATGATCTCGCCCAGGTGCTGGACGAGTTTGTTGAACCCAAACGGGTAACGATAGGTATCGCAGCCGTCCCAATCGCGGTCCCAATGCTTGATCACGTTACCGGGGCAACTGCGCAGGCAACGGCCGCAGGAGGGGCCGAGACAGAGTGCCTGCTCCATGCGCTGATCGGCCTCAACGGCCACAGAGCACAGCACGGCCGTCAGGATGACGCGCGGGCCATACTCCGGCGTCAGCAGTTGCAGGTTCAGCCCCAGCGTGCCGAGCCCCGCCTCCACGGCCGCGTGCGTCAATGACAACAACGTCTCCCGATGGCTGGCCGGATTGCCGGTGTAGCGCCACGGATCCGTGTGCGTGGGTGGCACGATGACTGCGGGATAACCGCAATCCTCCAGCCAATAGACTAGCTCCAGTGCGGCCTCTTCCAGCCGTGTCAGCGCTATCTCGTCGTTGTAAAACTTGTGCCGGTCGTTCCACGCGCGAATTTTTGACGTGCCCGTGAAGATACGTTTGGCCATGACGATGACGCGCCCCGAATCCAGCTCCGTGAGGTCGGAGGGCCGCCGGGGATGGGCGGGATCCGGCGGATGTTCATCCATGACCCGTCCGTCGGCGATGCCCACGAGGTCCGCGCCCAGTTGCCGCGCCCGGTCCTTGATCTGCGCTGCGGTCAGTGGCTTGCGGTGGATATCAACCATGCCGCTCCTCCGTGCCGTCTGCCGCTTCCTGTTGCCGTGCCTTGAATGCCTGCAACTGCCGGGCCACGATACCCTGGTAACCGTCCGGCCCCACCCAGCGCGCGTTCCAGTCGTTCAGCCCGGCAATGGCGGCGCGATACTTGCGGGCTTCTTGAAATGACTTTGCCTTGGCGGTTTTCTCCGGCGTGCGCTCGGGGATGACGCGTTGATGCTCGGCAAGGAACGCGTAGTAGTCGTTGCCCACCGGGCACACTTCCAGGCAGCGGGGGCAGTCGCCGAAAGATCCCACTACGCGCAGCAATCCCTGCCAGAAGCCGAAGAAATCCCGGGAGCGGATGGCATCGTGGAGCGCGGCGCGGTGGTCCGGCCCGTGCGCCAGCTCCACCATGTCGCGGAACAGCTTGAGCCCCGTGGCGAAACCGAATTCCTGTGCATGCTGTGCGCACAGGCGCTTGTCAATGTCGAAGTGGCCGACGGCGTCCCCGGGGCACGAATGCAGACAGCGGCTGCACGATTCCCCGATGCACACCTGTTCGGTGATGCGCGGGTCGGGTTCCAACGCCAGTTCGGTCAGGATGCCGGTGAGGTACAGGCGCGGGCCGAACTCCGGCGAGAGAATATTCACTTCCAGTCCGAGAGTTCCCAGGCCGGCCTCCACGCCCAGATGCCGCGTGCTGAGACGCCCATAGCTGGCATTCTTCATGGACCAGTCGGTTTCCTGGGAAGCCAGCACCAGGCTCGGATGTCCCGCCGCTTCCAACGCCTCCGCAATGCGAAAGGCGACGAAATCCATTTTGCGCAGCACCAGCATGTCCAGGTACTGCACCAGCGCGCCGTTCTTGCAGCGAAATGCCCCGGCCGGAATGCGCTGCGCCACGACAATCACGCTGCGGCAGGAGGGCAGGATGCGATCCGGTGTTTGCGGACACAGCGGATCGGGCGGGAATGCGTTCAGGACCTCGGCACTGGCGATGCCGACCAGATCGGCGCCGTACTCCCGCGCCAGTTGTTTTACACCTGTCGAGTCAAGTCGCAACGGAGGAATCAATCGCGTCCAATTTGGGTGATTGGACACGGTTTGGCACGGAACCGGCGCTTTGCCTGCCACAGGCCGTAATCCGCCTGCATGCTGTACCAGGAGCTCGGCATTGCATCTCCGTCCTCGAATGCGAAGGTCAGCCGCCAATGACTGCCGACCCGCACCGACCAGTGATCTGCGAGCCGTCCCTGCAACAGATGCAGTCGCCAGCCCGGCGCGGCCATGTGATGGGGACCGGCAGATCGATCAAGGCGTGCCACGTGTCCAATGACCTGATTTGCCGCGGGACTTCTCCAGCAATCGCACGCCGTCAATGGTCATGCCCCGGTCCACGGCCTTCGCCAATTATAGCGGGTCGCTTGAGTCCTCTGCCGCCATGGCGGCTGGCCGCTCCCACGGGGCGCTGCGGCAGCGCCCGCCCGTCGCGGCGCATCGTTTCAAGAAGAGCGCTGCGTGGCAGCGTGGGCCTCGCTGGCCGCGACCATGTGAGCTGAGGGCAACTAGAATTCTACGCGGGCGCGCACACCCACGGTGCGCGGTCGCGTGAGCACTTCCCATTCCCCGATGAAATCTAAACTGTGGGCCAGTACGCCGCGCTCATCAAGGAGGTTTTCGGCGAAAAGTTCCAATTCCAGCCTGCTGACCCTGACGCCGGCGCGCACATTCACATTGTTCCGCGCCGGCACCTTCGTGCGCGTTTCTCTCGCGTATCGGTTCCAAAAGCCGTCGATGTACTGATGTTCTGCCTGCAGGAAGGCGCCGAATCCGCCTGACAGTTCGAAGTCACGCCGCGCGTAGAGGCTGACCGTCCAGGGCGGTACGCCGGGGATTCTCTGGTTCTTCTCGCCACCCAAGTTCGGCATATCCTGGTCGAGACGGGGATCGATGTAGGCTGCCGTGAGACCCAGCTCGAACCGGGGCAGCGGCAGGAAGGTCAGTTCGAGCTCGATGCCATCGCTCGTCGCCGAACCGACATTCTCGATGAGGACGGCGGCGCAGTTCGGAAGCATGAGAAACGTCTGCATATCCTTCCAATCGATGTGAAAGAGGGTCCCGCTCAGACTCAGCCGGTCGTCGAGCCACCTTGTTCTGGCGCCAATCTCGAAGTTCCAGAGACTGTCCGACTCGAATCCGACATCGAGGTTCAGGGACTCGAGGTCCTGAGCACAGAGCTCCTTCACCCCCGCGGTGAGCGGATTGGTGCCTCCCGGCCGAAAGCCCTGCGAAGCGGTCGCGAACAACAACATGCGATCGTTGGGTCTATACTCGAGGCTGGCACGCGGCGTGACTCCGCTTTCCCGGTAGCTGGACTGACTCACGGCACTCACGCCAAATACGTATCCGGCGGAATCTACCTGCGTCTCCTCCTTAAACTCGAACCAGCGTGCGCCAACCACTGCCCGCCAGTTATTCGCGATATCGTAGGCAATTTCTCCATAGAGCGCTCGCTGCCGCAACCAGGATTCAACGCCGTAGAATAAGAATATCTCGCCGCCATCCGGTGGAATGAAACCGGGCACGATCCAGAGCACATCGAAGCCCCGATCCTCTTCCTGGTAGTAAGCGCCAGCGACCCACCACAACGGGCCTCCAGAAGGGGCAGTCAGCCGCAGCTCCTGCACGAACTGCCGGATACTGTCGTCAAAAACCGAGGCCCCCTCGAGCGGCAGGCCCAGATTCTGGTCGAGGTAGTTCGAAATATCGTAAGTCATCTCGGGCTGACGATCAGAGTAGGATGTTCGCGAAACGAGGTGTGCCCAGGGGAAATCGTAATCCAGGGTCAGCAGGTGCATTTGCCAGCTCTCGTCGTCGTGCTCCGGCATGGCACGCCGCTGCCCGAAGGGGCCGGCGTTCACATCCCGGTCCCTCAGACCTTCGGACGTGCGCTCCTGACCGAAGGCCAGAAGATTGAGTTCGAATTGTGCGATCGGCTGCCAGCGGAGGGACACACGTCCGCCATTGATTTCCACGGCATCGACGTCGGAAATGCCGCGGATTTCATTATCGATGAAGCCGCCGTCCCCCAGATGGTATCCGACGAAACGCAGTGCAGCCTTGTCGCCGATGAAAGGAACATTCAGTATGACGCTGCCTGCATAGTTGTTCCCGCCGTGCGCCGTAGTGGAATATGCCCCCTCGATCGTGGCCGAAAACGCGCCGAGCTCCGGCTGATTGGTGATGAGGCGAATGGCCCCGCCCAGTGCATTCGAGCCGAATAGCGTCCCCTGCGGCCCTCGCAGCACCTCGATACGCGCGAGATCGATGGCCTGCGGGTGCGGACCGCCGAGCTGCCCGCTGGAATAGGGGGCGCCCGAAACAGTGATTATCGGCACGTCGTCGAAGTACCAGATGCTCAACGGGCGCGGCTCGAATGAGGAACCATTGCTGACGCCGCGTATCTTTGTAATGTGTCCGCCGAAGCCGTCGTCCGCGTAGTTCAAGCCCGGCACCAGCGCGAACCAGTCCGTGATGTCCCGCGCGGCCGACCGATGCAGCCGCTCGCCCGTCAGCACGCTGACGCTGAGGGCCGTGTCCTGGAGCTCGGTGGGGAGCCGTTGCGCGGTGACGATGATCTCTTCGATGCCCTCTGCCGCCGCCGGCGTTGGGGACAATGTCCCAAGCAATGACGCAACGAGCATGCCGCGATGGCGCACAGGCATCGTTTCGACGGTCAGGACGCGGGGGTTCATGCGCCTGGCACCGTCCCTCGGCGCGCCGCGTAGGCTTCGCGGGCATACTGGACGCGCCGGTCCAGTCCGGACGCCCGCACGAGCGCCTGAAAACGCGGGTCGTTGTGCACCGGAATGAGCAGACTCCAGGTGAGCGCGAAAAGAACGCGATGGTCTTCTTCCCGGAAACCCTGCTCAAGTTCCTGCAATGCCTCCTCGTACCTTTCCATCGCCGCGAGCGCCAGTGCCCGATCCCCTCTCAGCCAGAGCGGCCCGTACCGCTCGTAGATCGCTTCGGCTACCTCCCTGCGCCCGAGGCGTGCATGGGCCCAGTGAACGTCTTCGTAGCCCCCCGCACTTGTGCCGCGGAGCTCGGCCGCGCGCATTCCAGACTCCAGGGCCTCCTGATACCGCCCGAGCTCGTTGAGCGCCATGGCGCGCTGTGTATGTGCCGGGAAGAAGCCCGGATCCAGCTCGAGGACCCTGTCGGCAGCGGCAAGCTGCTGCTCGAATTGATGAGTTCCGAAGTACGCCTGGGCCAGACCCAGTGCGGCAATGGGATTGAGGGGGTCACGTTGGTACTGGCGGCGCGCATAATCAACAGCCCTTTCCGGCGGCCAGCCGAGTCCGCTGTAGAACCAGGTGAGCTGGCGAAGGACCGTCTCGCTATTGGGACTGATGGCCTCCGCCCGTTGCAACTCGCGCTCCACACGCTCCAGGTCCGGAGGGAAGCCGGAGTATGTCAGCATCGCGTATGCGAGAACGGCGATCGCATCCGCATTTTCAGGGTCGAGCTCCAGCGCCCGCTCGAGCAGCTTGCGGCGCCGCTCGTCGAGCGCGTCCTGATCTTTGCGCGACAGCCTGCCCGCCAGTCCCTTTGCAAAGAGCGCCTCCGCGAGCGACACATAGGCAGGGGAGAATCCGGGATCCGCCCGAATCGCCTGCTCCAGGTATTCGATGCCCTTGTCTATGCGTTCGGGCTGCCAGCTCAGATACAAGTGCCGGCCGCGCAGGTACTTGTCCAGCGCCTCGGGATTGCTCGTTGTTCGCCCACCCGCCGCGGCGTCTTCCCGGGACACGACGGCAAGTTTGAGTTTCGCAAGCACCGCCATTGCGATCTCCTCCTGGATCGCGAAGATGTCGGCAACCTGCCGATCGAACGCCTCTGACCAGATCTGGTAGCCATTTTCCGCGTTTACCAGCCGCACCGTGACACGCATGCGCTCGCCTTCCCTGCGTACGCTCCCTTCGAGCAGGTGGCGCACACCCAGCATGCGGCCTATCGCAGGTGCATCTTCGGTCTTGTTCTTGAAGTAAAAGGAGGATGTGCGCGACGCCACGCGCAAGCCGGGGACACGGGCAAGCCCGTTCAGCAATTCCTCGCTCAGTCCGTCACTGAAGTACTCGTTCCCGGGATCACCGCTCATGTCCACGAACGGCATCACGGCGATCGATGCTGCGGTCGCCACGGGGCCCGACGGACCGCTTGCCGGTGGCGTGCCACCTGCCACCTTTGATGGCTGATCTGGCACCGTAGTCTTGCCGGAAGGCGATCCGGGGACGCCGGCCAAAGCGGAAGTTTGCCTGTTCCAGAATTGATAGCCTGCAATGGCCACGAATGATGTCGCCGCGAGCAGGCCGACGACGGTGAAAACCGACCTCCGGGCGATTGCGGGCGTCGATATCGCGGACCGCGACACGCTCCGGATCCGATAGGGCACGGACTTCACCGAATCCACCGCCGCCGGGATCCCGGTCTTCTCCGGCGCGGGTCCGAGGATGATCGCCGGAACGTAGTGTCCCTTCGGCAGTTCAAACCGAATCGCGTCCTTGCCGCCTTCGGTGTAGTAGTACTCGGTGAGCCGCGACCGCAGGCGCCGGGCCTCCACCCGCACCCGGGCATCCAGCGCGGCGTCGAACTCCGCGCCCTTGCCCAGCACGTCAATGGCAATGCTCGCCTGGTTCAGGCGGTGGCCCCGTCCCGCCAGCGTCTCGTCCACCAGATACCGCAACAGGCGCTGAAGCTGCGCCGCCGTGGCAAAAGTCCGGCTCCCCAGCACCCGTTCCAGTTGAGCCCTGATCGCGTTCCGTTCCTTTTCCGACCACTGCCCTTCCTGCTTCTCCACCTCCCCAGTGGGGGATTCAGTGTCCGTGATGGCGACATGCACCCCCTTGAGTTCAGCCCGCCATTCCGCAACGGTCTGCGGCCGGTCCACGGCCCGAAACGCCAGGGCGTGATCAACGGCCGTCCGAAAGGCCGGCGAAAACGCCTCGTCACAGAGCGCCCCGACACTCACATAGGTATCGCGCGACGTCTCGAGAAGCGCCTTGCTCCGATCGATGGCCGGCGACGGGGGCACGCCGGCCACAGCCCGATACAGCGTCGCGCCCATGGCGTAGATGTCCGTCCACGGCCCCTGCTGTTCACCCTTGCTGTGATATTGCTCGAACGGCGCATACCCCGACGACACAATCTGCGTCAGCGAAAGACTGCCCCTTCCGATCGCCTGACGCGCCGAACCGAAGTCGATCAGAACGGCGCGACCCTCCGCCAGAATGATGTTCGCCGGCTTGATATCGCGGTGAATGAAGCCGGCGAGGTGAACCCGTTCGAGCCCTTCGGTCAGCGGCAGGAACAAAGACAGGAGCTCTTCCTCCGAGAACTTCCGCTTCTCCCTCAGGGCACTTGCAAGACTCTTTCCATCGAGATAATCCATCACCATGTAGGCGGTGTTGTTCTCCTCGAACACGCTGCGCACCCGCACGATGCAGGCATGCCGGAACTGAGTCAGGGTGCGCGCCTCGATGACAAAGCGCTTCAATCCCTGGCGATAGTCCTCGAGATGGGCTTCCGAAACCTCGCGTACAGAACTGTCCGCCGCGCGGGTGGCAATGGGGGTGGGGAAATACTCCTTGATGGCCACCTTCTCCCGCAGGTTCTGGTCCTCCGCGAGATAAGTGATCCCGAAACCGCCCTGGCCGATGACGCCGTCTATCCGGTACCAATGCAGCGAATAACCCGCCCACAGCACATTGTTGGGGGTACTTCTGTGCTGGAAGTTCTTACCGTGGTCCGGCGAAGCCATGAAAACCGACCCGGATAGCGTGTCCACAAGAATAGCAAAGCGGGGACACGCGCGCAGGAAATTCTACATTCGCCAACAACTTAAGTAGTTAACCACCGTTAACTACTACTGACGCGGCCTCCCGCCAACCAGACTTGCTCACGCAGTAGACGCAACTTTCGTGAAATCAACCATGAGGAGAAACATCATGAAAACGAGCAAGGCAATGCATCACTCACACCGTTGGCTCACCGCTCCGGCGCTGCTGTTCTGCAGTCTGGTTGCGGGGCAGGCGCTGGCCGATCCGTCGGATATCCCGCCGACCGTTACGGTCAGTTTCGCCGACCTGGACCTGTCGAAGCCGGAAGGCGCCGCGACACTGTATGGGCGGCTACACCAGGCCGCGAAACAGGTGTGCGGCACCCAAGGCCGCAGGCTGGATGAGATTGTCCAGTGGAAAGCCTGCTACGCGAGCGCCATCGGAGAAGCCGTGAAGATGGTGGACCAGCCCTCGCTGACCGCCCATCACCAGGCGCGGCAGGGAACCCGCGCGGAACCGGCGGAACCCACGGTCGCCAAGAGCCAGTGACGGCGCTGCGCTTTAAAAGGCAGCGGTAGTGCTGCCGAGGGGAACATGGGGACATGGACCGGGATCGGAGGAGGACGCATGCGCCGATCCCGGCTCCAAGTCCCAAGTCATTCCATTCTCCACCGCATCGGTACGAAATGCGGCGCTCAACCTGCTGATGCTTCGGGCCGGAATGAACAACGTGTTCGGCAAGTAGCCTCCGATCGCCCTGGGTTCGCTCCCCAAAGCAACAGCAACACCCTGCCGGGCGAATTCGATGCTCTGGGGCGCTATTGGATAGCGGGTGTGACGGTCAGTTTCTGATCCGTTTCCGTTGCCAAGAACCCGAACGGCCGCCGGACTTCTCCAGCAATCGCACACCGTCAATGGTCATGCCCCGATCGACGGCCTTGCACATGTCATAGACGGTCAACAACGCCACCTGAACCGCAGTCAGCGCTTCCATCTCCACGCCGGTCTGGCCGACGGTTTCGGCCGTGGCCCGGCAGTGGATCTTCCTGCCGCGGGCATTGGGCGTGAGTGCCACGTCAATACGCGTCAAGGCAATGGGATGGCACAACGGGATAAGTTCTGCCGTCCGTTTGGCCGCCTGGATGCCGGCGACTCGCGCCACGGCCAGCACGTCGCCCTTTTTGTGGCCCCCGGAGACGATGAGTTTCAGCGTGGCAGCCTGCATTCCGATGGTGCCTTCCGCCACGGCGCGCCGGCGCGTGGCCTTCTTGCCGCCCACGTCCACCATGTGCGCTTCGCCACGGCGGTTGATATGGGTCAGTCCGGGCTTGCGTTGGCGGGCCATGATGTTTGAAAAGCAATGAAAGCGAGTGCGTATAATAGTGACCCTGACAACCCATTGCCACGCACGGGATGACGCTCAAATGTCCATCAAGGTGAAATTCTTCGCCCGCCTGCGGGAAGACGCCGGCATTGGCGAGCGCGACGTCCCGTTTCAAGCGGGCATGTCGCTGCCGGAGGTGTGGCGCGGGGCCGGCGCGCGCTGCGACATGCCGGCGAATGTGCTCGTGGCGATCAATATGGAATACACCCGCGGTGCAGTGATGCTGAAGGATGGCGATGAAGTGGCGTTCTTTCCACCGGTGACAGGCGGCTGAGCATGCGTATCGAGATCCGGCAGACCGTATTTGACCCGTACGCGGAGATCGCCGTCCATGAGCGCAGCGCGCGCAAGCCTGGGCAGTCCGGCGCAACGGCCTGTTTCATCGGCACCATGCGCGATTTCAACGACGGCAGCGCGGTAGAGGCCATGACGCTGGAACATTATCCCGGCATGACCGAGAAACACCTGGCGGATATTTGCGCGCAGGCGGCCGGCAGGTGGTCATTGCACGATGTCCTGGTGCTGCATCGTGTGGGCGACATCGCGCCTGGCGAGGCCATCGTGGTCGTGGCGGTCTGGTCCGCCCATCGCAATGATGCCCAGGAAGCGTGCCGGTTCATCATCGAGGATCTCAAATCCCGGGCGCCATTCTGGAAGCAGGAGGACATCGCCGGCGGCAAGCGCTGGGTAAGCAACAACACCTCGGGTTACGCCGCGCCGGGCCGCAAAGCCGGGTCATGAAAATCCGTGTGCTCGGGGCCGCCGCCGGCGGCGGATTCCCGCAGTGGAACTGCAATCACCCGAACAGCCGCCGGGCGCGAGATGGTGATCCGGCGGCCGCGCCGCGCACGCAGTCGTCCATCACCGTCAGCGCGGACGGCGCGCACTGGTTCCTGTTCAATGCCTCGCCCGATCTGCGCCAGCAGATAAACGCCAATTCGATTCTGCACCCGAAAAACAGTCCGCGTCACAGCCCGATTCAGGGTGTGGTGCTGACCAACGCGGACGTGGATCATGTCACCGGGTTGCTGACCCTGCGCGAATCCCAGCCATTGGTCATTTACGCCACGGGGCGGGTGCTGGGCGTGCTCGGTGCCAACTCCATCTTCAATGTACTGAATCCGGAATTGGTGCAGCGCCGGCCGATCACGCTGGAACAGCCGTTTGAGCTGGGGGGACCGGAAGGGTATCGGTCGGGACTGACAGTGAAACCGTTCGCCGTCCCGGGAAAGGTGGCGCTGTGGCTGGAGGATGCAACGAAGGGGCCGAACTTCGGCTCTGTCGAGGAGGACACCATTGCGCTGGAGGTGTCGGGACCGGCGGGCGGGCCGCGTTTCTACTACATTCCGGGTTGCGCGGAGATGACTTCAGCGCTCGCGGAGCGCATTCGGGGCGCGGATCTCATATTCTTTGACGGTACGCTGTGGGTGGATGATGAAATGATCCGCGACGGCGTCGGCATCAAGACCGGCAAGCGCATGGGGCACTTGAGCGTGTCGGGCGAGGACGGCACGATGGCCGCGCTGCGCGAACTCGGCATCAAGCGCAGGATCTTCATCCACATCAACACGACCAATCCGATTCTTCTGGATGACAGCGCGGAACGCAAGGCGGTCAATGAGGCCGGGTGGGAAGTGGCCTATGACGGTATGGCGATTAACCTCGACTGAGGCACGGATGCCTGTCCAATTTACCAGCCACCAGCCACCAGCCGCGTTTCCGTCACACCAGGCCAAAGAACGGCTCCACTTCCACTACCGCGCCCGCTTCCACGCCGGTGCTGTCCATGGGCAGGATGATGAAACAGTTTGCGTTCGCCATGGAACTGAGGATGCCCGAACCCTGCGCGCCGGTCTTGCGCACCACCAACCTGCCCGAGGCGTCCGCAGCCAGAACTCCCCGTTGAAACTCCACGCGGCCGGGACGCTTTTTCAGCCGCGACTCGCAGCGGACCTGAAACCTGTGCGGCGCCGGGGTGTTTTCTCCCATTAAGCGGCGTAAGGCCGGTTGCACGAACTGGTAGAACGTCACCATCACGGACACGGGATTTCCCGGCAGCCCGAAAAACCAGGCGTCCCCGACGCGCCCGAATGCCAGCGGGCGGCCGGGCTTCATCGCCACCTTCCAGAACTCGACCTGCCCGGTCTTCTCCAGGATCTCCTTGACGAAATCCGCTTCGCCAACGGACACGCCGCCGGAGGTGATGACCACGTCCGCGGTGGCGGCTGCCTTCACAAAGGCGGCTTCCAGTTCCGGGCGCCGGTCGCCCACCACGCCCATGTCCGTAATTTCAGCACCGAGGCGCGAGAGCATGCCGTGCAGCGTGTAGCGGTTGCTGTCGTAGACATCGCCCGGCCCGAGTGGTTCGCCGATGGATCGCAGCTCATCGCCCGTGGAAAAAAACGCCACGCGGATCCGCCGCCTCACAGCCACGCTGCCGATCCCCAATGATGCCAGCAGTCCGATGTCCGCCGGCGTGAGCCGTGTCCCCGCCGCCAGCACACGGGCGCCAATGGCGATGTCCTCGCCCGCCGCCCGCACGTTATCTCCCGGCCGCGTTTCCGATCCGATGCGGATCCGGTCGCCGCTGCGCTGCGCGAGTTCCTGGATAATGACGGTGTCGGCACCGGCCGGCAGGATGCCGCCGGTCATGATCCGCACCGCCTGTCCGGCGCCGAGCCTGTCCGGGAACGGCCTGCCGGCCCACGCTGTGCCGATGACCTCCAGTTCCCGCACGCCGGATGCCGGAAGGTCGGCACTTGCGACCGCGTAACCGTCCATCGCGCTGTTGGTGCCGCCGGGGACATTGATGCCGGAAACAACGTCCGCGTGCAAAACACGGTTCAGGGCAGCTCGTACCGGGACGTTCTCGAATTCCGTTTCCGGCTGCACCGCAGACAGGATCCGCTCAAGCGCGGCGTCCACGGGCAGCGACTTCGGATCGAAGTCGTCCATGCAACCTGGTTCTGCTTTGATTCTCAGCTCCGGCATCGTGGATCTAAGTGTGGCGGGCTGGTTTGAATCGGTCAATGATGAACGCGGCAATGGCCGCCGGGTCGTTCAGGTCGAGCACCGGGATGGGCGGCGTCTGCGCCAGGGGCGCGTCGGCGGCGACGGCAATGACATCCCGGTCACGGGGAAACAGCAGGGGCCTGCCCAGGCTGGGCCGGTGCAGTTCAATTTTCGGGATGGATTCGGGCTTGAATCCCTCGACCAGCACCAGGTCGAGGGCCGCGGTGTCCAGGTGTCCAAGGTGAAAAGCCAGCGCCGATTCCCGCGGCTCCGGCATTTCCGCCACCAGCGCCCAGCGGCGGCGGGAGCCGATCAATACCTGGCTCGCGCCGGCGTGGCGCAACTGGTAGCTGTCCTTGCCCGGATGATCAATCTCGAAACTGTGATGGGCGTGCTTGACGATACCCACGCGCAGTCCTCGCGCCGTGAACAATTGCAACAGGCTGACGAGCAGCGTGGTCTTGCCCGTGCCGCTGTAGGCGGCAAACCCGACCACCGGCAGTTCAACCCCGGGCGGCTTCACGTTCGCGCAGCTTGGCTTCTACCTGCGTGACTTCTTCAGGCGTGTTGACGTTGATAAACGTATCCGGTGCGTCGCCGAAATCCACCACGGTCGTCCGCTGTTCCGCGAACCACTGATCAATCTTGCGGCCACCCCGCTCAAGGAATCGCTCCAGCCCGTCGGCCAGACTGCTGTCAAGCAGCGAAAACACGGGTTGTACACGCTCTCCGTTGTGGGCCACGGCGATCTCGGATCCGGTGTCGAGGAGCGCCCGGCCGAGACGCCGGACCAGGTCAGGTGGCACGAACGGTGAATCACAGGGCACGGTCGCGATCAATGGCGTGCGCGCGGCGCGCATGGCGCTGTACATGCCGGCCAGTGGTCCGTGGAAACCTTGCAGTGTGTCCGTGACCACGGGGATTCCGTAGCGCATATACAGGTCGAGGTTTCGGTTGGCGTTGATCAGCAGGGCGCTCACCTGCGGGCGCAGCGATTCCAGCACGTACTCGATCATCGGGCGGCCCGCCAGCTCTATGAGACCTTTGTCATTGCCGCCCATGCGCCGCGCTTCCCCCCCGGCTAGAATGACGGCGGTTACGGGGGGAAGCGCGCGATCCGGGATCATTCCCGGACTATGAAGTATGCGTGCCGCCACCGTCAAACCTTCGCCGTTGGTATTGGAAATGACAAACAAAGCCTCGCACCCGACTATTGCGGAAACCTGTCGCAGCCGTGACCGAACTGAATGACAACGCGCCGATCCCGCCGCCGCAGCGCGCGCGGGGGAAGGAGCATCCCCGCATCGGTATCATCGGCGGCGGGCAACTGGCGAAAATGACCGCATTGGCGGGGCTGCAATTGGGCTGCGATGTGATCGTGCTGGAGCGCAGCAGCGCCAGCCCGGCCGCGACCCTGGCGCTGCACTCGATTGTCGGCGACTGGAATGACCCGCAGGTACTGCTGCAACTGGCCGCGCAGTCGGACGTCATTACACTGGAAAATGAGTTTGTGGACGCCGCGGCGCTGCGCAGTCTCGAGTCCTCCGGTGCGCGCCTGCTGCCTTCCGCTGCAAGCATCGCCCTGACCCAGGACAAGTTTGTGCAAAAAAGCACGCTGGCGGACGCCGGCCTGCCCGTGCCCGCCTTTCGCAAGGTCGCTTCGACACTGGATGTCCTGGAAGCCGGCCGCGAACTCGGCTGGCCCGTCGTGCTGAAGACACGGCGCAACGGCTATGACGGCAAGGGTAATTACACCATTCGATCCGGTTCGGAGGCGGCCGCGGGCTGGAAGCACCTGCGTGGCGGCACGGTGGATTTGTTTGCCGAGGCATTCTGCCCGTTCGAGCGTGAACTGGCCGTGATCATCACGCGGACGTCGGACGGCGATTCGGCAAGCTATCCGGTGGTCGAGTCCGTGCAGCGCGATCACATCTGTCACATCATCAAGGCGCCGGCCGCGCTGCCGGAAGAGGTCAGTTCCCGGGCCGCGGATCTGGCGCGCCGTGCCGTGGCCGCGGTCGGGGGGCTGGGCAGCTTCGGCGTGGAGATGTTTCTGATGCGTGACGGTCGTGTCGTCATCAACGAACTGGCGCCGCGTGTCCACAACTCCGGTCATTACACCATCGAGGCCTGCGAATGCTCGCAATTCGAGAATCATGTGCGCGCGGTGCTGGGCTGGCCGCTCGGTTCCACGCGCATGACCGTGCCGGCGGCCGTGATGGTCAACCTGCTGGGCGCGGGCCCCGGCTCCGGCTGGCCTGACGGAATACGGCAGGCGTTGGGGCTGCCCGGGGTTCACGTGCATGTGTACGGCAAGGCAACCGCCGGCAGGGGCAGAAAGATGGGCCATGTCTGCGCATTGGGTGAGACAATGGACGCTGCGCTGGTCCGCGCGCAATGTGCGTCGGATTTGATCACGTTTGGAGACCGGGCATGAAGGGGCGTGCACCGCTGGTAGGCATCGTCATGGGCAGCGACTCGGACTGGCCGACGCTGGAAGCCGCATACAGCGTGTGCGCCGAGTTCGGCGTCCCCTGCGAAGTGCGGGTCGTCTCCGCGCACCGGACTCCGGATGACATGGCCCGATATGCAAAATCGGCCGTGCGCCGCGGGTTGCGGGTCATCATCGCCGGCGCCGGTGGCGCCGCGCACCTGCCCGGCATGCTGGCAAGTTACACGCCGTTGCCGGTCATCGGTGTGCCGGTGGAAACAAAGAGCCTGAAGGGGCTGGATTCGCTGCTGTCCATCGCGCAAATGCCGGGTGGTGTCCCGGTAGCGGCGGTGGCAGTCGGGGGCGGGCGCAACGCCGGGTTGCTGGCGGTGCAGATACTCGGCACCAGCCGTCCGGGGCTGCAGCGAAGAATGGTCCGATACAAGGCGGCGCTGGCGCGGGAATCGCGGCTCAGGGACCGGAATTTACGGAGTCGCCGCAGAAAGTGACACGCGTTCCCTCCGGGGAGGGGCGGGTTACCGGATCAACGCCTGCAACGTCTTCAATTGCGGATGGCTGCCGTCCCCGAGCCATTCGTACAGGACCGATTCCGCGTCGGTAATGACGACACCGCCCTCGCGCAGCCGCGCCAGCGCAATCTCGTAACTTTCCCGCTGCCGCGAACACACGGCGTCGGAGACCAGAAACGTCTCATATCCGGCGCGCACCAGATCCAGTGCTGTCTGCAGTACACAGATGTGCGCCTCCATGCCGCACAGCACCGCCTGCCGTTTTCCGCTCGCGGCAAGATCGGACTTGAAACTGTCCGAGCCCATCAGGGAAAACCCCGTGCGCTGATAACGGCGGGCGTCCTTTGGCAGCAGCCGCACGACGTCAGGCTCCAGATCGCCCATGGTTTCCCGGGACTGTTCGCTGGCCAGGACCGAAACGCCGAGCGCGGCCGCGGCACGCAGCAACAGGGTCGTGTTGCGTTGCAAGCGCGCCAGAACCTTCATCGGCATGCTGGCGGTCAGTCCGGTCTGAATGTCCATGACGACCAGCACGGAATCGTTCAGCAACGACGTGGCGGACGCGCTCATCTCTCTGCCCCGGTTGTTGAATTCAGTACGACAGCCACTGGTTAATCTGCGCGAGATCTTCGTGTGAAAGAGTGCCGGCCGCCTGCTTGAGACGTAAGGAGTTCTGAATGTATTCATATTTCGCCCGGGCATAGTCCCGCTTGGACTGGGACAGAACCCGCTCGGCCGCAATGACGTCCACGGCAGTACGTGTTCCCACTTCAAATCCGGCCTCCGTGGCCCGCAGGGCGGTCTCGCTGGATATCAATGCCTGTTTGAAGGCGTAAACCTGGCTGATGCCGGAAATCACGCCCAGATAGGCCTCCCGGGTCTTGCGCTGGGTGTTGCGGCGCGCGATTTCCAGTTGCTCGAGGCTGACGTCCAGGCGCGCCCGGGCCTCGCGGGCACGGGAGCTGACGAAGCCACCCTGGAACAGCGGCACGTTCAGCTCCAGGCCGACAGCGTCGGAATGTATCTTGGTGGCGCCGAATCGCCCGCCGGTCTTGTCATACCCGTAACTTGCCACCGCGTCCAGCGTCGGCAGGTGGCCGGTGTTCTGGACCTTGATTTCCTGGCGCGATGACTCCACGGCGTGCATCGCAGCGGCGATGTCCAGGTTTTGCGCCAGCGCGGTGTCGGTCCACTGGTCGGGATCCGCCGGATCCGGGGGTACGAATGGCATGTTTTCGGTGATGGCAGCCTGTGCTTCCAGGTAGATGCCGATGATTTCGCGCAGCGCCTCGCGCGCATTATCAACGCCGTTGGCGGCGGCGATTTTCTGCGCCACGGCGCGGTCGAAGCCTGCCTGGGCTTCCTGCACGTCGGTGATCGCGGTCAGACCCACGTCAAAGCGCTGTTTCGCCTGATCAAGCTGCCGGCTCAGGGATTTCTCCTCGGCCTCGGCAAACGCGAGATTGTCCATGTTGGCGAGCACCAGGAAGTAGCGTTCGGCCAGGCGCACCATCAGCGCCTGTTCGGCAGAAGCATATTCTGCGCCGGCCTGCTGGATCCGGCTGTTGGCCTGGCGCAGGCGGATGAAGCGGTCGTAACGGAACAGCGGCTGCGACAGGTCTATGGAGTATCCATGACTGTTGAATTCAACGCCGCCGCCCTCGCCCACGGGGATGAAGGCCGAGCTGATGTCCTGATCGTTGCTGTAGGTGTTGCCGCGACCCTGGACCGCAGGCAGGAGCTGGGCGATGGCCTGCGGCTTGAGTTCCATGACCGCGCGATTTGCGGCCGCGACCCGGCGAAATTCCGGATCGGACTCGACGGCGAGGTTATAGGCTTCCACCAGGTCGGTGCCGTGACCGGCCCGGGGCAGAAGCACTGTGCTCGCAATGGCTACAAAAAGCAGTGCCGGAGGCAGGGGATTAGGAATTTTCATGTTTGTTCCTTGACGTTAGCGGGGTCGAGTTCTGCAATTTTTTTCTCAGTACTGCGGCATTTCGGCATCGACGTCCAGGGACCAGGCGTCAATGCCCCCTTCCAGATTCATGCTGTCCGTAAAGCCCAGGCCGTCCAAGTACGCCACGACCTGCTGGCTGCGCATGCCGTGGTGGCAGATGACGACGATGGCCTCATTCTTTTGCATGGAGTCCAGCTTTCCCATCAATTCGCCCATGGGAATGTTGACGGACCCGTTGATGCGGCAGAGGTCGTACTCCCACGGATCGCGCACATCCAGCAACCGCGGCGCCTTCCCGGCATTCAACAGCTCCACGAGCTCCGAGGGTGTGATGCTGCGCACGTGGCCACGCTACGATCAGAACCGGAACGCGGACGGGATCGGCAGGCCGAGCAGCGGCGGCAGATCTGTCTCGAACAGGATTTCGCGGCGAATCGCTCCCGCGGAGGCGTGGGTAATCAATTGCGCCGCCATGACCGGAGACTGGCCGACGATGGCGAACAGGCGGCCGCCCGGGGCCAGTTGTTCCTGGAACGCATCCGGCAGGATAGGCACGGAACCGGTCAACACGATGATGTCGTAAGGCGCGGTCTGTGCCCACCCCTGTGCGGCGTTGCCGGTGTGCAGGTGCACGTTGCCGATGCCATAGCGGGCCAGTTTGGGTGCAGCGGATTGAGTGAACTCCGGAAAAATGTCCACGCTGTGAACCTGCGCGGCGCAACAACCCAGCAGCGCCGTGAAAAATCCGCAGCCGGTGCCGACTTCAAGTGCGCGGTCGCTGCGCTGGATGCCCAGGGTTTGCAATACACGCGCCTCCACCCTGGGCGCCATCGTGACCTGGGCGTGGGACAGGGGGATATTGATGTCGGCGAGCGCCAGGCGGCGGTATTCCGCCGGCACGAAATCCTCCCGGTGCAGGGTCTCGAACAGTTCCAGCACGGCGGGATCCAGCACCTCCCAGGTGCGGATCTGCTGTTCGACCATGTTGTGACGCGCCAGTTCGAAATCCATGCAGGAAAACCTTTGGAAAAGGCGAAAAGGGGGCCCCGCGGGGCGTGGTATTATACAGAAGAAACGTGTGCAGCTAGGGGCGCCCTGACCGGGCTGAGATTAACCCTTTGAACCTGATCCGGTTAATACCGGCGTAGGGAAGCCAGGCACAGCAAGGTCGGGCGCGCGTCTCAGCTGGAGGAGGAAACTAACATGAGCGCGGTTCCTGATCTGTTGCACGGAGACCCCGGCGACGCCGATGTCCGGCGCCCGTTCCCGAATTCCCGCAAGATTTACGTGCGCGGCAGCCGCGCCGACATCGCCGTGCCGATGCGCGAGATTGCGTGCACGCCGACACCCACGGCCAATGGCCCGGTCGCCAACGAATCCATCGTTGTCTACGACAGTTCCGGGCCTTATTCGGACCCTCTGGTGCGCATTGACTTCCGCCAGGGACTGGCGCCCGTTCGCGCGGCATGGATCGCGGAACGTGACGATACGGACCGGCTCGAAAGGTTGAGCTCCAATTTTGGTCGCCAGCGCGCCGGGGACACGGGCGAATTTCGTTTTCCCGGCAAACGGTTGCCGCAGCGGGCCCGAGGCGGTGCCTGTGTCACGCAGATGCACTATGCCCGGCGCGGTATCGTGACGCCGGAAATGGAATTTGTCGCCGTGCGCGAGAATCTGCGCCTGCAGGCGTATCGCGACGCGTCGTTGTTGCGGCATCATCCCGGCGAATCATTCGGCGCCGCCATCCCCGGGGAAATTACGCCGGAGTTTGTGCGCGCGGAGGTGGCGCGCGGCCGCGCCATCATTCCGGCCAATATCAATCACGTCGAGCTGGAGCCGATGATCATCGGCCGGAATTTCCTGGTGAAGATCAATGCCAATATCGGAAATTCCGCCGTGACCTCCTCGGTGGCCGAGGAGGTGGAGAAGATGACCTGGGCCATCCGCTGGGGCGGCGACACGGTCATGGACCTTTCCACGGGCAGGAATATTCACGAGACCCGGGAATGGATCATCCGCAACGCGCCCGTGCCCATCGGCACCGTGCCCATCTACCAGGCGCTGGAGAAGGTGGACGGCCGGGCCGAGGAACTGACCTGGGAGATCTTCAGGGATACCCTGATCGAACAGGCCGAGCAGGGAGTGGATTATTTCACCATCCATGCCGGCGTGCGCCTCGCCTACATCCCGTTGACCGCGCGCCGGGTGACCGGCATCGTTTCCCGGGGCGGGTCAATCCTGGCCAAGTGGTGCCTCGCCCATCATCGCGAAAATTTCCTCTACACGCATTTCGAGGAGATCTGCGAAATCATGGGCGCGTACGATGTTTCGTTCTCGCTTGGGGACGGGCTGCGTCCCGGCTCGATTGCCGACGCCAACGACGAGGCGCAATTCGCGGAACTTAGGACCCTGGGCGAACTCACGCGGACAGCGTGGCAGCATGACGTACAGGTCATGATTGAGGGGCCGGGCCACGTGCCGATGCAGTTCATCCGCGAGAACATGGAAAAGGAACTGCGCGAGTGCCATGAGGCGCCGTTTTATACGCTCGGCCCGCTGACGACGGACATCGCCCCCGGCTATGACCACATCACTTCCGCCATCGGGGCGGCGATGATCGGCTGGTTCGGCACCGCGATGCTGTGCTACGTCACGCCGAAGGAACACCTCGGCCTGCCCAACCGCGCCGACGTGCGCGAGGGGATCATCGCCTACAAGATCGCCGCGCATGCCGCGGACCTGGCCAAGGGCCACCCGGCGGCGCAGCTGCGCGACAATGCCCTGTCCCGGGCCAGGTTCGAATTCCGCTGGGAGGATCAGTTCAATCTCGGCCTGGATCCGGAACGCGCGCGCGAGTTTCACGATGAAACATTGCCCAAGGACGCCCACAAGGCGGCGCACTTCTGCTCCATGTGCGGGCCGAACTTCTGTTCGATGAAGATTACCCAGGACGTGAGGGACTACGCCCGGTTGCACAGCATCGGAGATTCCCAGGCCGCGCTCCAACAGGCGCTTTCGGACAAGGCCAGGCAGTTCCGCGACGCGGGAGGGGAGCTTTACACAAGGGTGTGATGGCGTCGCTGGATCACCTGATTGCGGCGGCGCCCGACCCGGGCGCGGCCGCAGCGCGGCTGGACCAATTGCGGGAGGATCCTGAGGCGCGCCGGCGGCTGGATGCGCTGGCGCCGCAATCCCTGCGGCTGGCGGTCAACCTGGTTGGCCTGTCCCGTTTCCTGTTTCATTTTCTGCTCCGGCAGCCCGACGCCCTTGCGTTGATCGGCCAGGCCGCGCCAGACCTGCCGCGGGACGAAGCAGCGGCGAACCCGGATGCGTTGCGCGATGCCAAGTACCGGGAGCTGCTGCGCATCGCCGCCGCGGACCTGCTCGGGGTGCAGCCCTATGAACAGGTGCTGACCGACTTGAGCACGCTGGCGGAGCGGACCATGGGATGCGTTCTGGACCTGGCCGGAGCCGGGACGGATACGTTGCGGGAAAACGTATGCATCTTCGGCCTGGGCAAGCTGGGCGCGGGCGAACTCAACTTCAGCTCCGATCTGGACCTGATCTATGTGAGCGCCAATACCGCGGCGGGCGACATCGTTGCGTTTCAGAAGGAACTGCTCGACGGGCTGCGGCGTTTCTCCCGTCTGCTCGAGGAGAGCAGCGAAAGCGGATTTCTCTACCGCGTGGATCTCAACCTGCGACCCTGGGGGCGCGGCGGGCCATTGTTCATGGCGCTGGACGACACTGAACACTATTACGAAGCCAGTTCGGATGCCTGGGAGCGGATTGCCTGGCTGCGGGCACGGCCGGTTGCCGGCGCCATGCCCATCGGCATGGAGCTGCTGGACCGGTTGCAGCCCTTTATTTTCCGCCGATCGCTCGGCAGCACCGATCTGGAGCGGTTTCTGTCCATCAAGAACGAGATGGCCGCCGCCAGGCGGCGGCGCGGCCAGTGGAACGTAAAGCTGGGGGAAGGAGGCATCCGCGACATTGAGTTCTTCGTGCAAATCCTGCAATTGGTCAATGCCGCGCGCCATCCGGCGCTGAGGGACACGAGCACGCTGCGCGTCCTGGCCGGTCTCGTGGAGTGCGGACTGGTGCCGGCCGAGGATGCCAGGGACATGCGTGCCGCATACCTGTTTCTGCGCCGGCTGGAGAACCGTTTGCAGATGATCGACGAACAGCAGACGCATGAAGTGCCCGAGGATCCAGAACGACGGCTGGTGCTGGCGCGCTCGCTGGGCCTGCCCGGCGCCTCCCGCGACGAATTGCTGGAGGCGTTTGAATCGGAATTGCTGGTGAACCGTTCGGTGGCGCGGCGCACCTTCGAACGCATCCTGCCGGCGGGCGGGCGAGGAGAATGAACCGGGCGCCCGATCCGGGACACGCGCTGGAACTGGCGTGGCGGCCGGAGTCCGCGGCGAGCAGTCTGGAGCGCTGGCAGCAGGTGTGCGCCCAGGAGCGCTGGCACGGAGTACCCGGTGACGCGGAAATGCTGGTGCGGGTGTTCGGCGCCAGCTGGTATTTCACGCGCTTCCTGTTTTACACGGGTGCCGCCGCGGCTATCTTCATAGACCGGCCGCTGCCCGTGCCGGCGTCGGCCGCCGATCTGTCGCAGCAGTTCACGCAGGACGAAGGCGGCGGTGACGCGGAAGCGATCCTGGATCGATTACGGCTGCGAAGGAACGAGTTCATGCTGTCCGCACTCGTGCGCTGGTTGCGCGGCGAGCTCCCGGCTGCGGAGCTGGAGGCGGCGCTGACGCGGCTGGCGGAAGCGGTGCTTGGCGCGGCACTGAGCGCCTTCGGGCTGAGGCCGGCGCAACTGGGGGCCGACTTTGCGGTGCTGGGGATGGGGCGGCTGGCCGGGGCGGAAATGGGCTTCGGATCCGACCTGGATCTGATTTTTCTGTTGCCCGGCGACGCGGAAGGCGCGCGCGTGTCGCGACGCGTGCAGCGGTTTTTGCGGCAAATCGCCGCCGCCGCGCCGCTCGGGCCCGTGTACGAGGTGGACGTGCGGTTGCGTCCCCACGGCACGGCCGGGGCGCTCATTACCAGCCTCCGTTCATTCGTGGAATACCACTGCGCCCCGCGCGAGACCTGGGAGCGACAGTTGATGACACGCTGCCGCCCGGTATTCGATCCGGCCGGAATTGGCGCGGACGCCGTCGCGCGCATCCAGCCCCACATCTATGCCCGCCACGATCCCGGCGTGCTGCGGCGGGATATTGCCGCGATGCGCCTGCGCGTGGAGCGCGAACTGGGGCGGCCGCGCGGACGCTATGAATTGAAGCGGGGTCACGGCGGGATCATGGATGTGGATTTCGCCTGTCATTACCTGCAACTGGCCCATGGCTGCCGCGCGCCGGAACTGCAGACCTGTTCGACCAGGGAGGCACTGCGTGTCGCGCAGCGGCTGGGCTTTCTGTCAACGTCGGCCGGCGCAGCATTGCGTGACGGTTACGAATTTCTGCGGCGCCTGGAAACCTGTCTGCGCCTTTTTGATCTCAAGAACATTTCCAGCTTTCCGATGGGGATATCCGAATGCCTGCCGCTGGCGCGCGCCATGGGGTATGGAGCGGCCGGGCCGGCCCGGTTTCTGGAGGAACTGCAGCGCACCGCCGTCTCGGTGCGACAGGGATACCAGGAGGTCGTTGACCCGAATATTTCATGAATTCGCTGACGCTGCCGGCACGTGGACCCCGGCGCGCCGCCCCTTGAAAAGTTGAAAGTGGAAAGTGAAAAGTGTGGCGGGCGCATCCGAATTGTATAGGAGTATGTATTTTACTTTGCACTTTTCACCTTCAACTTTACATTCCCACGTGCCGTGAAACGCTTTACGCTGGCTCAAAACGCGGCGATCTCCGATGAACACATTACGTTTGCAGGGCAGAAAAGCGGTGGTCACCGGCGCCAGCAGCGGCATCGGCCGTGCCATGTCCCTGGCCCTTGCCGCCGAAGGCTGCGATGTGGTGATCAATTACCGCACGTCCGCGCGCCGGGCAGAGGACGTGGTCGAGGAGATCAGATCCGCCGGGCGGCGGGCGTTCGCCGTCGCCGCGGATGTCGGGGACAGCGAGGGGATTGCAGAGCTTGTCAGGCGCGCCCGTGAGCATCTCGGCGTCCCGGATATCTGGATCAATAACGCCGGCGCGGACATCCTCACCGGCGACGGAGCCCGGGACGATGACCGGGCCAAATTGCGCCGGCTGCTGGAGGTTGACCTCAAGGGCGCGATGGAATGTTGCTGGGCCATCGCCCCGGATATGGTCGCGGCCGGCAGGGGCGTGATCCTGAATATGTCCTGGGATCTCGCCCTCACCGGTCTGCCGGGGCGCAACCCGCAGATGTTCGCGGCGGTCAAGGCGGGCGTGCTGGGATTCAGCCGCGCCCTCGCGCTGGAGCTGGCCCCGAAGGTGCGGGTAAATGTGCTGGCGCCGGGTTGGATCCGCACAGCATTTGCCGATGGCGTGATGGCGCCGGAATATTTTGAACAACGCCGGCGCGAGATCCCGCTGGGGCGGTTTGGCCTGGCCGAGGAGGTGGCCGCCGCCGCGGTCTTCCTGGTCTCCGATGACGCCGCCTACATTACCGGCCAGGTATTGAACATCAACGGCGGTCTGGTGTAATGGCTCAATACCGCAGCAGCGAATGGAACGCATGGCGCGCGAGACGCGCGCGGCCGCCAAGACCGTCCAGTTCCACGACGAAGGCGCAACCAGCCACTTCGGCGCCCAGTTTCTCGATCAATGCGCAACTTGCGGCCGCGGTGCCGCCGGTGGCAATCAGATCGTCCACGAGTAAAACGCGATCGCCCCGGTTGACCGCGTCCACGTGTACTTCCAGGCTCGCCGAGCCGTATTCCAGGTCGTAACTTAATGCCTGCACGTCATACGGGAGTTTGCCGGGCTTGCGCAACGGCACGAATCCGAGGCCCAGCTCCCACGCGGCCAGGGCGCCGAAGATGAACCCGCGCGCCTCCATGCCGGCGACGGCGGTCAGGCGTTCTCCGAGGAAAGGGTGAATCAGCTGATGCACGGCCAGCCGCAACATGGCGGGATCCCGGACCAGTGGCGTGATGTCCTTGAACTGGATGCCGGGTTTGGGAAAATCCGGGATATTTCTGATGCAGTTGCGGAGTCTGTCCATGGTCGGTTCCTTCTGCGGAAAATTTCTGCGGGCATTTAGCCGGCGGCACAATGGGGAAACGGCGCAGGCGTGCAATATTGAATATTGCCGGCCCCGCCATTTGCTATTCTTTCATAATGATCGGCGTCGGTCGCAGGTGGCGTCTCAGGTCCATGGCCATGTTGATGGTGGGCATGTGCCTCGGTGCGCACGCCGTGCAGCCCGTTGATTTCAAGGCCCTGCACCGGCGGATGCTGGATGAAATCGCCGACACGGTGCAACGCACGCAGGCGTACACCGGACGCCAGCGGTTCAGCCCCCGGGTGCTGGAAGCCATGGCCCGGGTTCCGCGGCACGAGTTCGTTCCGGTGGAATTGCGCGGCCTGGCCTACGAGAATCGCCCGCTGCCCATCGGCCACGGTCAGACGATTTCGCAGCCCTACATTGTCGCCTTGATGACCGAGCTTGCGGACCTGCAGCCCGACGATGTCGTACTCGAGATCGGCACCGGTTCGGGGTATCAGGCCGCCGTGCTGGCGACGCTGGTAAAGCGGGTCTATTCGATCGAGATCATCCCGGAACTGGGGCGGCGCGCGGAAACCGACCTGCACCGTCTCGGTTACGCCAATGTACAGGTGCGCATCGGGGACGGATACCACGGCTGGCCGGAGTTTGCGCCCTTCGATGCCATTCTGGTTACCGCGGCACCGGAAAAGATTCCGCCGCCGCTGCTGGAGCAATTGCGTCCGGGCGGGCGGCTGGTGGTGCCGGTGGGGCCGGCGCGGGATGCGCAGTCGCTCCAGTTGCTGCGCAAGAATGCCGCCGGAGAACTGGACGTGGAGGACGTGCTGCCGGTGGGATTTGTCCCGCTCACACGCGAGCAATGATCGCCCGCCGCCCGGGGCGGCGGACTGCATGAAATCCGTTCTTCATCGTGCCGTCAGTGCAACTGTCCCGCGCCGCAGTCCGAGCCCGCGGCGATCCGTCCGGGGTATTCGTGTCCCAGTATCTCCCCGAGCCGCCGGATCCAGCCGGTGTTGCGGGAATCTTCCTCCTGCGCCAGCTGCTGCAGCGCGACATAGTCGGTCTTGCCGGTACTGAGGACCGGCATCGCATCGATCAGCACGATTCGGCGCGGCAGGTACAGTTCTCCGTACTGCAGCGCGCGCGCCGCATCCTGCAGTTCCCTGCGCGTGGCCCCGTGATGCGAGGTGACCAGGTGGATCTTTTCTCCCTTGCGTTCGTCCGCCAGACTCAGGGCAGCATGGCTGTGTCCGGGCCAGACGCGCTGAGCCAGTTCCTCCACGGCGGTCAGCGAGATCATTTCGCCGCCGATCTTTGCAAAACGCCTGGCCCGGCCGAGGATCGTGATATAACCGTCGGCATCCACAGTGGCGATGTCTCCGGTATCGTGCCAGCCGGGACCGCGGTCCGCCGCCGCGGGGACAATGTCGTTCCGGCCGGGCAGCAGATATCCCAGCATTGCGTTTGGTCCGCGCACCACCAGCCGCCCGCCTTCGTTGATGCCGGGCACCGGCGCCAGGTAACACTCCATGCCCGGCAGCAACTGGCCGACGGTACCGGGACGGTTGGCCAGCGGCGTGTTGACGGCAATCACCGGGCTGGCCTCGGTTACGCCGTAACCCTGCAGCACGCGCACACCGAATTTTTCGCTCCACGCGCGCACGGTGTCTTCGCCGAGGCGCTCCGCTCCCGCGACGACGTAGCGCAATGTCGTCATGTCATAGGGATGGGCATGGCGCGCGTACCCCTTCAGGAACGTATTGGTGCTGAACAGGATGGTCGCCCCGAGTTCGTAAATCAGCTCCGGGATGATCCGGTAGTGCAGTGGTGTCGGATACAGGAATATCCGGCAGCCCGCCAGCATGGGCATGATGAAGCCCGCGTTGAGACCAAAGGAGTGGAACAACGGCAGGCACGAGAACAACAGATCCGAGGGACGGAAATCAATGTGGCAGCGGACCTGCGCGAAATTTGACAGCAGATTTGCGTGCGACAATGCCACGCCCTTGGGGACGCCCTCGGAGCCGGACGTGAACAGTATCAGCGCGGGCTGGTCCGGGTTGCGATGCGGGACGCGGAACTTGTACAACACGCCCGCCCAGGGGGCGGACAGCAGAGCGACCAGGTGGTCCAGCCAGCCGATTTCCGCGCGCAAGTCTTCGAGGAAGCGCACTTCCACGCCGGACCCGAGCGTGTCCAGCGCCGGGCCAAGATGCGCCTGTTCGACGAAAGCCCGCGCCGTGATTATCCGCCGTATTCCACCCGCGTCGCAGGCCTGCAGGAGGACCTGGCCACCGACGGTGTAGTTCAGCATCGCCGGGACACAGCCGAGGTATTGCAGCGCCATGAACACCGCCGGCGTCGCAACCGTATTCGGCAGCAGCACGCCGATGCTTTCCCCGGCGGCCACATGACGCCGGATTGCGCGCGCCAGACCCAGCACTCGCAACAGAAATCCGTCGCGGGTCAGCAGATTGCGGTTCACGTCCTCAATGAACGGCCGATGGCCGGGCAACAGCCCGCGGCTGCCAAGAAACGCGGCGAACACCGTCCGGCGCGCATCAAAGGTTTCGTAAAACAGGTGGAACAGAATGCGTTGCAGCGCGATACCGGCTGCCTTGCGCCGATCGTGGCCGGTGGCGGCAGCGTCCGGAAGCAGTCGCCTGGGCGGGTGGACGATGAGCGTGATCTTCGGAAACCAGCGCATCTGATCCGGGTCCTTGAGATAGGCGAAAGGCGTGTATTGCGCGCCTCCGATCGAGATCGGCAGCACCGGGGCATCGGCGCGATCCGCGATCATGCCCGGTCCTTCGTAAACCTTCATCGGCACGCCGGTGATGGTGATTCTTCCCTCGGGGAATATGACCGCCTTCCTGTCCGTGCGCAGAAAGCGGACCATGGATTTCACGGACAGCGGGTTGGTCGGATCCATGATGAAGAGATCGACACAGCGCAGGAACGGCCGGAACAACGGGCGCGATGCAATTCGCGTATTGATCGCGAACGTCGGGATTTCCGGCAGGTAGGCGAACAGCAATACGCCGTCCAGCAGGGACACGTGGTTGGCCACGATGAGCACCCGTTTCCCGGCTGCATGAAAATGTTCCATGCCGCGCACGTCAACGCGGTACAGCGCACGCAGCAGCATGCGGGCGAGAAATTTGATGAGTGTCACGGAGATTGAATTATTGCGGGCAGCGCCGCCCCGGGAACGGGCGGCGGCTGCCTGCACTAAACGTCCTGGGTGGCCGCGTCTGGTTCCGACACGATCAGCGTCTGCCCGGGCTGCAGAACGCTGCCGTGGCGCAGCCGGTTCCACTCCTGCAATTGCGCGACGGACACGCCGAAGCGCTTCGAGATAAGCCACAACGAATCGCCCTGGCGCACCGTGTAACTGGCGGCCGGTAACTGATTCACGTATGCCGCGGCCACGAGCGAGGCGGGCCGCGGCGGAGATTCCGGCATGCTGACCCGTAGCTTCTGGCCGGGTTGCAGAAGTGTCTGCCCGCCGAGGCCGTTCCAGGCGGCCAGTTGTGCCGGGCTGACGCCATGCCTGCGGCCGATGTCCCACAGCGTGTCGCCGGGCCTGACCGTATGAAATCCCGCCGGTGCGGCCGCCGCGAGCGGTGCGGCCACGGGTTCTGCGGGCAGCGACGTGGCGGCGACGGTAAATGTACCGGCACCCGCCGGTGGCCCCGACGGGATCAGCAGCACCTGACCGACGCGGATCAGGTTGCCGCGCAGGCTGTTGGTCGTGCGCAAGGCGTCCACGGAGGTGTGGTAGCGCCGCGAGATCCCGCCCAGGGTGTCGCCGCTGCGAACGACATGCTGTTGCCATTTGACGCGCTCGTCGGGGGGCAGTTGTGCCACGCCTTGCGCGAATTCCACGGCAGCGGCCACCGGTACCAGAATGCGGTGCGGGCCGTCGGGATCCGTCGCCCATTGGCTGAAGCCGGGATTCAAATGGCGAAACTCGTCGCGCGAAAGGCGCGCCAGGCGGGCCGCGGTGTCCATATCTATTTGCCCATCGATCTCCACAATGGAGAAATAGGGAATGTTGGGGATCGGCTGCCAATGTACGTTGTAACGCCCGGCGTCGGCCAGCAACTCGGCGACGGCCAGAAGGCTGGGAACATATCCCCGCGTTTCGCGCGGCAGCCGCAGGGAGAAAAAGTCGGTGCCGCGCCCTGCCTTGCGGCTCTGATCCACGGCCAGTTGCACGTTCATCTCGCCGGCGTTGTATGCCGCCAGCGCCAGCAGCCAGTCGCCGTTGAACTCCTGGTTCAGGCGTTCCAGGTAGTCCAGGGCGGCGCGCGTGGACTCGATGACATCGCGCCGGCCGTCATACCACCAGTTCTGCTTCAGTCCGTAACGCTTGCCCGTGCCGGGAATGAACTGCCAAATGCCGGAGGCACGGCTGCGCGAATACGCAAACGGCTGGTAGGCGCTTTCCACTATGGGCAACAACGCCAATTCCGCCGGCAGGTTGCGGCGCTGCAGCGCTTCGGCGATGTAGAACAGGTATGGCCGGGCGCGTTCCGCAACCCGATCCAGAAATTCCTGTTTGCGGGCATAGAAAGCAAGCTTTTCCCGCACTACCGGCTGCGACAGGTGGCGATCCATGCTGAGTCCGGCGCGCAGCCGATGCCACACGTCGCCCTGCAGGGACGAAGCATCGGCAGACGGCATCTCGGAGGGGGCCTCGGGTACCGGCTCCGCGATCCCGTCGGACTGGATGGTTCCGGTGCGAATGTCCCTAGCGTGGGTGCCAGGGGAACCCGTGCGGGCCGGGTCGGAAGAGCAACCGGCGATTACCAGTGCCAGGGCGATAATGGATGGCAGGCGCACGGCAATCCATGCTAGGCGGCGCCTCCGGATCGGTCAAGCGTCAAATCAATGATAAAACAGCAATATACCCGCTGGATGGTCTCGCCGATTAGAACACATCCTTCCACGCTCGAATGGTCGCGAACACGGATACCGGGTCCAGAATGTTCCGTCCCGCGTACTGCGATGCGGCGTCCCGGACCGCCGCAACGCGGGCGCGCAGGAATGGATTGGTCTTTTTTTCCACTGCCACCGTCGCCGGGACGGTTGGAACGCCCTGCGACCGCATTGCGGCAACTGCCCGGATCCGATCCGTCACATCGCGATTACCGGGCTCCACAGCCGCGGCAAAACGCAGATTGGCCTGGGTATATTCGTGGGCGCAGTAGACCTGCGTGGTGTCCGGCAGGCCGGCGAGGCAATCAAGTGAATCAAACATCTGCTGCGCTGTTCCCTCGAACAATCTCCCGCAACCACCCATGAACAGAGTGTCGCCGGCGAATACGATCCCGTGGCCGTGGTAGGCAATATGGCCAAGCGTGTGACCCGGGACCCCGAGCACTTCATATTCGCTATCGAGTTCGTCGAGGCGGATACGGTCCCCGGACCGGAGATCGACGCTCCGCGCCGGGATATCCTCGGCGGCCGGGCCGTACACCGGCACCGGAAATTCCTCCAGCAGCCCATGAACGCCGCCCACGTGATCGGAATGATGATGCGTAATGAGGATGGCGCACGGGCGCAGCCTGTGGCGACGCACCGCCGCGAGCACGGGTGCCGCGTCACCCGGGTCGACGATGGCGGTCCGGCGCGAATCGGGATGGATTGCCAGCCAGATGTAATTGTCGCGAAACGCGGCGACTGGTTTAATCTCCAGCATGACCTCATGCTGGCAATCACGGCCCCGGGCGTCAACTCTCCCCGCGGACCGTAGCGGGAGCTGAATCGTGCTGGCGCACCCGGACAATGAATTGTCGCTCCGCGAATGGTTTGCCGGCCCCGTGGGCGCCTACCTGCTGGGACTGGAGGGCGGGCAGCTGGCTGCACTGCTGCCCGGGCTGTTCGGATATCACCTCGTGACGATTGGACGGCCGGCGGATACGAAACTGGTGGAATCCAGCCGCATTCATCACCGGCTGTTGCTGAGCTCCTGCGCGGAGACAGGGCTGCCGCCAGGCACCGTTGTGGCTGCCGCGGACAGCCTGCCGCTCGCGTCCGACGCCATTGACGTCATCGTGTTGCCCCATATGCTGGAGTTTGCCCGGAACCCGCACCGGATATTGCGCGAGGTGGAGCGCGCGTTGATAGGCGAGGGACATCTGGTGGTGCTAGCGCTCAATCCATGGAGCCTGTTCGGGCTGTGGCGGTGGTTGCTGTGCTGGCGCGGCCGGTCGCCCTGGAACGGCAATTTTTATTCGGCAGCCCGCATCCGCGACTGGCTGTCGTTGCTGGACTTTGACGTCGTGGCGGTGCATCGCTGTGCGTTTCGTCCGCCATTGCGCCGCGCCATGGGCCGGTTCGGCTGGCTGGAGAACCTCGGTGCCGCGTTGTGGCCGGCGCTGGGCGCATCCATGATCATCGTGGCGCGCAAGCGCGTCATCGCGTTGACACCGGTGAAAATGCGCTGGCAGTCGCGGCGCACGCTGATAGCGGCCGGAATGGCCGAACCCAGCACCCGGGGGAGTTGCGAATGAATACCGTGCAGATATTCACCGACGGCGCCTGCAAGGGAAACCCGGGGCCCGGCGGATGGGCGGCACTGCTGCGCTTTCGGGGCCGGGAGCAGGAACTTTCCGGAGCGGAGCGCGAGACCACCAACAACCGCATGGAGCTGACCGCGGCAATCCGCGCGCTCGCAGCGCTCAAACGCCGCTGCCGGGTGGAACTCACAACCGACTCGGAATACGTTCGCAACGGTATTACGATCTGGCTGCCGCAGTGGAAACGGCGCGACTGGAAAACTGCCGGCAAGAAACCGGTCAAGAACGTCGATCTGTGGCGGGAGCTGGAACGATTGACCCAGGCCCACGAGATAAGCTGGCACTGGGTACCGGGTCACGCCGGGCACCCGGAAAATGAGCGAGTGGATCGACTGGCCGTGGCGGCCATCGGGAAGCTGCTCGTGACGGACTGAACCGCATGCGCCAGGTCGTGCTCGACACTGAAACCACAGGGCTGGATCCGGCCCAGGGGCACCGGATTATCGAGATCGGCTGCGTGGAGTTGCGCAATCGCCGCCGCTCGGATCGGGTGTTCCATCATTATCTGAACCCGGAGCGCGACATTGAGACCGGGGCATTCAACGTGCACGGGATCAGCGCGCAGGAGCTGGCGGGCAAGCCGCGCTTCGCGGAAATAGCGGAGGCATTGCTCGAGTTTGTCCGCGGCAGCGAGGTCATCATCCATAACGCCGCCTTCGACGTGGAGTTCATCAATGCGGAGCTCCAGCGGCTGGGACCGCACTGGGGCATGTTCGCCGAACATTGCACGGTGCTCGACAGCCTCGCGCTGGCGCGGGAGAAGCATCCGGGACAGAAGAACAGTCTGGACGCCCTGTGCGCCCGTTACCGCGTGGACAGCTCCGGACGAGATCTGCACGGCGCGTTGCGGGACGCGCAATTGCTGGCGGATGTTTATCTGGCAATGACCGGCGGTCAGGCGGCCCTGTGGCTGGATGGGGGGCGCCCGGCGACTACCGTGACATCGGCACGGGCGGCGGGCACCACGACTCCGCGGCGCGGGCTGCGCGTCATCACTCCCACTGCCGGGGAAACGGCGGCCCATGAACGCCGACTGGCGGACATCGATCGCGCCAGTGAGGGCCGTTGTATCTGGCTAAGGAACAAGAACCGCGGTTAAACGACTCAGCTTCCGTCCCCGGACGTACCACCCGCGGCCCTGGTCAGCAGTGGCTGAAGCTCCCCGGTACGGTACAGTTCCAGCGTAATGTCGCAGCCGCCGATCAGTTCACCATTGACGAAAACCTGGGGGAACGTCGGCCAGTTGGAGACTTTCGGCAGGTCGGCGCGGATGTGCGGATTCGCCAGCACGTCCACGTAGGCAAATTTGACGTTGCATGCCTTCAGGGCCTGGGCCGTGCGCATGGAAAAGCCGCATTGGGGGAATTCCGGCGTTCCTTTCATGAACAGCACAATCGGGTTGCCGGCGAGGGTAGATTTGATTTCGTCGATGGCGCTCATGGCCCAATGGGTCTCCTCAAAGAAATACCCGACAAAAACAGTCAGGCTTTCAAGTATACGTGAAAATTCCAGCCGTGCAATGCCGTGGTTCAGGCGTATACATGTTTGGGGCGGCCCACTGCGTGAAAGGCCGCCTCAGGGGAAGTATAATTTCAATGACTGACCGAATGTATCCAATGGTCATCAGGGGGGAGCATGAATCCACTTGATTCAATCGTCGGCACCATTGTCGCGGGCCTGGTTCTGGCCCTGGTATTGGCATTTATCATCAAGTCGCTGGCGGGCGCCTGAGGCGCCAAGGGGGGGCCATGGAACTCGACATGCTGCTTGCTCTGGAACGCTGGGTGCATTTCCTCTCCGGCGTGACCTGGATTGGCTTGCTGTACTTTTTCAATTTCGTCAACGTACCGGCGATGGCCCAGGCCAATGCCGACAAGGAGGGCCCCGGCCCGGCTGCCATCGGCAAGTACATCATGCCGCGCGCGCTGCTGTGGTTCCGCTGGGCCGCGGTGGTGACGTGGCTGTCCGGCGCTTTCTACATCGGATCGGCGGGGCACTATTCCCTGCACGGCGTGTTCACCCTGGGCGTCGGTCAGGGCAACATCGGTCTGACCACACTGGGGATGGGCGCCTGGCTCGGAACCATCATGTTGTTCAACGTCTGGGTGCTTATCTGGCCGAATCAGAAGAAAGTGCTGGGGATTGTGACGGCAACGGATGCGGAGAAAGCCAGGGCGCGCCGCGTAGCCTTTCTGACGTCGCGGGCCAATACGGCGCTCTCCATCCCCATGCTGCTGTTCATGGGCGCAGCCGCCCATGGACTTTCGTTTTGAGCCGCTGATTCTGGCCAATTCGACCGAGTGAGCCCGGCATCCGCCGGGCTCGCTTTTTTCCCGATTTCACCGACCCGCCGCAGGCAGACACCAAGCATGCCCAGGAATTTTCTGACGCTGGAGGACCTGTCCGCGAATGAACTGCATGCCCTGCTGCGCCGCGCCGTCGCAATGAAGAGCGAATGGCGGGAGCGGCGCCTGCGCGCATCATTGCCGGGCCGCACGCTGGCGATGATCTTCGAAAAGTCCTCGACGCGCACGCGCGTGTCTTTCGAGACGGCCATGGCGCACCTGGGTGGCCACGCGATCTTTCTTTCTCCGACCGATACCCAGCTCGGGCGCGGCGAGCCGCCGGAAGATACGGCCCGCGTGCTGTCGCAGATGGTGGATTGCATCATGGTGCGCACCCATGCCCATGAGCGCCTGGAGAGATTTGCCAGGGCAGCCGGCGTCCCGGTCATCAACGGCTTGTCCGACATGCATCATCCGTGTCAATTACTGGCGGACATGCAGACATACCTGGAGCAACGGGGGGAGATCTCCGGTCGGCGCGTGGCCTGGGTAGGCGACGGCAACAACGTGTGCAATTCTTATATTCATGCCGCGGCGCTGCTGGGATTTGATCTGCATCTTGCCTGCCCGCCGGGATACCTGCCGGAGCCATCGGTACTGGCTGCCGCGCGTGGCCGGGTCGTGGTCGGGCATGACGCCCCCGCGGCGGTGTCCGGCGCGGATCTCGTGGTCACGGATGTCTGGGCCAGCATGGGTCAGGAAGAGGAGGCGGCACAACGCCGCGCGGCGTTCGCCCCGTACCAGGTGTCGGCGGAACTGATGGGCCGCGCCCGGCCCGATGCGCTGTTCATGCACTGCCTGCCGGCTCACCGCGGCGAAGAGGTCAGCGCCGACGTCATCGATGGTACGCACAGCGTGGTGTGGGCGGAAGCGGGTAATCGACTCCATTCGCAAAAGGCGCTGCTCGAATTTCTGTTGGGATAGGCCATCGCTCGCGCCCCACAAGCATGCACATTCTCGTCAGCAACGACGATGGCTACCAGTCTCCCGGCATCGAGGCGCTGGCTGAGGCCCTGTCCGCCGTCGGCCGCGTGACGGTGGTCGCTCCCGACCGCAATCGCAGCGGCGCCAGCAATTCATTGACTCTCGATGCACCGCTGTATGCGCGCGCGGCGCGCAATGGATACATATACGTCAACGGGACGCCCACCGACTGCGTGCATCTTGCCATTACCGGTTTGCTGGAACAGGAACCCGACATGGTGGTGAGCGGCATCAACGCCGGGCCGAACCTGGGTGATGACGTGTTGTATTCCGGCACCGTGGCCGCAGCCATGGAGGGCAGATTCCTCGGCCGTCCGGCGCTGGCACTGTCGCTGGCGGGAGAAAACCCGACGCATTATGAGGCGGCCGCGCGGGCGACCGTCGATCTGGTGCAATTGCTGCTGCGCAATCCCGATCGGCAGGACCTGCTGCTCAATGTGAATTTCCCGGATGTGCCATACGGGGAGTATGCGGGTTGGGAAGTCACGCGCCTCGGACACCGGCACAAATCCGAGCCGGCGGTACGCATGCAGGATCCGAAACGGCGTACCGTGTACTGGGTTGGCCCGGTGGGCGCAGGACAGGACGCGGGTCCGGGCACCGATTTCCACGCCGTCGGCCGATGCGCGATCTCAGTGACTCCGTTGCAGGTGGATCTGACGCGACACACGGCGTTACCGCCGCTCGCCGAACTTCTGGGTGGACTCGGCGATGCAAAAACCTGATCTGCGCGGTATCGGCATGACCTCCCAGCGGGCGCGGGACCGGCTGGTGGAGCAACTGCGCGAGATGGGGATCCGTTCGGAGATCGTACTGGAACTGATCCGCGGCACACCGCGTCATCTGTTCGTGGACGAGGCCCTGGCCAGCCGCGCCTACGACAACACCGCGCTGCCCATAGGGCATAATCAGACCATTTCCCAGCCTTATATCGTGGCGCGGATGACCGAGGCGCTGATTGAAACCGGGATTCCCGGGACCGTCCTGGAGATCGGCACCGGTTGCGGCTATCAGACTGCGGTTCTGGCGCGCCTTGGTATAAAGGTGTACACGATCGAACGCATTGAGGCGCTGATTCAGCGCGCGCGGGAACGGTTTCGGCTGCTCCAGCTTGACAACATCGTGTCACGGCACGGAGACGGCAGCCTCGGCTGGGCGGATCAGGCGCCATTCGACGGGATCCTGGCCACGGCGGCCCCCGTCGGCGTACCGGGTATGCTGCGCTCGCAGCTCGGAATCGGGGGCAGGCTCATCCTGCCGGTCGGGCGGAGCGGAGAGCAGGCGTTGCTGCGCATCATGCGCACGCCCGATGGTTATGAGCAGCAGCAACTGGATTGGGTAAGCTTTGTGCCGATGCTGGAGGGCACGTCCTGAATCGCCGATGAGCGCCGGCACTTTCCGTTCCGCGCCGCATCTCATTCATCTGATGGTAGCGGCATCGCTGTGCGCGTGCAGTTCTGCGCGGGCGCCGGTGGATCAGCGCGGTGAGGAGCCGGTGCGGGATCCGGCCCGGCCCGGGCTGCAAGCTCCCATACCGGCGCCGGAGGCCGCCCCCCCGCCCGTGCATCAGGTCGCAAAGGGGGACACCCTGTACTCCATTGCCTGGCGTTACGGAATGGATTACCGGGATATCGCGCGCTGGAACGATATCAGCGATCCGTTTGTGATCATTCCCGGGCAGCGGCTGGTATTGCGCGCGGGGAAGCCCGCCGATCGTCCTGCGGCCTCGGCACCTCCGCCACGAGTGACTGCGGAGAAAACAGCACCGGCCGCTCCGCCCACGACCGCGCCGGTTCCGCCTTCAGCGGCGAGTCGCGGCGCAGTGCACTGGCAGTGGCCGACGTCCGGGCGCATTGTGCGTTCCGACAGTCCTACGTCGAAAAAGGGCGTGGACATCTCCGGCATCCAGGGTCAGCCTGTGAATGCTGCCGCCGCCGGCGCGGTCGTGTACAGCGGAAGTGGACTTCTGGGATACGGCAGGCTTATCATCCTGAAGCATAGCGATACCTTCCTCAGTGCATATGCGTATAACGAGCGACTGCTGGTGGCTGAGGGAGATCAGGTGAGCGCGGGCCAGCAGATCGCAACCATGGGCATGGACAACGACGGCCGATCCATGCTGCATTTCGAGATCCGCAAAGACGGAAAGCCGGTCAATCCTCTGGATCATCTCCCCCGGGAACAGCAGGTCAATCGATCTTGACCCCCCCGCTCAGGTCCTCGGTCACGAGCCGGCGCAGAACCCGGTATGCGCGCTCACGGCTGCCGGACCCGGGGGAGGGCGAGGCGGGAGAATGTGCAGTTGCCACGCCTGGGATGGATACGGACGCGGACCTCCCGGCCGTGCCGGAAGCAGAAGATGACGCCGACGACCCGGAGCCGCATTTTGTCAGCGACGGCGACCTGGATGCCACACGCCTTTACCTCAACGAAATAGGATTCTCGCCGCTGTTAAGCGCGGAGGAGGAGGTTCTCTTCGCCCGGCGCGCCCGCCGGGGCGACCTGCGGGCACGCAAGCGGATGATCGAAAGCAATCTGCGGTTGGTGGTAAAGATCGCGCGCCGCTATACGAACCGGGGGATGGCGCTGCTGGATCTGATCGAGGAGGGCAACCTCGGGCTGATCCGCGCCGTGGAGAAGTTCGACCCGGACCGGGGATTTCGCTTTTCCACCTACGCCACGTGGTGGATCCGGCAGACCGTGGAACGGGCGCTGATGAATCAGCTGCGCACCGTGCGCCTCCCGATCCACGTCGTCAAGGAGATAAACAGCTGCCTGCGCGCGGCGCGCCGTCTGGCACAGAAGCTGGATCGTGAACCCGGGCCGGAAGACGTGGCGGGCGAATTACGCCGGCCCATAGACGAGGTCAAGCGCGTCATGGGGCTTAATGAACGCGTCGCGTCCATGGATGCCCCTTCCGGTCTGGAATCGGACAAGTCCCTGCTTGACACCCTCGCGGACGACAACAATCCGGACCCTTCATTGCTGCTGCAGGATTCCGACGTCCGCCGGCGCATCGAGCTGTGGCTGACCCGGCTGACGGACAAGCAGTATGCGGTTGTCGAGCGGCGCTTCGGGCTGCATGGGCGAGACGTGGCGACGCTGGAGGAAATCGGTAACGAATTGGGCGTTACGCGGGAACGCGTGCGTCAGATCCAGATGGAAGCCATGCGGCGTCTGCGCCGGTTGATGGAACGGGAGGGGTTCTCGATTGAGATGCTCTTCAATGAACATTGATCGGAAGGACCCCGGGGCCGATGCAATTCACCGCGGCTGCGGGTGCCCGGAAACGCGCCGCAGGGGGTCAGGGGATTATGAGCGCCGCCACGACCCGGCGAGATTCGCCCAGCAGATAGTTGTAAGACCGGCAGGCGGCGCCGGTATCCATGAACTCGAGGCCGATGCCGAGTCGGGGCAGCGACTCCATGATCGCCTGCGGTGGAAAGCGCAGCCGCCTCCCGGTCCCAATCAGCACAATTTCCGGGGTCAGTTGCGCCAGCTCCTGCATGTGGCCGGAAGAGAGTTCGGCGGCGTCCGCCGGGCCCCAACCGGAAATAACGCGCTCGGCAGTGACGATAATGTTACGCTCGTGGCGCAGTCCGGCTACGATGACGTAGTCCGCACCGTAGGAGCTGATGCGGTTACGGCTGCCATCGTCCAGGTCAGGAGCAAACTTCATTAGCGCGGGATTCGGTTACCAAACCTGCAGTCATTCAATCCAAGGTTATACGCGGAGCGCGATCATGAAAATCATTCTTTTGGGCCCCCCTGGGGCCGGCAAGGGGACGCAGGCCAATCTGATCAAGGAAACCTTCAAAATCCCGCAGATATCCACCGGCGACATGCTGCGCGCCGCGGTCAAGGCGGGCACGGAACTGGGCAAGCAGGCCAAGAAGATCATGGATGCAGGCGAGCTGGTTTCCGATGATCTGATTCTGGGGCTGGTGCGGGAACGCATCCGGCAGCCGGACTGCGCCGCCGGATACATGTTTGACGGATTCCCGCGTACGCTGGCCCAGGCGGAGGGCATGCGCGCCGCCGGCATCGACGTGGAGTATGTCGTGGAACTCCACGTCCCCGACGAGGAGATTGTCCGGCGCATGGGCGGGCGGCGCGTTCATCCCGGGTCCGGGCGCACCTATCACGTCCTGTTCAATCCGCCCAAGGTCGCGGGCAAGGACGACGTGACCGGCGAATCATTGATTCAGCGTGACGATGATGTCGAAGAGACGGTGCGCAAGCGACTGAGCGTGTACCACGGGCAGACGGCGCCGCTGATCAAGTACTACTCGGACTGGGCGAAAGCCGGCGACAGGCGCGCACCAAAGCATGTGCGGATCGACGGCACGGGCGACGTAAAACAGATCACGAGTGAGGTACTGCAGGCACTCGGAGCGAAATGAATAGTGGCATCTGCTTGGTGGTGAACGGCCCGGAAAGAGATCGTGAAATGACGAGTGCACGCGGTGTGAGATGGAGGGTCGGCGCACCCGTGTGTGGTGTACTTGAGACAGTGATGTGAAAAAATATTAGAAAAACGGAAAATCCTCACTATAATAGTCACCCAGTTGTTGTGTTGTTGGTGGTGTGTGTTGCGGTAATGTTTCCATTCAACCTGGTTAACTAGGGGAGTGACTGACATGGCAAAGAAGAGAGCAAAGAAGAAATCGAAGAAGAAGGCATCCAAAAAGAAGTAGTCTTTGATCGGGCTTGGTCATTCGACGCCGAGATGCTGAACAGCAGATCGCTTGAATGATGCCAATGGCCTGAAGGCAGAGATTCAATCCCGGCCAGGAGTGTCGCCGGGCGACCAGAGCCAAACAGCCCGGTCGTGAAAAACCTGCCTGGAGAATTGAAAAACCCGCCCGAACCGGCGGGTTTTTTTTCGGCGTTAATTCTATATTCCCTGACCTAACTGATTGTTCTGAAAAGGAAAACAAAAACTGTGCGGGCGCGCCGCAGCGCCCTGAGCCGGCGGGGGCGCTGGCTTCGCGCGGGGCGTGCGGCAGGGGCCGGCACACTGGTTGCGGTCTTGCTGGGATGCGTTCTTGCCGCGTACCTGACCTGGCTGGAAATGCAGGTGCGTCAACGGCTCGCGGATCTGCAGTGGGAGTTGCCGGCGCGCGTCTACGCGCGGCCGATCGATCTGTATGCCGGTGCCGCGTTGAGTGCCGCCGATCTGGAACGTCATCTGCGCCGTGCCGGCTACCAGAGACAGGAGTCGATCGGGATCCCGGGAGACTACGCGCGTTCGGGCGATCGCATCAGCGCCTATCTGCGGGAGTTCGCCTACTGGGACGGTGTGGAACCTCCGCGCCTGTTGGAGGTTCGATTTGCCGGGCGCCGGATCATTTCGCTCCGTGACACCCGATCAGGCGAACCTGCGGCGCTGCAGAGGGTGGACCCGCCGCTGGTGGGGCGCATTGTCCCGCGCAGCAACGAGAACCGGGTGTTCGTGCCGGCTTCCGGGATACCTCCCGCGCTGCGCGACGCCATTGTCGCGGTCGAAGATCGGCAGTTTTTCCGCCATCGTGGCGTGGACCTGCGCGGTATCCTGCGCGCCCTGTGGGTAAATCTCCGCGCCGGCGAAGTCGAACAGGGCGGGAGCACGCTGACCCAGCAACTGGTGAAGAACCTGTTCCTGTCTCCGGATCGGACCCTGGCGCGAAAGTTGAACGAGGCGGCGATGGCCGTGCTCGTGGAATGGCACCTCGACAAAGAGCAGATCCTCTGGGCCTATGTGAATGAAGTCTATCTCGGGCAGCAGGGCGCCACTGCGGTGCATGGCTTCGGTACCGCCGCGGAGTATTACTTCGGGCGGCCGTTGGGCGAATTGCGACTGCACCAGCTGGCCCTGCTGGTGGCGTTGGTGCGCGGCGCCTCCCATTACGATCCCCATCGGCATCCGGAGCGGGCGCGGGAGCGGCGCGATCTCGTCTTGAGGTTGATGCAGGACGGCGGTTTTCTGTCCGCCGCGGAAGGCGATGCCGCCAGCCGCCGCGGGCTGGACATCGTGGGGAAACCGACCTGGAGCCGCGAGCGCCATCCGGCGTTCATGGATCTGGTGCGCAGGGATCTGCGCGAACTGTATTCCGTGCAGCAACTGGCCAGCACCGGATTGCGCATCTTCACTTCCCTGGATCTGGATGCTCAGGAGGCCGTGGACGCCGGGATCGAGCAGGTGCTGAAGCGCATCGAAGCCAGGCGCAAAATTAAGCCGGGGTCGTTGCAGGCCGCGGCGCTGGTGATCGACTACACCACCGGTGAAGTGGTCGCCATGGCGGGCGGGCGCGGCGCCGGTGCGGGAGATTTCAACCGGGCGCTGACGGCGCGGCGACCCATCGGTTCCCTGGTAAAGCCCTTTGTGTATCTGGAAGCGCTGGGACAGGGCAACCGCTTCAACCTGCTGACACCGCTGGATGATTCTCCGTTCGAGCTGAAGCTCGACGACGGCAGCCTGTGGAAGCCGGAAAACTACGATCAGCGCCAGCATGGCACTGTCACGATGCTCGAGGCCCTGTCACGATCCTACAACGTTGCAACGGTGCGGCTTGGCATGGAACTGGGGCCTGTTCGGATCATGAAGCTGTTGCAACGGAGCGGGTTGCGGTATGCGCCGAAGCCGCTGCCATCCACGCTGCTGGGGGCGATTGAATTGTCACCACTTGAAGTTGGGCAGGTGTATCAGACGCTGGCAAATGGCGGTTTCAGCATACCGTTGTCCACCATCCGCGAGGCGGTCGCAGTGAACGGTACCGGATTGACCCGCCATGAGCTCAGCATGTCCCAGTCCTTTGAACCCGGCCCGGCCTTTCTGATCGCGCACGCGCTTGCCGAAGCCACGACCGGGGGGACCGGCAAGGCCTTGCCGGGATTGTTGGGCCAGAGCGGGCACTTCCCCGGGAAGACCGGGACCACCAATGATTTGCGGGACAGCTGGTTTGCAGGCTACGGTGACCGTTACCTGGGCGTGGTGTGGGCAGGGCTCGACAGCAACAACTCCATGGGCCTTACCGGGGCTGCCGGGGCGATGCCGGTGTGGGCGGAAACCATGCGGCGCCTGGGCGTGGAGCCCTGGCCCGGGGTGCCTCCACCTGATGTGCGGTGGATGCGCGCCTCCGCAGTCCCCATTGGCGGTGCGTGTGCGGATCTTGGGTACATTCCTTATATAGGGGCGCCAGTGGGTGTACTTTCCGGTTGCAACGGCGGATAACGGACGGGTGTGGAGCGCCGTCGTGGATAATCCCGTCATTTCCGGAGTGCAGAAAGCGCGACGGGCGTTCATCCCCGCGGGATTGCTGCTGTTACCCGTTTTGCTGGCCTCGTGCGCGGGATTGCCGGGATCGTCGAAACAACAGGTTCCGGCGGAAGATCGAAGCGAATCCGGCGCGGGGGTTCCGCCCTCGATCGGGCCTCCCGGGCCCGAAGAGACTTTCCCCCCGCCATCCGCTTCCCCGGCAGCGGCACCGCTGCCGGCGGCAGCGCCGGAACAGCCGGATGTGGCGCCCGTGGCTGCGCGCCCGCCGGCGGTTTCGGCATTGTTGCAACGGGCCGATGTCGCCGAAAAGGCGGGGAAAAACGCCGAGGCTGCGGCGGAACTGGAACGGGCATTGCGGATCTCTCCGCGGGACGGCGAGCTTTGGCTCAGGCTGGGGCGCGTGCGGTTGCGGCAGCGTCAATGGCAGCAGGCCGAGTCCACCGGCCTGAAATGCGTTTCCCTCGCGGAGAGCGATGCACCGACCAGGCAGGCGGCCTGGGAACTCATCGGTTCCGCACGCGCCGCGCGCGGCGACGCCGCTGGGGCGGCGGCCGCCCGCCGGCGCGCAGCGGCGGTCATACCTTGAGAAGCTGCTGAAAACCCGTCTTCCGGCGGCCCGTCAATCGGAAATATGACGTGCCGTGTACCGCCACGCATGCGTCGGGGATTCGTTTTCGTTCAATCCGGCCTTGAGCTTGAGCTGGGCCAGAAACTGTTCCCGTGCCGGTGCCATTTCCCAGACTGACGGCAGGAACGTGGCATTGCGCTTGTCGCGGGCGATCACCAGCCCGTGGATCCCGGGCTGCAACTGGCTCAGCAGGTCTGCCTCGGTTCGAAACGCGAGCGGCTCCTTGGCGCCGAGCAACGACAGGCTGACTCTGGTCTCCCGGAATTCCATCAATGTCAACGCCGGAAAACGCGGATCGTTAAACGCAGCCTTGAAGGCATTGTCGGCGACCGCGCGGACAAGGGGCGCCACCGGCTCGGTAGTGCCGATGCACCCGCGCAGGCGGCTGTGAAGCATCAACGTCACGAATACCGCCGCCGGCGCATGCAATCGGGGCGGATAGTCTCCGGTGCCCGGTTCCAGGGGGTGGCCGGTGCGCAGACCATGGGCAATGCTGCTGCGTGCCAGTTCGAGCAGCATGCCGTCATCGTCGCCGGTGCCAATGCGTTCGCCGCCGCGCAGTGCGAATGCCGCGTAGCCGACCACTTGATCGCGGCTGCCGGCGGTATCCCCCGAATTGCGCAGATCCAGGCGTTCTATTTGCAATCCGCCTTTTCGCGCAAGCAAAAGCAGTCCGGCCATCGGCATGCAGCCACAGGCTTGCTCCGGCCCGATGTCCTCAAACCGGAACGATTCGATTGCCGAGCACGTTTCGGCATCAATGCGGCACGCCGTCGCATAATCGTGGTAGTGGCTGAGGTCCGTACTGATCACGATTAACGTTTCCGGGCCGCCCCACAAAGGCTCGATGACCTCGGCGACCGCGCCCGGTGCGGCATGTCCCACCACGATGGGCACCAGGGAAAACTCCGGCAGAACCGCCTGCAGAAACGGCAAATGCACCTCGAGACTGTGTTCGCGTTCATGGGCCGCGTCGTTGATCTGCACCTGCGGGAGATCGCAAATCTTCTGAATCGCCTGCCGGTCCAGGAGAATGTCCCCCAGCGGTGTGCGAAAGCGGTGCACCGACGGAACCGCCAGTCCGCGTACCGCGACACGGTGTGCCGGCCCAAGCAGGATGACGCGCGTTGCCGTCTGCGCCAGCGGCCGCAGCAGTTTGTAGGCCGTGGCCGCAACCGGGCCGGAATAAACGTAGCCTGCATGCGGCGCGATCAGCGCCTTGGGCGCGGCGGTTTCCGGGCGGCAGCGCGCATCCGCGAGCAACGACTCGACCATTGCCCCCAGGGCAAAGCGATCCGCAGGATAGAACGCGCCGGCCACGGCCGGCGCCCGGACCGTGCCGCCGAGGCCGGACAGGCGTATGTTACTGTCTATGAAGCTCACGTTTGCTCTTTGACAACGGAAGTCATGCTGCGTCAATAATCAGGGTGACGCAAAATCGGATTTTGCGCCACCCTGTGCGCCCCAAGGGTGAGCCGGAGATAGCCGGAAGTCCGGTGGACTTCCGGCCCGGCGAACGGGTAGGCCGAGGACGGCCTGCCCTGGACCGGCGGCGCGCAGCCGGATGCGCAGCGCCGCAGGGGACGCATCGTTTATCAAGCACGCAAGTGCTTGATAAACTAAGCAAGGCCGAAGCTGTGCTTTGGCCGAAGCGGCGGGCAAAAGTCCATGGACGGATTTTTACGGCGGACTATTATGAGGTAACGATGGTCGCAACGACACCTGCATTCGATCCGGCTTCCACGGTCCGGACCCGGTATTGGCACCGTCTCGACGACGGCCGCGTGCAATGTGATGTCTGTCCGCGCGCCTGCAGGATGCATGATGGACAGCGCGGACTGTGTTTCGTGCGCGCGTGCCAGGACGGTGAGATCGTGTTGACCACTTACGGGCGTTCCAGCGGTTTCTGCATCGACCCCATCGAAAAGAAACCCCTGAATCATTTTCTTCCGGGTACTCCGGTGCTGTCGTTCGGTACCGCCGGCTGCAATCTGGCCTGCAAGTTCTGCCAGAACTGGGATATCAGCAAGTCGCGGGAGACCGATACGCTGGCGGATGCTGCGTCACCCGCGTCGCTGGCCAAGGCCGCGGTCCGCCTGGGCTGCCGGTCCATTGCGTTTACCTACAATGACCCGGTGATTTTTTACGAATATGCCGTGGACGTGGCACAGGCATGTCGTGCCTGGGGCGTGAAATCGGTGGCGGTGACGGCCGGCTACATGTGCCCCGAGCCGCGCGCCGAGTTTTACCGGCACATGGATGCCGCGAACGTGGATCTGAAGGCGTTCAGCGAAACCTTTTACCGCAACATCACCGGCAGCCATCTGCAGCCGGTCCTGGATACGCTGATGTACCTGAAGCACGAGACCCGGGTGTGGTTCGAGATCACGACGCTGCTCATCCCCGGGGAGAACGATTCGGACGCCGAAATAGATGCGATGACAACGTGGATCCGCGAATCGCTGGGAGCGGATGTCCCGCTCCACTTCACCGCGTTTCACCCCGACTGGAAGATGCGCGACAAGCCGCGAACGCCGCATGCAACCTTGACACGGGCGCGTGCCATCGGATTGCGGAACGGCCTGCACTACGTTTACACCGGCAATGTGCACGATGCCGCCGGCGGCAGTACTTATTGCCGTGAGTGCGGCGCGTTGCTGATTGGCCGCGACTGGTATGTATTGAGCGACTGGAACCTCACGGCGGACGGTGAATGTCGGCAGTGCGGTACCCGGTGCCATGGCGTGTTTGAACCTGCCGCGGGAACCTGGGGTGCGCGCAGACAGCGGGTGCAACTGTCGCCACCCGCGCCCGGACGCCCGGCCGCGGCTTGAATTGGCCGGGGGCTCCCGGTACCATGCGCCCTTCGTTGTTGCGGGGTGGAGCAGTCTGGCAGCTCGTCGGGCTCATAACCCGAAGGTCGCAGGTTCAAATCCTGCCCCCGCTACCAGTCAGAAACGCGCTGGGAGCGGCCCCGTCTGTGTGCGGGGTTTTTTGTTGGCGGCGCCGAAACCCGGCGCATCAGCGCGCCGCCCCGGCGGGGACCCGCTCCGTGCATCACCGGCACGCCGATTACCAGGAATGAGAGAGTGGGCCGCCGGCCCATTTTTTGTTTGCGGCGGGTGGTTTGTGGAAAGTCGAAACGGACAGCGCTTCCTGACAGGCTGTCGGGAAAGTCAGGAGCGGACTTTTCGACGGCCTGTAAATGACCAGCAGGTGGCCGGATGAAAGATCTCGGTGCATTACTGAGCCCGGTGGTGGCAGACGCCGGCTGCGAACTGTGGGGCATCGAACGCTTCCGGCGCGGGCATCGCTCGCTGTTGCGGCTGTACATCGACTCGGGCAGGGGCGTGACACTCGCGGATTGCGAGCGCGTGAGCCGTGCGGTCACCGGTATGCTGGATGTCGAGGATCCGATCCGCGGGCCCTACGATCTGGAAGTGTCCTCGCCGGGGATGGACCGCCCGCTGTTTTCGCCGGCGCAGGTTCAGCGCTATGTCGGCAATGAAGTGCGGCTGCGGCTGCGCATGAAACTGCAGGGACACCGTCAGTTGACCGGTACGGTTGAGCGCGTGGACGCCGACGTGCTCGTGATCAACATGCTCGGAACATCCATGGAAGTGAAATGGGACATGGTGGAAAAGGCGCGGCTGGTGCCGCAGTAATGTGGGATGGTGAGGAAAATGAACAAGGAAATTTTGACGGTAGTGGACGTGGTGTCGAATGAAAAAGGCGTCGCCAAAGAGATCATATTCGAGGCGATTGAAGCCGCGCTCGCCAGCGCCACCAAGAAACGCAATCGCGAAGACATTGAAGTACGCGTGGCCGTGGATCGCGATACCGGCGATTACGAAACGTTCCGCCGCTGGGAAGTGGTCGCGGACAGCCCCGACCCGCTGGAGTTTCCACCCCGCCAGGTCCGCCTCAGCGATGCCCAGGCGCGCAGCCTTGACATCCAGGTAGGCGGCTTCATCGAAGAACCGATGGCGTCGGTGGAATTCGGTCGCGTTGCCGCGCAGACCGCGACGCAGGTAATCGTGCAGAAGGTGCGCGAGGCGGAACGGAACCAGGTGATTGAGGCATACCGCGGCCGCGTCGGTCAGATGGTCGGCGGCGTGGTCAAGCGTGTCGAGCGCAGCGGGCTTATCATTGATCTTGGGGGCAATGCCGAGGCATTGATTCCGCGCGACCAGATGATCCCGCGCGAACCGGCCCGCCCTGGCGACCGGCTGCGTGCCTATCTGCGCGAAGTCCGCCCGGAACCGCGCGGCCCGCAGCTGTTCGTAAGCCGCACCGCGCCGGAACTGCTCATTGAGTTGTTCAAGATCGAAGTCCCCGAGATCAACGAGGGGCTGATTGAGATTATCAGCGGCGCGCGCGATCCGGGATCGCGGGCGAAGATAGCGGTGCGGGCGCGCGACGGACGCATCGATCCGATCGGCGCCTGCGTCGGCATGCGCGGCTCGCGGGTGCAGGCGGTATCCAACGAGCTCGCGGGCGAGCGCGTGGACATCATTCTCTGGGATGAAAATCCCGCGCAGTTTGTCATCAACGCCATGGCGCCGGCGGAGGTTGTGTCGATCATGGTGGATGAGGATGCGCACAGCATGGACGTGGCCGTGGCGGAGGAGAACCTGTCCATGGCCATCGGCCGCGGCGGGCAAAACGTCAAGCTGGCCAGTGAACTGACCAGATGGAACCTGAACATCATGTCGGTGGAGCAGGCCGAGCAGAAGAGCGAGGCTGAGGCTTCGACACTGCAGACGATGTTCATGGAGCAGCTGGGCGTGGACGCGGAAGTCGCCTCGATCCTGGTTCAGGAGGGATTCTCAAGCATCGAAGAGGTGGCCTACGTTCCGGAAAACGAAATGCTCGGAATCGAGGAGTTCGATGCCGATCTGGTCAAGGAGATCCGGGACCGTGCCCGCGACGTCATGCTGACGCGCGCCATCGCCAGCGAGGAGCGGCTGGGCGATGCCGAGCCCGCCGAAGACCTGCTCGGTGTGGAGGGCATGGACGACGCGCTGGCCTACGAACTGGCCGGCCGCGGCGTCGTTACCCGCGAGGATCTCGCCGAGCAGGCGGTGGATGACCTGATGGAGATCGAAGGCATGGATCGTGAACGCGCCGGGGAACTGATCATGGCGGCCCGCAAACACTGGTTCGAGGCGCAAGCCGGCGTCGAGGCGGAGGCTGGCAATGCCTGAAGTCACCGTGCGTCAGTACGCCGACGTAATCGGCGTGACCGTGGAGCGGTTGCTCGAGCAACTGCAACAGGCCGGCTTGTCGAGCAAAGAGCCGGATGACGACATTTCCGAGGAGGAGAAGGCGGAACTGCTCGGCTATCTGCGGCGCAAGCACGGCAAGACCGACGCGTCGGAACCCAAGAAGATTACGCTGAAGCGCAAGAGCGTCAGTGAGCTCAAGGTGCCCATACCGACGTCCGCGGCCGGCCGGGCGAAACCCAGGGCCAAGACCGTTGCAGTGGAATTCCGGCGCAAGCGCATCTATGCCAAGCGCAGCACAATTGAGGAGGAGGCAGCGCGCCAGGCCGCGGAACGGGAGCAGCGCGAGGCGGAGGCAGCCGCGGCGCGCGCGGCGGAACAGGCTGCGGCCGAGGCATTGCGGGAGCTTGAGGCCGTGGCCGAGCCGTCGCAGCAGGAAGCGGTGCCGGTCCAGGTCCCAGGCGATGCCGCCAGGGCCGTGCAGCAGCCGGGCCCCGCCGAACCCGCGGCTGAAATGCAGCCCCGCGCGCCGCAGTTGCGCGAACTGCACGTAGCCTCGGACAAGTCCGGCAAACGCAGGAAAAAGCCGCGCGCCATTCGCCCGACGGTCGTGCGCCGGCCGGCGCAACATGCATTTGAAATGCCTACCGCGCCCATTGTGCGTGAGGTCGATATTCCCGAAAGCATCACCGTCGCCGAGCTGGCTCAGCGCATGTCGGTCAAGGGCACCGAAGTGGTGAAGATCATGATGAACCTCGGCAGCATGGTCACCATCAATCAGACCATCGATCAGGCCACCGCCGCGGTAGTGGTTGAGGAAATGGGTCACAAGGCGCGGCTGCTGAAGGAGAACGTGCTGGAAGAAGAGGCCATGAAGGTCAGCCAGTCGGAAAGCGAGAAAGTAACGCGCCCGCCTGTGGTCACGATCATGGGGCACGTGGATCACGGCAAGACTACGCTGCTGGATTTCATCCGCCGCACCCAGGTTGCCGCCGGCGAGGCGGGCGGCATCACCCAGCACATCGGTGCCTACCGCGTGACCACCGACAAGGGACATATCACCTTTCTGGATACGCCTGGCCACGAGGCGTTCACGGCCATGCGCGCCCGCGGGGCGAAGGTCACCGACATCGTCATCGTCGTCGTCGCCGCTGATGACGGCGTCATGCCGCAGACCGAGGAGGCGGTCCACCATGCCAAAGCCGGCAAGGTCCCGATAATTGTTGCGATCAACAAGATGGACAAGAAGGATGCGGACCTGGATCGGGTAAAGCAGGAACTGGCGAAACTCGACGTAATACCCGAGGACTGGGGCGGCGATACGATGTTCGTGCCGGTCTCGGCGCGGACCGGGTCTGGGATGGAGAGCCTGCTTGAATCCATTCTGCTGCTTGCGGAAGTGCAGGATCTCAAGGCGCCGTCGGCTGGGACGGCGCGGGGTACGGTAATAGAATCCAGACTGGACCGCGGTCGCGGCCCGGTGGCCACGCTGCTCGTGCAGGGCGGTGAATTGCGCAAGGGCGATGTCATCCTCAGCGGGCAGGAGTACGGCCGCGTGCGCGCCATGTACGACGAAAACGGCGGCGAACTGGAGTCGGCCGGTCCATCGACCCCGGTCGAAGTGCTCGGACTGTCGGGAACGCCGAACGCCGGCGACGAGATTGTGGTGTTGCCCGATGAAAAGAAGGCGCGGGAAGTGGCCCAGTTCCGCCAGGGCAAGTATCGCCAGGGCAAGCTGGAACAGAAGCACCAGGCGACACTGGAAAACATCATGCAGCAGATGGGGGAGGCGGAGAAGACCACCCTCAATATTCTCGTCAAGGCCGACGTACAGGGATCCGCGGAGGCTTTGTCGGACGCGCTGTCGCGTCTGACGACGCCGGAAGTAACAGTGAATGTAATCCACAGCGGCGTCGGCGGGATCACCGGTTCGGACGTGCAGCTCGCCATGGCCTCCAGGGGCGTCGTCATCGGCTTCAACGTGCGTGCCGATGCCGCGGCGCGCAAGCTGGTGGAGGACGAGGGCATTGACCTGCGCTATTACAGCATCATTTACGACGTCATCGACGACGTGAAGAAGGCCATCGTCGGCATGCTCGAGCCGGAGGTGCGCGAGCAGATCATCGGGATCGCGGAGGTGAAGGAGGTATTCCGTTCTCCCAAATTCGGCGATATCGCCGGCTGCCTGGTTACCAGCGGTGCGGTATGGCGCAACAGCCCGATCCGCGTACTCCGCGACAACGTGGTCATCTACGAAGGGCAACTCGAATCCCTGCGCCGCTTCAAGGATGATGTCGGTGAGGTCAAGTCCGGCACCGAATGCGGAATCGGCGTGAAGAACTATAACGATGTGCGCGTCGGTGATCAGATCGAGGTGTTCGAGCGCATTGAGATAGCGCGCAAGCTGGCCTGACCCTGGAGGAATTCCGCATGCCGCGCGAATTCGGACGCAATCGCCGCGTCGCCGATCAGGTGCAGCGCGAAATCGCGGCCATGGTGCAGGTGGAACTGGATCCTGGAAAGCACGGGCTGGTGACCATCTCCGGCGCTGACGTGAGTCCGGACCTGAAGCAGGCCAAGGTGTTTTTCACCTGCATCGGCGGCCGGCTGAGACCGGAGGAACTGGAGCGGTGCCTGAATGATCAGGCGGCGCACTACCGGCACCGTCTGGCCTCCGCGCTGACCATGCGCTCCGTGCCCCGGTTGCAGTTCTGTTACGACGCTTCGGTGGAACGGGGCAGTCGCATCCACTCCCTGCTCGAGTCATTGCACCGCGATGACAAGTAGCAGTGTCCGCAGACACTTGCCGGATGTGCACAGGTAAACATGGCCAGGCGATCCCGCGGACGTGACGTCCATGGCGTGCTGCCGCTGGACAAGCCGGTTGGCATGACCTCAAACGAGGCGCTGCAGGTTGTCAAACATCTGTTCCAGGCGCGCAAGGCCGGGCATACGGGCAGCCTGGACCGCACGGCTACGGGTCTCCTGCCGCTGTGTTTCGGCGAAGCCACCAAATTCTCCGCCTTGTTGCTGGAGGCGGACAAGCGCTACCGGGCGCGGTGCAAACTTGGCGTGCGTACGGCCACCGGCGACAGCGCCGGTGCGATACTTGAAACGCGCCCCGCCCCGGCGATGGATCCCGCCGCAATGGAGTCGGTGCTGGATCGATTCAGGGGCGAGATAGAGCAGGTGCCGCCGATGCACTCCGCGCTCAAGCACCAGGGCCAGCGCCTGTACGAACTTGCCTACCAGGGGCTGGAAGTGGAGCGTAAACCGCGACCGGTGTCCATATACGAACTGAACCTGCTCGAACTTGAGGCGGATGAATTCGAGATCGCGGTGTGGTGTTCGAAAGGCACATATATCCGCACGCTTGCCGAGGATATCGGCGCCGCCGCCGGTTGCGGGGCGCACGTTATCAGTCTGCGGCGCACGGCGGCCGGCCCGTTCCGGGAGCAGGAGGCCGTGCCGCTGGCTGCGGTGCGCGCAGCGGCGGAACAGGGCAGCGCGGAACTGGATCGGTTGCTGCTCGGCACCGACAGCATCATGCGCGACGCGCCGGCGCTTGTGTTGCAGGAGGCCGTTGCGTTCTACCTGCGCCAGGGACAGCCGGTACTCGTGCCTCGTTCGCCCACCGAGGGCAGGGTGCGGTTGTACAATGAGGCCGGCCAGTTCATCGGCGCCGGGGAGGTATTGGATGACGGTCGCATCGCTCCGCGCCGGCTGTTCCGGCTACGCCCCGCGGACGTGGCGGCCGCCACAGGATAATTTCTTGTGACTGGAAGGGTGCGTGGGTACAATACGCGCCGCTTAAACGGGACCAGACGGGAAAAGTTGGGTTTGGGAGTTGAATCGCATGGTATTAAGCACGCAGCAAAAGGCTGGCATCGTCAGCGATTACAGGAAGTCGAATCAGGACACCGGGTCCGCAGAAGTGCAGGTTGCCCTGCTGACCGCACGCATCACGGACCTGTCCGAACATTTCAAGACGCACTCGCGGGATTACCATTCCCGCCAGGGATTGCTGCGCCTGGTAAATCAGCGCAGGCAACTGCTCGAGTACCTCCGCAGGAAGGACTTGACCCGGTATCGGGATCTTATTGGCCGGCTCGGTTTGCGTAAGTAACTGCCGTATCCCACAACATCGCTTTTCAGAATCGGCGCCAGCATGCTGCGACCGGGACCACACTTCTTCCGCGTCCAGCCAGGAATGAGCCGGACGGCCGCAGCCTCCGCCATTCATCTTTCAACGGGGTGATTCCATGAATCCAGTAACCAGAGAATTTCAATTCGGCAACCGTACCGCGCGGATCCAGTATGGCAGGATTGCGCGGCAGGCCACCGGCGCGGTGGTAGCCAGCCTCGGGGATACCGTGGTGCTCGTCACCTGCGTCGCCCGCAAGGACGCGGATCCGGGTCGCGACTTCTTCCCGCTCACTGTGGATTACCAGGAACGCACGTATGCCGCGGGCAAGATCCCGGGCGGGTTCTTCAAGCGTGAAGGCCGGCCCTCTGAAAAGGAAATCCTGACCTGCCGTCTCATTGATCGTCCCATCCGTCCCCTGTTCCCCGCCGGTTTCAAGAACGAAGTTCAGATTATCGCCACGGTGCTCTCGCTGGACCCGGAAGTGGATCCGGACATCCCCGCTATGATGGGCGCCTCCGCGGCCATCGCCGTGGCCGGCCTCCCGTTCAACGGGCCGGTGGGCGCGGCACGAGTCGGCTACAAGGACGGTGCCTACGTTCTGAACCCCAGTTTCGGAGAACTGGAGTCCTCCAGTCTCGACCTCGTGGTCGCCGGCACGCGCACTTCGGTACTTATGGTGGAGTCCGAGGCGGAGGAATTGTCCGAGGAGATCATGCTCGGGGCGGTCATGTTCGGTCATGGCCAGTTCCAGGTGATGATCGAGAACATCGAGGCGCTGGTGAAGGCCGCCGGCGTCAAGCCCTGGACCTGGCAGGCGCCTGCCGAGGACAAGGAACTGGAAACCCTGCTGGCGAAACGATGCGGCGACCTGCTGCGCGAGGCCTATGCCATCCAGGACAAAATCAGCCGGCGCGAGCAGATCGACAACATCCGCAAGGAAACCGTCGGCGCGATTGGCGAGGAGTTCCCGGAGCGCTGGTCTGATGCCGTGCTGGTTGAGACATTCGCCGAGCTGGAAAGCGGCATCGTGCGCGGCGGCATCATCGCCGGCGAGCCGCGCATTGATGGTCGGGACCCGAAGGCCATTCGCCAGATTGCCGTCGAGATCGGTGTGTTGCCGCGCACGCACGGCTCGGCGCTGTTTACCCGCGGCGAGACGCAGGCTCTGGTAGTCGCGGCGCTTGGTTCGGAGCGCGACTCGCAGATCATTGATGCCATTGAAGGCGAGCGCAAAGACCCGTTCATGCTGCATTACAACTTCCCGCCGTTCAGCGTCGGCGAGACCGGACGCATGGGTTCGCCGAAGCGCCGCGAGATCGGTCACGGTCGCCTCGCCAAGCGGGGGATCATGGCCGTGATGCCGGATCCGAAGCAGTTCCCATACGCGCTGCGCGTGGTATCGGAGATCACGGAGTCCAACGGTTCCAGCTCCATGGCCACCGTGTGTGGGACGAGCCTGGCGCTGATGGATGCCGGCGTTCCGATTTCCGCGCCGGTGGCGGGCATCGCCATGGGTCTGATCAAGGAGGGCGAAAGGTACGTTGTGCTGTCCGACATCATGGGCGACGAGGATCACCTGGGCGACATGGATTTCAAGGTGGCGGGTACGGCCAGGGGCGTCACTGCGTTGCAGATGGACATCAAGATCAACGGCATCACGCGCGAGATAATGGACGTGGCGCTGCGCCAGGCGCTGCAGGGCCGGCTGCATGTCCTGGAGAAAATGAATGCGGTCATCTCGAAATCGCGCAGCGAGATGTCGGAATTTGCCCCACGCATCACCACGCTCAAGATCCACCCGGACAAGATCCGCGACGTCATCGGCAAGGGCGGGTCCACCATCCGCGCCATCACCGAGGAGACCGGGACCACCATAGACATCGAGGACGACGGCACCATCAAGATCTATTCCAACGACAAGGCCGCCAGCGAGGTTGCGCGGAAGCGCATCGAGGAATTGACCGCTGACATCGAGGTGGGCCGGGTCTATGAAGGGCGCGTGGCGAAACTCATGGATTTCGGCGCCTTCGTCAACATACTGCCGGGGAAGGACGGTCTCGTGCACATCTCCCAGATTTCCCACGAGCGCGTGGAAAACGTCAGCGACAAGCTGACCGAAGGCGAATACGTCAAGGTAAAGGTACTGGAGATCGACAAACAGGGGCGCGTGCGCCTCAGCATGAAGGCGGTCAACGAGTAAGCGACGCCGCGCCGCGCTGCGGCGCGCTTGAAGCGCATGCCCCCCGGACCGCCGTGCTGAACCCGGTCCTGCGCGCAGCCGCGCGGGAGGACCTGCCCGATCTTGCGCGTTTCATCCAGGCCTACTACCGGCTGGAAGGCATTCCATTCGATCTGTTCCGGCTGGAGCGCGGCCTGGTGCCCCTGCTGGAGCGGCCGGACCTGGGCCGCGTCTGGATGATTGACCTCAACAACGCGCCGATCGGCTATTTCATCCTGTGTTTCGGCTATTCCATTGAAAAGGGTGGTCGTGACGCCATGGTGGATGAATTTTTCATCGACGCCGCCTGGCGCAAACGCGGAATCGGCCGGCAGGTGCTGGAACTGGTCATCGCGGAGGCGCGCGCGATCGGACTCGTGTCGGTATTCCTGGAAGTCAGGCGCGACAACGATGCAGCGCAGCGGCTCTACACGGCAGCCGGATTCACGTTGCGGGACAAATACCTGCTGATGGACGTGGATTCCACTTGAAGAATGCGTAAAGCGACAGGGCGATTGCAAAGAAATTGAGGTTTTCCAGGCCATTGGAGAGCTTGAGGGATGCGGTTCCGCAAACTTCCAGGGTAATCGCGCCGTAAAGCATCATCCAGTTCATGGGTTATCCTCGCTGGGAAACATTATCGTGTCGACATGCGCCAGACAGCGCACCTGTCATAGGACGCCGGACGCCGAATTCTATGACTGTTGCATGGAGCATGGCATTCGTTCGTGCAGCAAGTGAACAAAACCCGGAGCGTATGTGTAAAGCCGTTCAGTTTGCGGCATTGATACGCTACTGTGGTGCATGCTGCGCTGGTTCCAAGCCTGCCTGCTCCCGCCGCTGGCATTCCAGTCGGTCATGATTGCCGGCGGGTACGGCACCGGCCAGGAGTTCCTGGTCTTCTTCCTCAATAATGGGCCACGCGCCGGGCTTCTTTCGATGCTCGGCGTGACCGTCCCGCTGCTCAGCATCTGCGCGGTGATTGCCTTTGAATTCGCGCGGCTCCGCAGCGCCTACGACTATCGCACGTTTTTCCGCGGTCTGCTGGGCCGGGGCTGGTTTGTCTGGGAGGCAGGGTTCCTGCTGACGCTGGTGCTCCTCTTTGGCGTCATCAGTTCGGCGGCCGGAGAGATCGTGCGAACCACCTTCACCCTGCCGTATATCGTCGGCAGCGCCGGGCTGGTACTGGCCGTGGCGCTCGTGGTATCCCAGTCCAATACGTTCATTGAACGGTTGCTCGCCGGATGGGCAGTGTTGCTGTATGTGGCCTATACGCTTTTTTTCGTCATGGGACTGTCGAAGTTCGGCGCGGCATTGCGGGAATTCGATATGTGGGGTCCGCTTGATACACCCTGGTTGAGCAGTGGTGCCCGTTATGCGGCGCTGCAGCTTTCCATACTCCCGGCAATATTCTTCTGCCTGCCGCACATGCGGACGCGGAGCGATGCAGTGCTTGCAGGTCTGCTGACCGGTCCCGTCGCGATGATCCCCGGAATACTCTTTTACCTGGTGATGCTGACGCACTTTCCGGCAATCTCATCCCAGGTGCTGCCGTCGGCATTCCTGCTGGACGCAATAGGTTCGCGCGCCCTAGAGGTATTCTTCCAGCTGGCGCTGCTTGGGACGCTCGTGCAGACGGGTGTGGGCGTGGTTCACGCGTTCAATCAACGCCTGGATGCCTGGTGGCGGGCACGGGGCACGCCGCTCCCGGGGATTGCGCGCCCCGCCGTGGCGCTGATCCTGATGACGGCGGCGCTGCTGCTCACGAAGATTGGCCTCGTGGGACTCCTGAATCTTGTCTACGGCACGCTTGCCTGGTTTTTCATGGTGATCTTCATCGGGCCCCTGTTTACCGTTGGTGTTTACAGAATCGTCAGCTGGAAGCCGTGTTCGTCGCCGGCGGCTGAATAGGCGACATGCCGGACTTGTCCCGCAGGGCGTTTTTCATCTCGGGCGGTCTCGCGGCCGGCGGTCTGGCGCTCGGGTATGTGCTCTATCCGGGCCGGCCAGGCGTGTGCGCCGCCCACGCGGGCGCCGTGTCGCTGGTGACCTGGCTGCGGCTGCATCCGGACAATACGGTGACGGTTCTCGTCCCGCACGTGGAGATGGGGCAGGGGAGCCAGACGGCGCTGGCGATGATGCTGGCAGATGAACTGGACGTGAACTGGCCGCAGGTGCGCGTGGAACAGGCGCCTGCGCAGACCATGTTCGCGACCGGCGACGTGGTACGGGTATTTCTGCTGGGCAATCGGGCGTTGGCTCCCGGTCTGGCGCGGCTGCTGGACCTGGCGAGCTACCGGATCGCGGCATTCAAGGATCTGCAGCTTACCGGAGGCAGTCTCAGCATCCGCAGTACCGGTCGGCTCGGCATGCGCCGTGCCGGTGCAGCGGCGCGGGAAATGCTGTTACGGGCGGCCGCGGGAAGGTGGGGCGTGTCGGAAATGGAATGTGTCGCCGAACGGGGCCGGGTGATCCACGCGCCCAGCGGACGCAGCGCAAGTTACGGTGACCTGGCCGACGCCGCGGCGCAGATCGACCCGCCCTCGGCGCCCCGGCTCAAGCTCCGTGGGGAGTACCGGATCTGCGGGCAGTCGCCCACGCTGATTCACGCGCAACCGGCCGTGCGCGGCGTGTTGATGTACGGCGCGGATGTCGCCGTGCCGGGCATGCAATACGCCGCCATTCGCCATGTCCCGGCGTTCGCCGGCGCCATCGCTGAGTTCGACGCAACAGCGGTCTCCGGGTATCCGGGTGTTCGCGCTGTGTTGCGGATCCCGGGGGCTGTTGCCGTGGTCGCCGGGGGTTACTGGCAGGCGCAGCGGGCGCTGGAGGCACTGCCGGTCCGGTTCACGGCGCCGGCGCATCCGGCACCGGATTCCGGCGCCCTGGACGCGACTTTTGACCGGCTGCTCACCGATGGCGACGTGCAGGCGGATTTCAGGGTCGGAGAAGGATTTCCCGGCGAAGGCGGGCCGGGCCGGGTTATTGCCGCTACTTATGCAGTGCCGTTTCTTGCTCATGCGACGCTGGAACCCATGAACTGCACGGCGTGGTTGCACGACAGCGGTCTCGAGATCTGGACCGGCACCCAGGATCCGCTCGGCACCCGTGCCGTGGCGGCGCAGGCGGCCGGACTGGACGAGAAGGCGGTCACGGTGCACGCGTTGCACCTGGGCGGCGGTTTTGGCCGGCGCACACCGCGGTCATTCAATTACGTGGAAGATGCCGTGCATATCGCGCGGCGGGTCGCGTACCCGGTCAAGCTGCTGTGGAGCCGCGAGGAGGACATCCGGCACGACCGCTTTCGACCGGCAGGCAAGTCGCGGTTCGAGGCAGTCGTGAATGACGCCGGGGATCCGACCCACTGGCGCCAGATTTTTACCGATATCGGATTCAACGAGGACCGGGAAGCCGCTCGGATCCCCTATGCAATTCCGAACCGGCGCATCGGGCGCGTGACCCATGAGGTCAATGTACCGCTGGGGTACTGGCGCAGTGTGGAACATTCGTATCAGGGTTTTTTCATCGAATCATTCATTGACGAGCTCGCCCATGCCGCGCATGCCGACCCGGTGCAATTCCGCCTGAAACTGCTTGCCGGCGCGCCGCGCTTTCTGCGCGTACTGGAGCGCGCTGCCGCGATGATCGGCTGGGGTAAGCCGGTGCCCGGACGACGCGGTCGCGGCATCGCGATCAAGGAAAGTTTCGGAACTGTCGTCGCCGAAGCCGCGGAAGTCGAGGTGGGCGCGTCCGGCGATCTCCAGGTGCTGCGCATCTGTGCAGCGGTGGATGCCGGCGAGATCGTGCATCCACACAATGCCCGCGCCCAGGTGGAGGGGGGTATCCTGTTCGGGCTGGGGGCGGCGCTCAAGGGGCGGGTCACGTTGTCCGGCGGGAGCGTGGTGCAGGGCAACTTTGACGATTACCCGGTGCTGACGATGGCGGAGACGCCGGCGATCGACGTGGAATTTCTCGAAACCGACGCGCCCATGGGGGGTATCGGGGAGGTGGGCGTGCCGCCTGTGGCCCCGGCCGTCTGCAATGCCGTCTTTGCCGCCTGCGGCGTGCGTATTCGCCGCCTGCCGATCATAGGGCAATCCTTGGTTACGACTGGAAGGGCTTAGGCGGTCTGGGGCGGACGGGTCCTGTCACCGGGTGGGCCCGTCCGTGCTCGCTCCACCCATCCCCCGGTGGGACCCTTCCGCTGCGCGCGAACGAACCCCCCCGGCGCCACCCGTCCGTTTATCCTCTTGGCGGGCCTGCTTCGGTCCGGCCGTCTGCTCACTCCGGGCGCGACAAGCGCTGCTTCGTTAGAATACGCGCCCCTTTACCGGGAGTTGCCGGTCCGGTCCGGCCGGCGCGACCACCATGAAACTGAACGCGGAATCGTTTCGCAAATGGGATCACAAGGCGGTGACGCTGCTCGGCATGTCCGGGGTAGGCAAGACGCGTCTTGCCAGAATTCTGCGCAAACGCGACTGGTTCCATTTTTCCGGGGACTATCGCATCGGCACGCGCTATCTGGACGAATACATTCTCGACGACATCAAGGAACAGGCCATGGGCAGCCCGTTGCTCAAGGATCTGCTGCGCTCCGATTCGATTCATATCGCCAACAACATCTCGGTGGACAATCTGCGCCCGTTGTCGGCATTTCTGGGCAAGGTCGGCAACCCGGAGCAGGGCGGCATCGGGCTCAGGGAGTTCAAACGCCGCCAGCGGCTGCACCGGGACGCGGAGATCGCGGCGATGCGTGACGTGCCGGCGTTCATCCGGCGCGCGCAGGAGATCTACGGTTACAGCTGTCTTGTCAATGACGCCGGCGGCAGTCTGTGCGAGCTGGAAACGGACGATGTGCTGGAAACCCTTGCTGCGCACACGCTCATCCTCTACATCAAGACCAGCGCCGCCGATGAGGCGGAATTGATACGGCGCGCAGAGTCGGATCCGAAACCGCTGTACTATCGCGAGGAGTTTCTCGACGCGCAACTGGCCGAATTTCTGTCCGAACGCCGGCTGGAGTTCGCCGCCCAGGTGCCGCCCGATGACTTCGTGCGCTGGGTGTTTCCGCGGCTGTTCAACGCGCGGCTGCCGCGCTATGAGCGCATCGCCGGGAAATACGGCTATACCGTCAGCACCGCGGAAGTCGCGCGGGTGCAGAGCGAGGCGCAGTTCCTGGCGCTGATCGAGGAGGCGCTCAGGCGCGGGTGACGGTCATGCCGCTGGTGGCAAATTCCGATCTGCCCAGTTTCGAGCGCCTGCGCGCCGCGGGCGGAACCGTGATTCCACGCCAGCGCGCGGAACATCAGGACATCCGGGAGCTGCACATAGGCCTGTTGAACATGATGCCCGACAAGGCCCTGGAGGCCACCGAGCGGCAGTTTTTCCGCCTGGTCGGGGAGAGCAACCAGATCGCGCAGTTCTACATGCATCCATTCTCGTTCCCGGAGCTGACCCGCGGGCCGGCGGGGCGCACGCACATCGAGCGCTACTACAAGTCCTTCGACGAGATCCGGCGCGAGGGCCTGGACGCGCTTATCGTTTCCGGAGCGGCCCCCGGACCGGAGCTGTCCGCGGCGCCGTTCTTCAGGCCGCTCATTCAGGTAATCGAATGGGCTTGGGAGAATGTGACCTCGACGCTGTGTTCCTGTCTTGCCACGCATGCGGTGCTGGAATTCCGCCATGGCCAGAAGCGGCGGCCGCTGGGGGAGAAGCGCTGGGGCGTGTATTCGCACCGCGTTGCGCAGCGGCAGCATCCGCTCATGGTGGGTGTGAACACGCGTTTCGATGTTCCGCATTCGCGCTTCAACGAGATCAGCAGTGACCAGTTTGCCGCGGCGGGACTGCCGGTGCTTGTAGACAGTGTCGAGGCCGGCGTGCATCTCGCGGTCAGCGCCGACGGTTTTCGCATGGTGTTCTTCCAGGGCCATCCGGAGTATGACGAGATCAGCCTGATGAAGGAGTACAAGCGCGAAATCGGGCGCTTCATCAGGCGTGAACTCGATGTCTATCCGCCGTTCCCGGAGAATGTGTTTACGCCGCTGCACCGTGCCATCCTGCTCGAGTATCGCGGTCGGGTCGAGGAGGCAGTGCGGCGCGCCGGCCCGGCGCCGGAATTCCCGGAGCACCTGCTGACGCCGGATCTGGACAATACCTGGCACGACAGTGCCGAAGCCGTCATCAACAACTGGATCGGCGCGGTGTATCAATTGACGCACGTGGATCGGCGCCGGCCGTTCCGCGATGGCGTGGACCCGGCCGATCCCCTTGGCCTCAAACGTGCTACATCGAGCCCGGCCTGAACCCGCCGCGGTGGTGCGGCGCCGGGTGGGATTTGTCAGCCTTGGATGTCCCAAGGCGCTGGTGGATTCCGAGCGCATCATCACGCAGCTTCGGGCGGAGGGGTATGAGATTGCCCCGACCTACGCCGGATCCGACGTTGTGGTGGTCAACACCTGCGGGTTTCTGGAAAGCGCGCAGGCGGAATCGCTGGAGGCCATCGCCGAGGCGCTCGAGGAAAACGGCCGCGTGATCGTGACCGGGTGTCTCGGCGCAAAAGAAAATCTGATCCGGGACCGATTCCCCGGCGTATTGAGCGTGACCGGCCCCCGGCAATACGAGTCGGTGGTGGCGGCAGTGCGCACGGCGTTGCCGCCCCCTGTCCGCGATCGATTCCGGGATCTGGTGCCGGCCCAGGGTATCCGGTTGACCCCGCGCCATTACGCGTATCTGAAAGTGGCTGACGGCTGCAATCACACCTGCACGTTCTGCATCATCCCGGGCATGCGCGGCGGCCTCGTCAGCCGCCCCATCGGGGAGGTCATGGGCGAGGCCGAGGCGCTGGTCAAGGCGGGGGTGAAGGAGTTGCTGGTGATCGCCCAGAACACCAGCGCCTATGGCAGCGATCTGCGTTATCGGGCGGACGCCTGGCGCGGACGGGAGGTGCCGACGCGCTTCCTGGAGCTCTGTTCAGAGCTTGCGTCCCTTGGTGTCTGGGTGCGTCTGCACTTCGTCTATCCTTATCCCCACGTGGATGAGGTGATACCGCTGATGCGTGAAGGCGGTCTGTTGCCGTACCTGGATGTGCCGTTCCAGCACGGCAGTCCGCGGATCCTGAAGCGCATGCGGCGGCCGGCTGCAGCCGGGGACACATTGCGCCGGATCGAATCCTGGCGCAGGCTTTGTCCCGGGCTGACCCTGCGATCGACCTTTATAGTCGGCTTCCCGGGAGAGACCGACGCGGACTTTGACGCGTCGCTGGAATTTCTGCAGGCCGCACAACTGGATCGCGTGGGTTGCTTTCAGTACTCGCCGGTGGCCGGCGCGGCGGCCATGATCTGGACGGCGCAGTGCCGCCGGAGGTCATGCGCGGGCGGTGGGATCGCTTCATGCAAACCCAGGCGCGGATCAACGCCGCGCGTTTGCGGGCAAAGATTGGGCGTGAGATTGACGTATTGGTGGATTCCGTGGACCGGGGCAAGGCAGTCGCGCGCAGCAGCGCGGACGCGCCGGAGATTGACGGGAGGGTCATCATCCGGAAAGGAAATGGGATCAAGGCGGGGGATATGATGCGGGTGCAGGTCACGGACGCCGACGACTACGATTTGTACGCGCTACCCGCCAATTGAGCCAACGCCGGGGAGGTGAGCCTTGTACGCAACCATGCTGTTCCCGATCGGCGCGGTGGCGGTGGCGATATTCTCGTATTTTCACCCGGCTGTGCTGGGAGGTTTCCGGGCGCTGATCGAACCGCTGCTGGGCGTCGTCATGCTCGGCATGGGCATGACATTGCGCGCGGAAAACTTCGCCGAGCTCCTGCGCCGTCCGCGTGTGATTGCCATCGGCTGTCTGCTGCAATTTGCGCTGATGCCGGCCTTCGGTTATGCCGTCGGCAGGTCACTGGGCCTGTCGGGCGAGTTGCTGGCCGGCGTCGTGCTGCTGGGGTCGTGTCCCGGCGGCACGTCCTCGAACGTGATCTGTTATCTGGCGCGGGCGGACGTGGCGCTGGGGATTACCATGACCACGGCCACCACGTTGCTGGCGGTTATCCTGACCCCGCTGTTGACCTGGGCCTATCTCGGGCAGCAGATGGATGTGCCGGTCCTCGACATGATGCTCGGCATCCTGGTGATCATCCTGTTGCCGGTCAGCGTCGGTGTGCTGCTGAATCGCAAATTTTCCCACTGGCTGCACCCGCTCAAGCAGATATTTCCGTATGTCTCGGTGCTGGCAATTATCCTCATCATCGGCATCATCGTGGCGGTCGCGCGGCCGCATTTCGCCGAAGTTGCGGCGCCGGTGATTGCAGCCGTGTTCTGGCACAACCTGCTGGGACTGGCGGGTGGCTACTGGTGCGCGCGTTGGCTTGGACTGGAAGAACGGGTGCGCCGCACGCTGGCCATCGAAACCGGCATGCAGAATTCCGGACTGGCGGTGGCGCTGGCGCAGAATTACTTCTCGGTGCTGGCGGCGCTGCCCGGAGCGCTGTTCAGCATCTGGCACAACATCAGCGGTTCCGTACTGGCCTGGCACTGGAGCCGGAAAGCCGAGCAGGAAGTTCATGAGCGGCCGGAGACAGTCTGAATCGTACTGCGAGCAGCAGGCGGTCAATCTTTCCCGTCTCAATATAGATGCAGAGCTTATTTCCTCTATGGATGGCACGCTGCGTGTGCCCGCGGAAGGATGAATGGCGCCCTGGGAAAGAAATTTACTTTTGCTCGTCCACTTTACATAAAAGCTTCATGTCATTGATTTCACGACAATCCGATTTTTCATCCCGCCCAAATACAGGTTAGGGTGCAATGAGAATCGAAGGTGCGATTAAGAAGTCTGAAGAGCTTATTCAGTGGCTCGATTCGAAACTTGATGGTCTGAGTATTCCTTCAGCCGAACGATGTTGACTAGCCGCAGGATGTCTTGACATGGCATTGGAGCACCGAAGATCGATCGTATTGCTGACCGCGCACTCTCTTTTTGGTTCCGCCGCCGCTCTCGTCCGCTTGGAGTTTGAATCCTATGTTCGTGGAATCTGGCTGCTGTTTTGCGCGTCGGACCCTCAGCTTGAAAACTTCAAGAAGGACAAATTGGAAAGAACGTTCGGCCAGTTAATCGAAGATCTTGAAAGATTGGATGCGTATAACGCCGGCACTCTGTCGAATGTAAAGAAGGTATCGTGGAACGTGATGAATAGCTTCACTCATAGCGGTTTTTATCAGGTTGCGCGTAGAAATACAGCGGACGAAATCATTCCAAATTACACAGACGAGGAACTCCTCGACGCTTTGAGTTCTGCAGATTCCTTCGGCATCCTTACTGCCATAGAGATCGCGAATATGGCAAAGAATGAAGCGTTGACTCGCGAGATCTTTGCGCGAGGCCAAGAGTACTTCAAAAATGCACCCTAAACCGCATCGAGGCCGACGCTTTGCTACGGTGCTGCGCGCCGCAGCAAAGCGCGGCTCATGCGGAGCGTGGGCATCCCGTAATTGGGCTGGATAGATAGAGTTAGGGCTCTCATGGTGCACACAAACATATGGAAGCATTGATCTTTTTGTTTAGCATTCTCGCAGGGGCGGCGAGCTATCTCGTTGTCAATTTCTGGATGAACCCATTGCTTCGGTACCTGGAAATTAAGCATCAAGTAACGTCCGATCTCGTCTTTTACGCTAATGTGATCGATGCTACCGGATTAAACAAAGAGATGCAGGAACGGCGACTTGAGCGGCAACAAAGCAATAGGCGACACGCTGCAGAAATTCGAGCCGCGTACTATAGGTTGCCGTAACTGACCGAAGGTCGGGTCAGCGGCCTGCCGGCGTTCTCCGGTCCAGGTTTCCACCCAGGCGTGATACAGGAATCCAACCTATTGCGCCGAATACACGAGCCCATTCGCGATGCGCGCGCGAATGTCGAATGAATAGAGCGCGGGACACCCCTCAACACACCGCGCTTGTGCGCGTAGGTGGCTGTTGTACAGGGAGAAATGGCCATTTATAATTAACAAATGGGCATTTCTATCACGGAATTCAAGCAGCATTGCCTAAAGATTGTTCGGCAAGTCGAACGGTCCGGAAAGCCGGTCACAATTACCCGGCACGGCCGGATTGTTGCGCAACTTGGGCCGTTACGCGCGACGCCGGGTGCAAGCGATGCCAGGCCATGGGAACGGCTGCAAGGTCGCGCCAGGTGGCTCGCGGAACCGGAAGAGACTTTCGTTTCAGAGCGGGACTTCAAGGGACTCTGAATGACGGTCCTCCTGGACACCCATGTCTGGGTATGGTGGTTATCCGGAGGAGGCCGGTTGTCCAAGCGAGAACGTGTCGCATTAGACGGCCTTGCCGCTCGCCGTGAACTTCGATTGGCCGCCATCAGTCTCTGGGAAGTGCAGATGGCGTTTGCGAAGGGCCGCTTTCAGCCTGTCGATGGATTCGATATCTGGCTGTTTGCGGCTACTGTGCCTGAAGTCATTCAGATCGTTCCCATAGACGTCCAGATAATCCTGACGCTCAACGATTTGCCGGCGGCGATGTCCAGCGATCCGGCGGACCGCCTGATCGTCGCGACTGCCCGCACGCATTCCTTCCCACTCGTGACCTACGATTCGAATCTGCGCAAATCCCGCGCGGCACGGCTTTGGCAGGCCTGACGCACTGAGTTATGGACCGACCGCCTCGATTGGCGTTGCCTCGAAGATTCGTGCCGAAACCTTGCCTGTTCACGAATCTGATTGTTGAGGTCAACTGTGCGATAGGCTACTAGCAGGGTTCCGGTGCAGGCTGTCTAATCCGCGGCCGGAATGCGGATCTGTCTCTGCTCGGTGATCAGCATGTGCATCCGAATGTCGTCGGCGTCGGCGGGCAAATCGGATTGCACCTGGGCGTCGAACACGATACCCACGCGCAGGCCATGGGCGTGGGTCGCGAACCAGCGATCGTAATAGCCCCGGCCGTATCCGATCCGGATGCCATCCGGCGTGAACGCCAGCCCAGGTGCGATGACAACGTCAATGTGTCCGTCGAAGGCAGCGGAATTCGCCGGGGCCGGGATGCCGAGGGTGCCCGGCGCGAGTTCGGCCCAGTGGAGGAAACGCACCGCGCGCATGGGTTCGCCGCGGAGGATCTTCGGAACCAGAACCGTTTTGCCCTGGGAAAGCAGGCCGTTGAGGATGCCATGGGTGTTCACTTCCGGGCCGTGGGAGATAAAGCAGAAGACATTCTTGGACCGCTCCACTTCGGGCAGGGCCAGCACGCGCGATTCGATCGTCTTGCTCCACGCGGTGCGGTCCGCAGCGCTGAGGATTTCGCGGCGCTGGAGCAGCGTCGGCCGCAGCGCCTGTTTCTGCGCGGTGAGGGCCGGATCTCGAAATTCCATGAAGTACCTTCGTAATCTCTATAGGGTTCGCGGAGTTAAGGCTGACAGTGAAGGTCTATTGCCGAGGTCCGGCCAGCGGCGCCCCCTGAGGCCGGAAGCTGGCGTAAGCCTTTCTTTTTCTGGCACTTCCCGTACAATAGCGCCCTTTTTTGGGGCCGGTTCGGCTCCAGTCATAACCAGAAATTCCTGCATCATCAGCTTAGGTGGAGTCGAAACGCGATGGTAACGATTCGTTTGGCGCGGGGCGGGGCAAAGAACCGGCCCTTTTTTCACATTGTGGTGACGGACTCGCGTAAAAAGCGCGACGGCCGGCATATTGAACGCGTCGGGTTTTTCAATCCGATCGCCGCGGGCAACGAACGTAAACTGGAGGTGGACCTGGCGCGTGTCGATCATTGGCTTGGGTGCGGCGCCAGGCCTTCGGAGCGGGTCAGCGAACTGATCAGCCGTTGCCGCAAGGCAAAAGCTGCCGCCTGATCCAACCCATGTCTTCCGAAGCGCCCCGCGCCGTCGCCACGGACGCGCCGGTGGTGGTCGGAAAGATCCGCGGTATCTATGGCGTCAGGGGTTGGTTCAAGGTTTTTTCCTACACCCGCCCCCGGGAGAACCTGCTCCGGTTCGATCCCTGGATGATACAAGGTCCGTCCGGCTGGGTGCCGTGTCGGGTAGTCGGTTCCGGACGAAGCGGCGGCGAACTGACGGTGCAATTGGATCTCGCGCAGACACGGACCGGGGCGCAGAAGTGGATCGGCATGGAGATTGCGATACGGCGCGATCAACTGCCCCGGCTGCCCGCCGGGCAGTATTACTGGAGCGATCTGGTGGGGCTGCGCGTGCGTTCCAGGTCCGGCGTGGAGTTCGGGCGCGTTACCGAACTCCTGGAGACCGGCGCCAATGACGTGCTTGCGGTGGCAGGTGCCATGGGACGAATACTGATCCCCTTCGTCCCGGGCCGGATAGTAGACAGCGTGGACATTGCGGCCGGCGTGATTCTGGTAGATTGGGATCCGGAGTATCGGTAAATGCTCAGGGTCGGAGTGGTGACGCTGTTCCCCGAGATGTTCGATCTGTACTCGGACTGGGGCATCAGCGCTCGGGCGGTGGATCGGAAACTGGTTCATTTGTCGGTGTTCAATCCCCGCGATCATGCGCGCGACACGCATCGCTCCGTGGATGATCGTCCCTATGGCGGCGGCCCTGGCATGGTGATGATGTTTGAGCCGGTGCGGGCCAGTATCCGCGAGGCGCGCCAGGCCCTGCCCGGCGCCCGGGTTCATCTGCTGACGCCGCAGGGAAGGCGCCTGGCGCAAGCCGATATCCAGTCGCTGGCGCGGCTGGAGTCGCTGGTCCTGCTGGCGGGGCGCTACGAGGGTCTGGACGAACGGCTGATTGAAGCCGAGGTGGACGAGGAATGGTCCATCGGCGACTACGTACTGAGCGGCGGCGAGCTCGCCTGCCTCGTGTTGCTGGATGCCATGACACGCCTGTTGCCCGGGGCGTTGGGTGACGGGGAATCCGCACAGGCGGAGTCATTCATGGACGGGTTGCTCGACTATCCGCACTATACCCGTCCGGAAACAGTGGACGGGCGGCGCGTGCCGGAGGTGCTGTTGAGCGGCAATCATGGCGCCATTCGGCGCTGGCGCCTGAAACAAGCATTGGGACGGACGTGGCAGAGGCGTCCGGACCTGCTGGAGCAGCGCCCGTTGAGCGCCGAAGAAACCGGGCTGTTGGAGGAATTCATCAAGGAGCACACTGCGGCGCAGTCGTAATGATTGAACAGAACTGGATTCAGGAGTGCGGGAAAATGAACAACATCATCGAACAACTCGAAGCGGAACAACTGAAGAAGGACATTCCGGCATTCGCCCCCGGCGACACGGTCGTAGTCCAGGTGCGCGTGCTGGAAGGCCAGCGCGAACGCCTGCAGGCCTTTGAGGGCGTGGTCATTGCGATGCGCAATCGCGGGCTGAATTCCTCGTTTACCGTCCGCAAGATCTCCTACGGCGAAGGCGTGGAACGCGTATTCCAGACGCACAGCGCGTCCATCGCCGGCATTGAAGTCAAGCGCAAGGGCGACGTGCGCCGCGCCAAGCTCTACTACATGCGCGAACGGCGCGGCAAGTCGGCGCGCATCCGCGAGAAGATCCGGACCGGCACCGAGGCAGAAACGGAATCGGAAGCCGGCACGGAGTGAACCGGACCGGCGGAGCGGGGATGAGTGGCCCGACCCGCCGCCGGCAGTCAGTGAAGAAGTCCGCGGATTCGGGAACGGATTCCGGACTGATCGACATCTTTCTGGATGCGTTGTGGATGGAGCGCGGCTTGAGCGCCAACACGCTCCAGGCTTACCGGTCCGATCTGCGGCATTTTCTCCAGTGGCACGGCGCCCGCGGCGGCCGGCTGGCCGGCGCTGAAACGGCCGACATACTGGCATTTCTGGGCGCCCAGCGCGGAAGGACGGCGCGCACCACTGCGCGCCGGCTGTCGGCATTGCGGCGCCTGTTCCAGTTCCTGCAGCGAACCGGGCGCATGGCCGCCGACCCCACGGCCAATGTCGAATCGCCGCGTCTCGGCCGGGGACTGCCCAGGTCCCTCAGCGAAGTTGAAGTGGAATCACTGCTGGCTGCCCCGGACACGAACCATGACAGGGGCATGCGCGACCGGGCCATGCTCGAATTGCTGTATGCGACCGGCTTGCGCGTTTCGGAACTGGTGGGTTTGCGCATGGAACAGATCAATCTGCGCCAGGGCGTCGTCCGTGTGCTGGGCAAGGGCAACAAAGAGCGCCTGGTGCCGCTGGGCGAGGAGGCCGCGCACTGGCTGGACAGGTATCTGAGGACGGCCCGGCCGGCGCTGCTGCGCAATGTGCCCGGGGCCACGCTGTTCCCCGGGCGGCGCGGCGCACCGTTGACGCGCCAGGCGTTCTGGCACGCCATCAGGCGTCATGCGCGGAAGGCCGGAATGGCGCGCGCCATCTCCCCGCACGTGCTGCGGCACGCCTTCGCGACGCATCTCCTGAATCACGGCGCGGACTTGCGTGCCGTCCAGATGCTGCTCGGCCACGCCGATATTTCCACGACACAGATTTACACGCATGTGGCAAAGGAGCGGCTGAAGAAACTGCATCAACAACACCACCCGCGGGGATGAAACAAAGTTACAAGTCACAAGTTACAAGTCACAAGGCAACCCAAAAAATTCAGGGTTCCGTGTTTTGACTTTCCTTGTAACTTGTAACTTGTGACTTATAACTGATTCACGCTGCCGGTGGCACGGCCGACAGCACCTCTTCCAGCGTGGTGATCCCCTCGGCAACCTTCAATGCCCCGCTGAGGCGCAGCGTCCTGAGCTTTTTCTTGCGCGTGAGCTCATGGAACGCCTGCAGACTGGCGCCGCCGTTAATCAACGCGCGGAAGTCATCGTCAATCAGCAGGGATTCGTAGATGCCAATGCGGCCCAGATAGCCGGTATGCCGGCACTCATCGCAACCGGCGGCATGGTTGACGGACTTGGGCGGCGTCAGTCTGGCGGTCCCCACCAGTGAATTCCACGCGGCCGGGTCAACCGGCCCGGCCCTGCGGCAATGGGGACACAGGATGCGGATAAGCCGCTGGGCCATGACGCCCAGCAGTGTCGCGGCAATCAGGTAGGGCTGGGCGCCGATATCTATCAGCCGGGTGATGGTCGCCGGGGCATCGTTGGTGTGCAGGCTCGACAGCACCAGATGGCCGGTGAGGGCCGCCTGAATGGCGACTTCTGCGGTTTCGCGATCGCGTATCTCGCCGATCATTATCACGTCCGGATCCTGGCGCAGCAGCGTGCGCACGCCGGCGGCAAAGGTCACGTCGATGACCGGCTGCACCTGCATCTGGTTGAATTGCGGGTCAACCAGCTCAATCGGGTCTTCAATCGTGCACACATTGATTTCCGGGCGCGCGATGTGTTTCAGCGCCGAATACAGCGTGGTGGTCTTTCCGGATCCGGTCGGGCCGGTCACAAGTACCACGCCGTGCGGATTCGCCACCATGGTTTCCCAGTTTTTCTGCTCATGGGGAGTGAATCCCAGTTCGGCAAAGGACTTCATCAGCATTTCCGGATCGAAAATGCGCAGCACGAGCTTCTCGCCAAAGGCGGTCGGCATCGTGGACAGTCGCATTTCCACCTCGTTTCCGGCGGGGGTTTTGGTCTTGATACGTCCATCCTGGGGCCGCCGCTTGTCGGTGACGTCCATGCGGCCCAGGGATTTCAGCCGGCTGGTAATCGCCCCCATCAGCGCCATGGGCAACTCATGGACTGCATGCAGCAACCCGTCTATGCGGAAGCGTACGCGCCCGCTTTCGCGCCTTGGCTCGAGATGAATGTCGCTGGCACGCTGCTCGAACGCGAATTGCAACAGCCAGTCCACCAGACTGACAACGTGCCGGTCATTGGCGTCCGGTTCTCCCACCTTGCCTACTTCCACCAGTTGCTCGAAGCTCTGTATGCCGCCGGCGGATTGGCGGCGTGTGTCCGAAACAGCACCAAGGATCGATCGGCTGATGCCGTAAAACTCGACCAGATAGCGATCAAGGTCATTGGGGTTGATGACCACGCGCTTGATGTGCAGTCTGGAGGTACGCTCCAGCTCGTGTTCCCAGTTGCGGATAAAGGGCTCGCAGGTAGCCACTGTGAGTTCGGTGTCTGTAACGTCCACCGGCAGGATTTTCAGCTTGGCCGCGTAAGCCTGGGAGACCACGCCGGTGATGCGGCTGACGTCAATCTTCAACGGGTCAATGCGCAGATAGGGCTGGCCGGACCTGCCGGCCAGCCAGCGCGTCAACTGTTCCAGTGTCACGGGATATGCCGGCCTGGTGCTGCTCTGCCATCCCTGTTCGGCTACGATGACCAGTGGGTGGCGCGGGTCATCGGCCCGAGCCTGGGTTCGGAACTGCGCGACCTGCTGGTTCGACAAAATGCCTTCCTTGACCAGGCTCTCCAGCACGAAATCCAGCTGCAGCCTGCCTTCGGGAGGGTTGCTTCTGGCTGATTTCATGGCGGAGCCGGCGCTGAACAAGTCCTGGAATTACCGGTCTGATAACATACCTTAAATTCCCGGCGAGGGCCCGGATTGACCGGGCGCAGCATGATTTCGAAAAGCACGGCGATGGGCGGCGCGATGATTCTCGGCGCCGTGACGTTGATATTGCCCATGTCATCCGCGTGGGCGGACGAAACTCCCGCGGTCGAACCCCGGCTGAAGGCCGTGCTCAAGGGATTGCTTCCCGACCAGGAGGTTACGCGCGTGTCGCCCGCGCCGGTGCCCGGGCTGTACGAAATTCAGGTGGGCACGGAAGTGCTCTACATGACGACAGACGGGCGCTATCTGATACAGGGCGACATGCTTGATCTGACCGAGCGCCGGAACCTGACCGAGCAAAAGAGATCCACGGCACGGGTTCAGAGACTGAATGAAGTTCCGCTTGCGGACATGATCGAATTCGCGCCGCCTTCCCCGAAGCATGTTGTGTACGTCTTTACCGACACGCAGTGCGGTTATTGCCGGCGCCTGCATCGGGAAATGGCGGAAATAAACCGGCGCGGCATTGCGGTGCGGTATCTTGCGTTTCCCCGGGCGGGTGTCGGGTCCCCCGCGTTCGAGCAGATGGAGTCCGTCTGGTGTGCCGCGGATCGGCGCCAGGCTCTGACCGACGCCAAGCTGGGCAAGCCGGTGCCGTCGAAGACCTGCGCCAGTCCCGTAGCCAGGGAGTTCGCGCTGGGAGAGGCAATCGGCGTCCGCGGCACGCCGGCAATCTACACGACGGACGGCAGGGCGCTGCCCGGCTATATGCCGCCGGATGACCTGCTGGCTGCCCTGCAGGAGCGCGCGCAGCAGCGTTGAGGGACTGTTACAAACCGGTTACGGAATCCAGCACCACGCGAACCTTCGGACCGTTCTTCTCCTGATATTCCACCTGTACCGGCAGATACTGGTATCGCGGTGCGCACCAGATCGTGGTGATGCGCTCATCCCCCACTTTCTGGTGACGGAATTTCAGCGCGTGCAGATTGCCCAGCGAGGATCTGATTGACTCCTCCCCGAGCGCTTCAATCTCATAGGTCTTTACCTTTCCGCCGTCGGCCACGGTATAGCTGAGTCCGGAGCGCCCGGCACGCAGATCGGTCATCAATGCGAACTGGTAAAGGAGCTTGTCGACCACCTGCGGTACGGCGGGCATGAGCCATGAATCGCCGTTGATGATGTTGATGATGCGCCGCGATTCCCAGTTGAACTGCACGGCCACGTTTCGGTCCCGGTGGCCGCCGCTGCGCGTGTACTCATAGGCCAGCGATCGAATGGTCCCTTCGGCGAACTGCCAGCGGCTCTGCTCGATTACGCGGTCCTTGCGCACCAGCGAGAACAACCCCGTTGTATGGGTCTCGGATCGAAAGACAAAACTGCCGTCCGGGGCATGCTCCATGGAGCGGAGCATTTCGGCTACTTTGACGCCGCGATCATAGAGATGGTAATGCGCCGTAAATTCCGGGGGCCAGGCAGTGGCAACGGTTTCGGCGGCAGGCCGCCCGTCCGCATGTACGGGATCCGCCATGATCAAAAGCAGGAACCCCGTCACGACCTGACAGGCGATTCGTCCGTGATAACATCGCGCGGGGAAAAGCATCGTTAATTTGACCATCGGAAACGGGCATATGTTGCAGGAATTTGAACCTCGGCGCGACGCGGGGATTCTCGTCGTCGGTGACGTCATGCTCGATCGCTATGTCTACGGCGTAAGTGAACGCATTTCGCCGGAGGCGCCGGTGCCGGTGATCCGCATCACCGGATCCGAAGAGCGACCGGGCGGCGCCGCCAATGTGGCGCTGAATATTAAGAGCCTGGGAATGGACGTGCAACTGATTGGGATCACGGGCGCGGACGACGCGGCCGCGTCGCTGCTGCGGCTGCTTTCCGGAGCGGGGATCCAGTGCCATCTGGCCTCGCTGCCGGAGCTGCCCACAATCACGAAGGTCCGGGTCATCAGCCAGCAGCAGCAATTGTTGCGCCTGGATTACGAATCGCACCAGGCCCGCGGCGACGCCTGCGTACCGATATTTCAGAAATTGCTTGCCGATGCCGCATGTGTGGTGCTGTCTGACTATGCCAAGGGTGCCCTTGACCGGGTCGGGGACATGATCGATGCCGCGGCTGCCGCCGGAAAATCCGTGCTCGTCGATCCCAAGGGGGCGGACTTCGGACGCTATCGAGGTGCCACGATGCTGACGCCCAATCAGCGGGAGTTCGAGGCAGTCGTCGGACCGTGCCGCGACGATGACGATCTGGAGGCCAAAGGCAGGAAGTTGGGCGCGGAGCTTGGCTTGCGGGCCCTGCTCGTGACCCGGGGCGAGCGCGGCATGACGCTGATAGAAATGGCGGGCGGCGATTGCGCCCATATGCGCGCGCACAGCCATGAAGTATTTGACGTCACCGGCGCCGGCGACACCGTGATTGGAGTCGCCGCGGCCGCGATCGCCTCCGGCTATTCGCTGCGGCAGGCAGTGAACTTTGCCAATGTGGCGGCCGGAAAGGTTGTGGAAAGGCTCGGTACCGCCGCCCTGAGTGTGGCGGAATTGAACGCCGCTCTGGTGCCGGCGCGGCCCGCGTCCAGCAGAATGATCGAGCCGGACCGGATCCGGGACATTGCGCGGGCGGCGCGCTTGCGCGGCGAGCGCGTTGTCATGACCAACGGTTGCTTCGACCTGCTCCACGCCGGGCACGTGGAATACCTGGAAACGTCGCGCCGGCTCGGCGATCGGCTGCTCGTGGCGGTCAATTCGGACGCATCGGTGCGGCGGCTGAAGGGCGCAGGGCGGCCGCTCAATCCGCTGGCGGCACGGATGCGCGTGCTGGCCGGGCTGGCCTGCGTGGACTGGGTGACGTGGTTCTCCGAAGACACGCCCGCAATGCTGGTGGAACAGCTGCGCCCTGACGTCCTGGTCAAGGGTGGTGATTACACCATTGATCAGGTGGCCGGAGCGCAAACGGTGCAAAGCTACGGTGGCCGTGTCGAGATTCTTCCATTCATCGCCGGCCACTCCACCTCAGCGGTGATCGCAGCGATCGCCGCGGAGGGGAGTACGTGATCGTCGTCACCGGCGGAGCCGGTTTCATCGGCAGCAATCTGGTCGCCGGGCTGAACGCCCTGGGCCGTGACGACGTGGTGGTGGTGGACGATCTTTCCGATGGCGGCAAGTTTTTCAACCTGGTGAACTGCCGGATCGCGGACTATCTGGATCTCGAAAGTTTCCGGGCCCGCATTGCCGCGCACGATCCCGCGCTGCCGCGCATGGAGGCCATCTTCCATCAAGGGGCCTGCACCGACACGACGGAACGGGACGGCCGCTACATGCTGGATATCAATTACGCCTGCTCCATGGAACTGCTGGAACATTGCCGGCGCACGGACACGCGCCTTATCTACGCTTCCAGCGCGGCGGTCTACGGAACCGGGGCCGAATTCGCGGAACTCCCCGGGCATGAGCGGCCGGTCAATGTCTACGGTTATTCCAAGAAGCTTTTCGACGACGCGGTACGGCGGGCGCTGCCGGCGGCGACCGCGCAACTGGCAGGGTTGCGGTATTTCAATGTGTATGGGCCGGGTGAATGGCACAAGGGCGGCATGGCAAGCATGGCTTTGCATCTGCACCGGCAATTGCGCGGCGGCGGTACCGGCCGGTTGTTTCGCGGCAGCGGCGGCTATGGCGACGGCGAACAGCGCCGGGATTTCGTGCACGTGGACGACGTTGTCAAAGTCAACCTCTGGCTGCTGGAAAATCCGCAGGTGTCCGGGATCTTCAATGTCGGTACCGGTGTGAGCCGCTCCTTCAACGATCTGGCGGCAGTGCTCATTTCCGCATGCGGCGGCGGTTCCGTCGAATACATGGACATGCCGGAGCAGATCCGGATCGGTTATCAGAGCTACACCCAGGCGGAGTTGGGTGCACTCCGTGCGGCGGGATTCGCCGGTGCGTTCACGGATCTGGAAACGGGGGTACGCGCCTACGCCGCAGTACTGGATCGGGCCGGGGAAGCCCGCTGAGGCCCCACCGGGCCGGTGCGGGCTGAATGCGATGCTGCCGATTACCAGTGGACGTGTACAAAGATTTTTGTATTCCGCGCTGCTGCATGTTGCGCTGCCGTTCATCTGTCTGAGGCTTATCTGGCAGGGCAGGCGCAGTCCCGGCTACCTGGATCGCTGGTGGGAAAGATTCGGCTCGGTCGCGCGCTTCGCGACCGGCATGCCGGTGATCTGGATTCATGCAGTCTCCGTGGGCGAGGTGCTGTCGTCGGTCCCGTTGATCCGACGGTTGCGCGCGGTATTTCCGGAAGCCCGGTTCCTGGTGACGACCGCAACGCCGACCGGCGCGGAAATGGTGCGTTCAAGAATTGAAGGCAATGTCACGCACGCCTTCTTCCCCTACGATCTGCCCTGGGCGGTGCGCCGGTTTCTCGACCGCGTCAGGCCGAGCATGGTAGTGGTCATGGAGACCGAAATCTGGCCGAACTTTTTTGCCGCGTGCCGCCGCTGCGCGATTCCGCTGGTGATGGCAAACGCGCGCATTTCCCCGCGCTCATTCTCCGGTTATCAGCGCTTGCCGCACCTGACCCGGGAAGCCCTGGACGGCGTGACGTTTGTCGCGGCGCAGACGGGACCGGACCTGGACCGTTTCCTGAAACTGGGCATTCCCCGGGATCGGGTCGCGGTGTGTGGCAATCTGAAATTCGACATCCACGTTTCACGCAGCCTCAGTGAACAGGGGCAGGCCCTGCGCCGGGCGTTTCCCGGCAATCGCCCGATCTGGGTCGCGGCGAGCACCCATGCCGGGGAAGAGACCGTCATACTGAATGCGTTCAAGACGGTTTTGCGGACATTCCCGCACTGTCTGCTGGTTCTGGCTCCGCGGCATCCGGAGCGCTTCGATGACGCTGCCGGGCAGTGCAAGGCCGCCGGACTGACGGTGGTTCGCCGTTCGAGGCAGAATCCGCCCACGGCGGAATGTGGTGTGTTCCTGCTCGATTCGCTGGGTGAACTGCTGCCGTACTATGCGTGCGCCGATGTTGCCTTTGTCGGCGGCAGTCTTGTGCCGGCCGGCGGGCATAATTTGATGGAGCCCGCGGGCCTCGGTGTTCCGGTGCTGACCGGCCCGTTCTCTTTCAATTTTACGGAAATCGTGGGCCTGCTTGTCGACGCCAATGCATTGCTGGTGGTTCGTGACGCCGCAGAACTCGCGGGGCGGGTCGCCGAACTTCTCGCGGACGCCAACCTGCGGCATGCCATGGGCGAGGCGGCGCGGCGGGTATTCGACAGCAACAAGGGCGCGGCGGAAAGAGTAGTGCAGCTGCTGGTTCAAATCCGGAGTGGAAACATCCCGGAACTATCGCCCGGCTGAGGTCATTTTGCCAATTGGGAGCGGCGTGCTAGGTTATCGGCCGGACAATTCGCACCGATCCTGGAGCCTGTTCATGAGGATACTTGTATTGACGCTGTTGCTGACGGTTGCCGTTCCGGTTGTCGCCGAACACTTCTCATCAATGGCCACGTTCACGATGGTGGCCAACTGCATGGACGAGAACGGTGGGCAGACTGCGGCGAATCTGTACACCTGTTCCTGCCGCGCGGACATCATCCGGGCCGGCATGTCGGCGGAGGACTATGAGGATGCCATGACGGTCGAGCGCTATCGCGAGTTGCCCGCCGACAAGGGCGCGGTATTCCGCGATTCCAGGAAGGGACAGCAACTGTACGACAGCCTGAAGAAGATCCGGCGCCAGGCCGCTGATTCCTGCCCCGTTATCCGCACCGTGGCGCCCCTGCCCAAGCCGGAGCCCGCTTCCTAGCATCCTGCACCGCGTTACCAGGCTGTTGAAAAGCGTTTTTCAACAGCCTGCTAAAACTTACATTGGCCGGCCGACGCGTTTCAGAAATCGGCCGGTGCAGTCACCCCTGTTCCCCGACCTCGTGCGTGGATACCCAGCGATTATTCTGCGTATCCGTCGCCTCCACTGTGAGCGTGCCTTTGGCTTTTGGCACAAAGAAGAACCGCAGACTCGGATCCATGCTGATGGAGAAGGTAAGATCAGCGGACATGATCGGCGTGCCGGCGAAATTCACCTTCACCTGGCTCAGAAAATGCGCCGGCGGCAGCACGCGCGAACCGATCTCCATCGGTTGAAGTCCCGTGATATTGGGGTGCTTGATCATCAGCTGCACCAGGCTTGGTTTTCCGATCTCGACCTGGCCGACGGTTTTCATTTTCATGGAGCCCATGTTCGCAATGGAGTCGTCAATGCTCCTGGGCGGAGGGGCTGAACAGGCCCCGGAGGCCCGGACAAAACTCTTCGTCAAATACAGATCTCCGTCGCTCGTCTCGGCAATGGCGCGGATAAAGGAAAAGTCGTCGACGCGCACGCGCATTGCCAGATCGGCGCGACCGCTGTCGGGAGTCAGCGTAAACATGCCCACCAGCGGCACCGGATTCTTGTCGATGAACACGTGAATCTTTCTGACGTACTTCCCTGCCGCCTGTGGGGACCTGACGTGAATGGAAATGGGGACCACCGCGGCATCCTCGGCGCGAAACGGGGCCTTGAGTTCGATCAGGTCCTGTCCGGAGCCCTCGGTGATGTCGCGATCGCCAAAAAAGGCCGGCCGAATCTGTTCGGCCCATGCGGTTTCCGACGCCTGCTCGCGCCAGTCCGCAGGGGCAACATCCGCCTGTACGCCACCGATGCAGAGCGCAAACGCCAGCGCGGGGATTGCGATGGCGCACCAGGAGCGATTCGAGTACATGGTTTCCTTCCACGCAGGCCTGACGTCTGAAATCCGGCGCAGGCCGCGGGTCCGGGATCGATGGACTACTCTAATACGATCGCGTCGCGTTATCTAAGATAACCCTGAAAGAACCGGCCCCCGCCATCGCGATCTACGGGTCGGCGGCAAGATAAAACACCTTCGAAGTTATCAGTAACCGCATGAAAGTAAATCGTATTATTCGATGCCACGCGACGTTGGAGTCCTGAAGTGGTTTTTCACCGGAATTATACTTGCCCGACCCGAAAAAATTGCCTAAACTCCAATTGCTTGCAGCCGATTTGTAGCGGGTTTTGGTAGGAGTTCCGATGCGGTTTTCTAGTGTGGAGGCGCGGCGGAAAATCGGCAATTCGTCACAGTCAAGCAGGCGTCGCACGCGCAGTTCCATTCCGGCTCCACTGCGTGCAAAATAGGCGCTGTATCCAGTCCGAAAAAAACAGAAATTCAGAATCGGGTTGATGATAATTTTGCTCATCTCCACGTCGAAGTTCTCCAGCGCGCCGCGAGCCTGCGGCGTCGGTCATTATGATGTTCCGGTTTTTGCCTTTGCCCGGCTTTTGATCTCGAGTCGGGGAGAGGATCTGTGCTTTGTCCGAGATCAGTTTGGTTAACCAACTAGAAGAGGAGGAGGTCATGCGTAAATTGTCTAAATGGATGATTGCCGCGCTGGCCCTGGCAGTTCCTCTGTCCGCTTCCGCAAACGATGGGGTCAAGAAGCTGACGGAGAATCCGAACTACTGGGCGTATCCAGGCGGCAATTATTGGAATTGGCGTTACACCGCGTTGGATCAGATCAACAACAAGAACGCCAAGAGTCTCGTGACCGCGTGGACGTTTTCTACCGGACGTCTGCAGGGTCATGAGGGTGGTCCGCTGGTTCTGCCCGGCAGCGCAACCGGGTTGGGCAGCGATCACCTGTTCATTCATTCTTCTTTCCCCAATGACGTATTCGCCATCAACCTGGACGACCTGACCATTACCTGGGCTTTCGAGCCGCAGCAGAATGAGAAGGAAACCGTTCCGGTGATGTGCTGCGACATCGTCAATCGTGGTCTGGGTTATGCTGACGGCAAGATCTTTCTGCAACAGGCGGACACGCTGTTGGTGGCGCTGAACGCGAAGGATGGCAAGGTGGCGTGGAAGGCGGAGAACGGACGCGACATCGGTTACGGTCCGAAGGCCGGCAACACGACGACCAATGCCCCGCAAGTCATCAAGGACAAGGTCTTCACGGGTTGTTCCGGCGCCGAGTTCGGCGTGCGTTGCTGGATTGCCGCATTCAATGTGAAGGACGGCAAGCTGGCATGGCGCGGCTTCAGCATGGGCCCGGACAGCGACATTATTGTCGACCCCAACAAGACCACGTCCATGGGCAAGCCGGTGGGCAAGGATTCCTCCTTGCGTACCTGGTGCGCTGCGGGAGACTGGGACAAGAACGAACTGCGTGCCAACGATCAAGGCAAACGCGAGTGCAGCAAGCGCGGCGATCAATGGAAGCAGGGCGGTGGCTCGGTCTGGGGCTGGTGGCCCGCCGATTTTGGCAAGAACCTGATGTACTACGGCAATGGCAACCCCGGCACCTGGAACCCGGTTGTGCGTCCGGGCGACAACAAGTGGTCCATGAGCATCTGGGCGCGTGACATCGACACCGGCATGGCGGCCTGGGTGTACCAGATGACCCCGCATGATGAGTGGGACTATGACGGCGTCAACGAGATGATCCTGGCCGACATGAAGGTGAAGGGCAAGGACACGCCGGCGCTGGTCCACTTCGACCGCAACGGCTTCGGCTACACGCTGAACCGTCATACCGGCGAAGTGCTGGTTGCCGAGAAGTACGATCCGGCGGTCAACTGGGCCACGCATGTGGACCTGAAGACCGGTTATCCGCAGGTAGTCAATCAGTACAGCACGGACTTCAACGGTGAGGACGTCGTCTCCAAGGACGTCTGCCCCGCCGCTCTCGGTACGAAGGACGAGCAGCCTGCTGCGTACAGCCCGAAGACGGGTCTGTTCTATGTGCCGACCAACCACGTGTGCATGACCTATGAACCGGTCAGCTACGCGGCGGGCGGCAATCAGTACGTCGCCGGTCAGGCGTTCGTGAATGCGAACCTGACGATGTATCCGGCGGGCGCCGTGATGAAGGACGGCACCGAAAACATGGGCAACATGATCGCCTGGGACGCGGGTTCCGGTAAGATCAAGTGGTCGGTTTCGGAGCAGTGGTCCGTGTGGAGCGGTGTGCTGGCGACGGCGGGTGATGTCGTGTTCTACGGCACGCTGGAAGCGTGGGCGAAGGCGGTGGACGCCAATACGGGTTCGCTGCTGTGGAAGTTCAAGGCCCCGTCCGGCATAATCGGCAACTTCAATTCCTGGTCGCACAAGGGCAAGCAGTATGTCGGCGTGCTGTCGGGTATTGGCGGTTGGGCCGGTGCTGTGGTCGCCATTCCGGGTCTGGCTGCTGCGCCTGATACCGCGGCGCTGGGTGCGGTCGGCGGCTATCGCAAGCTGCTGAACTCGACCCGCAACGCGGGCACCCTGATGGTGTTCAGCCTGCCGTAAGACTGATTCGGCGCTTGCGCTGAACAGGGTTTTACCCGGGTCCCCGGCGCGAAAGCGCCGGGGACCCTTTCATTTCGGGATTACGATTGTTGCCGGCGGCCCGAGCTGGCGTGCCGTGCGGCGGGCTCAGAACCAAACGATGCATCCACGGTCTCAGTTGCTGATGAATGACACCGCACCGGTTCCATGGGGTCTGATTGACACCGGCAGCGATAACCTTTTTAATGCCGCGCCCGTTCTGGCTGGGATCCGCCGGGGACGCAGCCGGGTTCTCTTCCATTTCAATACAAGTAATTCACGCAGGAGAACGATTTCCATGAAACTTTCATCGGTAATGTCTATTTTGGCCGCCCTGTTCCTTTCTGGCGCGTGCATTACTGCATCGGCAGCGGAGACGTATGAGATAAATGCCGAGGCCAGGGTTTTCAATCCGGATATCGTGTATATCCAGCCCGGTGACTCGGTTCAGTGGGTAAACATGGCCGTCGGTGGCCACGACTCGGTCTCCATCGAGGGACTGATACCGGAAGGCGCACAGCCCTGGCGCAGCCAGATTGGCGAGAATTTTGGCATCACGCCGACGGTCGAGGGCGTGTATGCCTATGTCTGTGAGCCGCATATCGGGTTCGGCATGATGGGCGTGATCGTGGTCGGCAAGCCGGGCAATATCGACGCCGCCATGGCGTTCGCCCAGGAGAAGTTGCAAGGCCCTTACCGCCGCATCATAGGCAAACTCCTGAAAGTGCAGCAGGCTGCGGCGCAGAAGTGAATTCTGCGCGCCGGGTCAGGCTAAAAGCGGCGGCCCTCGTGATGAAGACTCGTGATCGTTTGCTGACAGCCGTCATTCATTGCGCGGCCGTGATTGGCCCGGCGTTATCCCTTGCAGCCGCAGGGGCGGAACCGGGGCCCGAGGCCATGGAACCGCTGAAGGTCTGCGCCGATCCGTACATGCTTCCGTTTTCCAACGAACAGGGCGCGGGCTTCGAGAACAAGATCGCGGAACTGTTCGCCGCCAGGCTCGGCAAGCCGCTCCAGTACGAATGGTTTCCCCAGCGGCAGGGATTTATCCGCAATACCCTGCGCGCGGAAGGAGACGACGGCAAGTTCAAGTGCGATCTGGTCATGACAGTTCCGGACGGCTTCGAGATCGCCGCCACGACCCGGCCGTATTTTGCCTCACGTTATTTTCTCGTGATTGCAAAAGGGCGTGGACTGGATGATATAACCGCGCCGGAAATGCTGGAAAGGGCCGCCGCTGAAGGGCGGCCGGTGAAGGTTGCGCTCTCGGACCAGGGCCCCGGGCAGTTGTGGGTGTTTCGCCATGGACTCATGGGCAACATGGTGCCCTACATCGGCCAGCCCGGGGACCCGACCGTGAATCCCGGTGAAGTCATCATGCGCGATATCGCTTCTGGAAAGGCGGACGCATCCGTGATCTGGGGTCCGACCGCGGGCTACTATGCGAAGGTGCTCGCGGGCCAGGCGCAGTTCATGCTGTTGCCGCTCAAAAATGACCCGAGGTATCCCGACATGCCGCTGGAATACAACATGTCAATGGCGGTGCGCCATGGCGAGAAGGAATGGCTGGCGACCGTCAACCGTCTATTGCAGGACAATGCGGCCGAAATCGGGCGTATCATGCAGGAATTCAACGTTCCGCTGATCCCGATCGGGGAGCGCGTGAAACACGACGATGATTGAGACCCGGAGATCCCATTGGCCAGCCCTGGTACCGCTGGCGCTGTACCTGGGCGTGGCATGCGCCGGCGACGGAGCCGCCGCAGACGTTGACGCCATCGGCGTTGACGGTGCAACCGTCGGACGCCTGGGAGAGCCGGTGGCCGTGGACGAAAAGGAGTTCAAGTTTTCCGAGGCCGAAACGCAGTTGTGGCTGGCGGATCACCTCAAGAACATCACGCAGCCGATGCGCCTCAAGTACGAATTCATCAAGAGCGGATCCTATGAGGAGGGTTTCTCCGATGTCGTCACACTGGACATCAGGAAGGTCAACGATGACGGTACGAAGAACGCGGACATGCAGTTTTTCAGCGGCGAACGCGCGCAGCCTTTCACGCCGGACAGTGTGACCGAGATCCGCGGCAATCCCGTGTTGGGACTCTACCTGCGCGGCGACGTATATGACATGAACCGGTTGACGGAGGGAAGCTGGCGCTATTTCCAGCGGCGCATCAAGCTGGCGCTGTCAGAGGCGGCGCTGGTCGAGCCTGTGGAGATTGATTTCCTGGGCAGAAAGGTGAAAGCGCGGAAAATCGTGATCACGCCGTACCTGAAGGATCCACACAGCGCGCAGTTCGAGCAGTTCACGGTCAAACGCTATGAATTCACGTTGTCCGATGCGGTACCGGGCACCATCTACCAGATCAGGACCGTCGTGCCGGGCCCGGGGCAGGGCGATGCGCCGCTGCTGGAAGAGCGCCTGACGCTCACGCGGGTGGATTCCGGTACAGTCGCGGGAGCGGGACGGCAGTAGCGGTTGTCCGCCGGCGTGGAGCTGGCCCGCCGGCCCCGCCGTAGCGGGCCGATTCAAGACCCCGTTTTGCATCAGCCTGTTGGATCAGCCTTTCACGCCGGCGGCCGGACGCACCGCGGGATCCTTTCCCGCGCCGACCGCTTTGATCCGCACCGCGCAGTACTTGAACTCGGGAATTTTTCCGTCCGGATCCAGCGCCGCGTTCGTCAGCAGGTTCGCGGCGGCCTCGCGGTAGCAGAAGGCCATGAAGGCTGTCCGGCGCTGCACGCCTGAATCCGCCCGCGCGTGCGCTGTGACCTGCCCGCGACGTGATGTAACTTCCACAAGACCACCAGCCTCCAGACCCATTTGTGCCAGGTCCTCGGGGTGCAGCGTGACCGTTGGGACCGGCTCCAGCGCGTTCAGCACCGTCGCGCGCCGTGTCATGCTGCCGGTATGCCAATGCTCCAGGTGTCGCCCGGTCATGAATACAAATGGGTAGTTGCCATCGGGTAGCTCATCTGCCGGGCGGTATTCCGTCGGTACGAAACGACCCAGACTGTCGTCGGTCGGGAAGCTGTCCTGGAAAATGACGGGTTCCCCGGGGTCTCCCTCTTCAAGCAGGGGATAGGTGAGGGAATCCTCGCGATCGAGCCGTTGCCAGGTCATTCCGCCCATGCTGGGCACTGCCTTGCGCATCTCCGCGAACACCGCTTCCGGGTCCGCGTCCACCCAGTCAAGACCCATGCGCCTGGCGATCTCCCGGATGATCCACAGATCCTGCCTGGCTTCCCCGGGAGGGTGGACGGCCTGGCGACCCATCTGCACGCGCCGATCGGTATTGGTGAACGTGCCGGTCTTTTCCGGAAATGCCGAGGCCGGCAGGACGACATCCGCGTAACCGGCGGTCTCGGTAAAGAAGATATCCTGCACGACCAGGTGCTCAAGCTTCGCCAGGGCCTCGCGCGCATGATTCAGGTCCGGATCCGACATCGCGGGGTTCTCTCCCATGATGTACATTCCGCGAATCGAACCCGCGTGGATCGCATCCATGATCTCGACGACCGTCAGTCCCGGACGGGGATCGAGCGGATGTCCCCACAGCGTTGAGAGGCGTGCGCGGGCCGCGGCATCGGTAACCGGCTGATAGTCGGGAAATACCATTGGTATCAGGCCGACGTCGGATGCGCCCTGAACGTTATTTTGTCCGCGCAACGGATGCAGGCCGGTTCCAGGGCGGCCAATCTGACCCGTCAGCAGCGCCAGCGAGATCAGACAGCGCGCATTGTCGGTCCCATGAACATGCTGGGAGATGCCCATGCCCCAGAAAATCATGGCGCTTGTTGCGGTGGCGTAGCGGCGCGCCACGAGGCGCAGAGTCTCCGCGTCAATCCCGCAGATCGGCGCGACCCGGTCCGGGTCATACTCCCGGACCGATTCCTTCAGCGCCTCGAAACCGTCCGTGCGCGTGCGCACGAAGTCGCGGTTATACAACTCCTCGTGGATGATGGTGTATAAAAGGCTGTTCAGCATCGGCACGTCGGTATCGGGCCGGAACTGCAGGAAATGCGTGGCGTGCCGCGCCAATGCGTGCCGGTACGGGTCCATGACGATGAGCGTCCTGCCGGCCCTGGCCGCGTTCTTCATGAACGTCGCCGCGACCGGATGATTTACCGTCGGACGGGCGCCGATGACGATGATGACCTCGGCATCGGCCACGTCGGCGACCGGGTTGGAAACTGCTCCCGAACCAATTGCGCCCAGCAGCGCAGCCACCGAAGAGGCGTGGCACAGCCGCGTGCAGTGGTCCACATTATTGGTGCCGAACCCGGTACGCACCAGTTTCTGAAACAGGTAGGCCTCCTCGTTGCTGCCCTTCGCGGAGCCGAAGCCGGCCAGCGCCGGCGGACCGAGCTGATCGCGTATTCTCGCCAGTCCGCCGGCGGCGGCCTCCAGCGCCTCGTCCCAGGAGGTCGCGCGGAAATGCGCGCCGATCTCTTCCGGCTGCAGCACAGACTTCACCTTGGCAACGCCGGTGCGGCGAATGAGGGGTTTCAGCAGCCGTTCCGGACTGTGAACATAATCGAAGCCGTAGCGTCCCTTGACGCACAGCCGGCCGGGGTTCGCCGGGCCGTCGCGGCCATCCACCTTCACGATCTTTTCGTTGCGGATGTGGAAGGTCAGCAGGCATCCGACCCCGCAATAGGGGCAGACCGAGTCCACGGTACGGTCCGCTTTGTCCCTTGCCTCGGGGTGGGCGGGCATCAGCGCCCCGGTTGGACATGCCTGAACGCATTCCCCGCATGCGACGCAGGTGCTCGCGCCCATGGGGTCCTCGAGATCGAACACGATGCGCACATGCTCGCCCCGGCCGGCATAGCCGATCACGTCATTCACCTGCTCCTCCCGGCAGGCGCGCACGCAGCGCGTGCACTGAATGCAGGCGTCCAGGTTCACCGCAATGGCGGGGTGGCTGAGATCGGCCGCGGGCTGGGCGCGTTCGGGAAAACGGTGCAGCGGCACTTTCATCGCCGCGGCCCAATGATCGAGTTCGGACTCGACGGAATACGGGGACGCCCCCTGGCCAGGCATGTCCGCCTGCAGCAATTCCAGCACCATGCGTTGCGAATGCAGCGCGCGTTCGCTGTCAGACCGCACCTTCATATCCGCGCGCGGTTTGCGCACGCAGGCCGGGGCCAGCACCCGTTCGCCTTCGATCTCCACCACGCAGGCGCGACAATTGCCGTCCGGGCGATAACCCTCCTTGAAGCACAGGCGCGGTATCTCCATGCCGTGGCGCGCGGCGCACTGAAGGATGGTCTCCCCCGGGCGGGCTGCAAGCGCGGTACCGTTGAAAGTGAAGTTGGTCATTGTGGAACAGCCGGGGCAGCGGTCGGGTTGTTAGAACTCCTGCGGAAAGTATTTCATGGCGCACAGCATCGGATTGGGCGCTGCCTGCCCGAGCCCGCAGATGGAGGCGTCCGCCATCGCCCGGGCCAGATCATGCAACAGACTGGTGTCCCAACGATCACGTTGCATCAGCGTTACTGCCTTCGCTGTGCCGACGCGGCACGGTGTGCACTGACCGCAGGATTCATCGCGAAAGAATTCCATGGCATTCAGCGCGAGATCGCGCGCCCGGTCCTGTTGGGAAAATACAATGACGGCGGCGGAACCAATGAAGCAGCCGTGGGGGCTCAGTGTCTCGAAATCCAGCGGCAGGTCGCCCAATGACGCGGGCAAGATGCCTCCCGAGGCGCCGCCGGGAAAGTAGCCGTAGAATTCGTGGCCGGGCCGCATGCCGCCGCAGTATTCGTCAATCAGTTCCCGGACAGTGATGCCCGCCGGAGCCGCATGCACGCCGGGTTTGTTGACGCGGCCGCTGACGGAAAAAGATCGCAACCCGTTGCGGCCGCGCCGGCCGTGACTGGCGAACCAGGCCGGCCCTTTTTCCACGATGTCGCGCACCCAGTGGAGGGTTTCCATGTTGTGTTCCAGTGTCGGGCGCCCGAACAGCCCGACTTCTGCCACGAACGGCGGGCGCAGTCGTGGCATCCCGCGCTTGCCCTCGATGGATTCGATCATTGCCGACTCCTCGCCGCAGATGTAGGCCCCGGCGCCGCGGCGCAGATAAAGGGG
>JACORW010000103.1 GCA_016179185.1 Gammaproteobacteria bacterium | reverse complement strand
CCGAGGAATGGACCATCAGCCGCGGTATTGAGCCTTCCTCACTCCGCGAAGCATAGAGCAATCGCCGCTGATATCATGACGGCCGGCGGGGGTCCTATTATTCTGCTGCGTGTTTTCCAGTCGATCGAAAAAACTGCCTCCAAATGATGCCGGCTGTAAGCCTTAAAGGCGATTATGGGTTCCGTTCCTTCGATACCTTGTAGACTTCCGAAACCTCAGGCATATCCGCGAGCCGCTCCGATGTCCTGCCGATCATTTAGGCGAACTCCTGGCAGCGTGACGGTGGCGGTCGGTCAGTCGCGCAGGCGATACCGCTGAATTTTGCCGGTCGCGGTTTTGGGAAGCGCGCTGACGAACTCGATTTTTCTCGGGTATTTGTAGGGCGCGATGGTCTGCTTGACAAAATCCTGCAGGGATTTTGCCAGCGCCGGGCCAGCATTCGTGCGATCGCGGCACACCACGTAGGCGGTGACAACATGACCGCGATCCGGATCCGGCGTGCCCACCACCGCGCATTCCTGCACCGAGGGATGCTGCAGCAATGCGGCTTCCACTTCGGGGCCGGCAATGTTGTAGCCGGACGTGAGGATCATGTCATCGGTGCGCGACTTGAACCAGAAATAGCCGTGCGCGTCCCTTTCGTAGACGTCACCGGTCACGTTCCATCCGTCGACCACGTAATCCGCCTGGCGAGAATCGGCCAAGTAGCGGCATCCGGTGGGACCCTTCGCCGCGAGGCGGCCGATCCCGGGAACCCGCATCGGCCGGTTGTCGTCGTCCAACAGGCAGGCCCGGTAGCCCGGCACCGCGCGACCGGTCGCGCCCGAAATAATGTCCTCGCCGCGCGCGGATATGAATATGTGCAGCATTTCGGTGGAGCCCAGGCCGTCAATGATGCGCACGCCGGCGGTATCGAACCACGCGTCGGACGTGGCGGCCGGCAGAGTTTCGCCGGCCGAGACGCAGTTCCGCAGCGACGTCAGGTCAAAGCTGCCGGCGCCGGCCAGCAGCGCGCGGAATCCCGCAGGCGCAGTGGAAAAGTAGGTGACCCGGCAGCGCTCGATTTCGCTGGCAACCGATGCGGGAGAAACGTCCTCCAGGAATACCGTCGCCGCACCCGCGCGCAGGGGAAAAATGAGTTCCATGCCCAGCCCGAAGGTAAACGCCAGCGGCGCCGTGCTGAGAAAAATGTCTTCAGGCAATGGCTGAAGGATATGGGCAGACATCGTGTCCCCTACGGCCAACACGTCGCGGTGGAAATGGACGGTCGCCTTGGGGTTGCCGGTCGTGCCGGAGGTGAAACCTATCAGGCAGGGATCATCGGCGCGCGTGGGTGCCGGCTCGAATTCACCGGGTTTGGACTCGATGAGCCGTTCCAGTTCGCCGTTGCCGAACAACAGCACCGTTGCCGGGCCGCCCGATTTCGCCCGCGCCTGCTCCAATTCCGCCCTGAAGCGATGATCGCAGAACGCGATCCCGGGTTCGGCGCGGGCAATGATTTTGTGCAGCTCGCCGGCGCGTAGCATGGACATCGTGGCCACCACCACGCCGCCAGCGCGAACCACCGCCAGCCACAACGCCGCCAGCATCGGTGTGTTCGGGCCGCGCAGCAACACGCGGTTGCCCGGAACCAGGTCGAGATCCTGCACCAGGAACCAGGCCAACCGGTTCACCACGCGCTGCAACTCCCCGTAGGTCCAGCGGGTATCTCCCTGGATAATCGCCACGCGGTCGCCGTGTCCCTCGCGGACGGGACGATCCAGCAGTTCGACCGTACAATTCAGGCGATCCGGATATTGCAGCGACGGCAGCTCGAAGATGAGATCGGGCCACTGTCCCGCCGGTGGCAGGTTGTCTTTGACGAAGTTGTCTGCGTGGCGCATTCGTTTCGATACGGCGGTCAGGATCGCTACTACTATAAGTGGTTGTCCGCGTGCTTTGCCAGACGCCGTGGCATTCCCGGGGCGCGTACGCTGTCCGTTGAAGCAGTGCGGGACAACGCTGGACGAGGACTGACGGAACCCGATGCAATCTCGTACCAAGAGCCAGTTTGAACAGTCTGACCGGGACGATGCCCTGGCCCCGCTGTGGACCGAGTTCGACTACGGCGCCGAGCCGAACGAGGTCATCGTCGGCGATTCGACGTCCGAATGTCAGTTCAAGCTGACCGCAGCGGTGGTGAAGCACCAGGGCAAGCGCCGGACCGCGACGGACGAAGCCAACTTTCCGACGGACCTGTACACACTCTCGGGCCTGCAGGAGGTGCTGGGGGGCGCCGCGGAAGCGGCGCCCGTCCCACTCTGGGACCTGTCCCACAGCGCAGGCGCTGATCGCCCGCAACATCATCGCCGGCTTCCGCGCTCCGGAACTGATGCGCTTTGGGTTTGCCCCGTTGTACCAGTGCTATACGGATATCTGGGACAATGGCGGACGGCCTTTACACTATAATGTACACACACGATTGGGACCGGCAGGAGTACAAACGCCGCTCCGTGGTCATCTGACCGCAGCCGGCGGTCTCATTCCGTGCTTCACGCCGGCGTTTTTGACGGCAGCGGACCGGCACAAGGGAGGTCAACGCAGATCATGATAACCGCAATCGTGCTTATCAACGCCGCACACGGGAAGGTCGGCCGCGTGGCGGAAACCCTTGCGGACATGCCGGAAGTCTCGGAAGCTTATTCCGTGGGCGGCAACTATGACGTGATTGCGATCTTGCGCGTACGCACCAACGAAGACATTGCCGCACTGGTGACGGAGCGCATGGCGGTGATGGACGGCATTGAGCGCACCGAGACGCTGATCGCATTCAGAACCTACAGTCGTCACGACCTGGAAAGCATTTTTTCCATGTAGGAGAACACCCCCCGGCGGACCTGAAATGGCGTCCGCGGCAACGGCATTCCCATGACCATGGATCCCGTCATCCTGGACGATGGCCCAACGTTGTGACGTTCTCCCACTTTTCGACGGCCGGTTTAGAACTGGACTAGAAATGAAGTATGCCCACTTGGGCGTGGCGGAGCTGCGGGAACTGCGCCAGTTGCGTGAGGAGAACGCCCGCTTGAAGCGGCTGGTCGCGGATCTGACCCTCGACAAGCAGATACTGTCCGATGTGGTTGAGAAAAAGCTCTGAAGCCGCGGCGTCGGCGCGAACTGGTGCGCTGGTTGCTGGAGAGCTACGCATTCCGGTTCATCAGGCCTGCGCACTGGCACGGTTCTCACGCGCGGCCTGGTACGGGCGTGTCATTTTTCCTTTACGAGATACGCTTCACGAACGAAGAAAAACGTTGTTTTCGAGATACGCTACAACACCGCCCCCAATATCCACGGGGCGAATTCGTTCTCGCCGAGGCCCAGCAATTCGCTCTTCGTGCGCGCACCCCCGGCCACGCGCAACATCGTTTCGGCAATCAGCGCGCCGATATCGTCCAGCGTTGCGCTGCCGTCAACGATAGTGCCGCAGTTCAGATCCATGTCGTCCTGCATGTGCCGGTACAGGCGCGTGTTGCTGGCCAGTTTGATGCAGGGCGCCGGCAGGGACCCGAAAGTGGACCCGCGCCCGGTGGTGAAACAGATCAGATTCGCCCCGGAGGCAATCTGACCCGTGGCCGAGACCGGGTCGAAACCGGGCGAGTCCATGAACACCAGTCCCGGGCCGCGCACGGGCTCCGCGTATTCACGCACCTCCATGATCGGGCCGGCACCGCCCTTGGCGATGGCGCCCAGCGCCTTTTCCGCCAGGGTTGTGATGCCGCCGGCGATGTTTCCCGGTGCGGGGTTCTTCTCCAGCACCGTGCCGTGGCGCCGCGTGTACTCCTCCCACCAGCGAAACCGTCCGCGCAAGGCGTCCGCCGCTGTCGTGCCGGCGCAGCGCCGGAGCAGTCCGTCCGCGCCGCTCGCCACCTCGGGGGTCTCGCTCAAAATCGCCGTGCCGCCCCATTCCGTGATCATATCCACCGCGCGGCCCAACGCGGGATTGGTGCTGATGACGGAAAAAGCGTCCGATCCGCCGCATTGCAGCCCCACACTGAGTCCGCCCAACGGCAGCGGCTCTCTGCGCATGCGGTCGGCCTGCGGCAGCATGGCACGCACGCGGGCGACACCCTCCGTGATCGCCGCGCTGGTGCCGCCGCTGTCCTGGATATTGAAGAATTCGAACGGCCGCCCGTCACCGGGGACGCGGCCATAGGCATCGCCCTGATTGACCTCGCAGCCGAGCCCAATCAACAGCACCGCGCCGAAATTGGGATGCGACAGATAACCCCGGGTGACGCGCTCCAGCACCGCGTAGCCCTCGCCGGCACGATCCATGGCGCAGCCGGTGGGATGGGTGAAGGCCACGACGCCGTCAATGTTCGGAAAGTCCGCGAGCGCGCCCGGCGCCGAAAACGCCGCCGCAATCCGCCGGGCGGCGGTTGCGGAACAATTGACCGTGGTCAGCACACCCACATAGTTGCGCGTACCGGCGCGGCCATCGGGCCGGCGGATACCCGGAAAAGTTCTTTGGGCAACATTGACATTGCCGTGACCGCCGGGCGGCGCATGCAGCGCCTCGGTTTCCGGTGCGAAGCGCCCAGGTAATTCCGATACATTATGTATATGAACGTGGGAACCCGGCGGGATCGCCCCGGAGGCAAGGCCGATGGGATGCCCGCACTTGACGATTGGCTCGCCGGAGCGGATGGAGGCAAGGGCGACTTTGTGGCCCAATGGCACGGCTGACGACACCTTGACTCCCGTCCCCGGCAATGGATCGTCCGGGGCGAGATCCCGCAGCGCCACGGCCACGTTGTCCGCGGGATGCAGCCGCAGGATGGACGATGCGCCCGTCATGGTTTCGTCAATCTGAGCAATTGCCCGTCGCGCTCCATGTGCAAGCGCTGCAAAACGGCGTTTCCAAGCAGGACCTCCGCCGGAAACGCCGAATCGTGCACCGATGCCTGGACGTCGCGCACCTCGATGTCTCCGATCCGGACCCGATCCAGCTTCACCAGCCATACCGGCACGACGCCCGCCGCCGTCGAGGTTCTGGACTCGATCCCGTCCAGCTTGTAGTTGAGACCCACGCGCTTTGCGGTGGCGCCGTTCATGGAAACCAGCGTAGCACCGGTGTCCACGAGGAAGAGCACCTGAAATCCATTGATGCTGCCCGGGATTTCGTACATGCCCTGGGCGTCGGGGGCGATGGTGATCGAGGCACCGGGGGCGGGCGGCGCATAGTCGCCGCGGATCTGTTCCCCGAGCGCGAGGTGCCGGACCTCGCCGGCAATTTCCACCACGGCTTCACGGCTGTCGGCCGACAACAATTTCACGCCCTCGGGCGACGTTGCCCCGACGCTCAACACGCGCGTCTTCCCGTCCAGCACCAGGACCGCCCGGTCCCGAAACAGTCCGCTGACGACGATCTCTTCAACGGCCCCAACGGTCGTACCTATCAGAAGCCCGAACACTGCCCCCCAGCTACCCCTACGGAGAGATGAAATAACTTCTGGTATCATAATGGTTTAAGTATGATTCTTAATGTCAATCCGATCAGACGGCAGGATATCGAAACATGATCATCATCCTTCACCCCGATACTGACAAGAGCGACGCAGGGTACCGGAAACTCATGGAGTATCTGGCCGGTATTCCCGGCATTACCACCCGCACGCACGACGTCGTCGGGGCGGAACAGACCCTGACGGAGGTCTATCTGGTGGGCCGCACGGCCACGCTGGACATGGCCCAGATCCAGAGTTTTGAAGTCGTGGAGCGGGTGGTGCGCGTGTCGCGCGAATACCGGATTCTCGGGCGGCACAAGGACGACGTGCGGCCTAGTCACTTCGATTACAACGGGGTCAGATTCGGGCAGGACAATCTGAACATTTTCGCGGGGCTGTGCGCCGTGGACACGCGCGATCATGTCGAGCAGATGATGCGCGCATTAAAGGAGCGCGGGCTGAATTGCACCCGCATGGGCGCCTACAAACCGCGCACGAGTCCGTATTCGTTCCAGGGTCACGGCCGGAACTGCCTGCCCTATGTCTTCGAGCTTGCCGGCAAGTACGGTATTCGCGTCATAGCCATGGAGGTTACGCATGAAGCCCACATCAATGAAATCGACGCGGTGCTGCAGCAGACCGGCAACAGCACCGGCGTGCTGCTGCAGATTGGCACGCGCAATGCGCAGAATTTTGAATTGTTGAAAAGCGTTGGGCGCCAGAACACCTACCCGGTGCTGCTGAAGCGCGGTTTCGGGATCACGCTGGAGGAATCCCTCAACGCGGCGGAATACCTGGCCAGCGAAGGCAACCGGAACGTGGTTTTCTGTTTGCGCGGCATGAAGACCCAGTACGGGGATCCGCACCGGAACATGGTGGATTTCTCCCATGTCCCGACTGTCAAGATGTTGACGCGCATGCCGGTGTGCATCGACCCGTCACACTCGGTCGGCTCGCGCCACGCCGGCCCGGACCGGATTCTGGACGTTTTTCATGCCACGGCACAGGGTGTGATTGCCGGCGCGAACATGATCCTGGTGGATTTCCATCCGGATCCCGCCAGGGCGCTCGTGGATGGACCGCAGGCGCTGCGCCTGGAGGAGCTCGACTGGTTTCTCGAGGATGTGCGAATTGCGCGCGCGGGGTATGAACAGCGGCAGACGCTGCGGGATCGGGTGGGAAATCAACAGGGAATATAGGATATCGAGTCGCCCCACCACACCGGCACCTGCTGCCGCCGCCTTGGCACTGCCTCCCGCCGCCAGTGGCTGATCGCCCAGTCCAGAACTTCATGTACCGGCGCACCAGCCAGTGCCCGATCAGGG
>JACORW010000102.1 GCA_016179185.1 Gammaproteobacteria bacterium | reverse complement strand
GGATGGTGATGGCCGGCGTAAAGCCGGCCCCACAGGTGTGGCAGGGGACTCGGGAGAACTTGTGGGGCCGGGTTTATCCCGGCCGGGATGGTGATGGCCGGCGTAAAGCCAGCCCCACAACAGTTCTGGGGATCTTGGATGAAACTGATTTGGGATAGCCTCTGGCGCAACGTTCAACTCGCCACCATGGCCGGAAGCAGCGGCTATGGCGAAATCCGTGATGGCGCGATCGCGGTGCGGGACGGGAAAATTGCCTGGCTCGGGGCCGAGGACGAACTGCCCGCGGGCCATGATGCGGCCGTGACCCACGACGGCGGTGGCGCATGGATCACGCCGGGGCTGATCGACTGTCATACACACATTATCCATGCGGGCGATCGCAGCGAAGAATTCGCGTTGCGGCTGAACGGCATGAGTTACCAGGACATTGCCGCGCGCGGCGGCGGCATCCTGTCCACGGTGCGCGCGACGCGGGCCGCGTCCGAGCAGGAACTCCACCGGGAGAGCCTGCCGCGGGTGCGGGCGTTGCTGGCCGAAGGCGTCACGACGCTGGAGATCAAATCCGGGTACGGTCTCGACCTGGAGACCGAGGCGAAGATGCTGCGGGTCGCGCGCCGCATCGGTCGCGAACTCCCCGTCACGGTGCGCACGACGTTTCTCGGCGCCCATGCCCTGCCGCCGGAATACGCCGGTCGCGCCGATGCCTACATTGCTGAGATTTGCCGTCGCACGCTGCCGGTACTGGCGGAGCAGGGGCTGGTGGATGCCGTGGATGCGTTCTGCGAGACCATCGGTTTTTCGCCGGCGCAGACCGAACGTGTGTTCGAGACAGCGCAGCGGCTCGGGTTGCCGGTGAAGCTGCACGCGGAGCAGCTCTCCGATCAGGGAGGGGCGGCGCTGGCGGCGCGTTACCACGGCCTTTCCGCCGATCATCTGGAGCATCTCTCGCCTGCGGGGATTACGGCCATGGCGCAACGGGGCACCGTGGCGGTGTTGCTGCCGGGTGCATTCTATTTTCTGCGCGAGACGAAACTGCCGCCGGTGACGGCGTTGCGTGAGGCCGGCGTCCCGCTGGCTGTGGCCACGGACTGCAACCCCGGCACCTCGCCGCTGACTTCAATCCTGCTGGCCATGAACATGGCCTGCACGTTGTTTCGGCTCACACCGCAGGAGGCCCTGACCGGCATCACCCTCAACGCCGCCCGCGCATTGGATCTGCATTCCGAGATCGGCAGCCTGGAAGTGGGCAAACGCGCGGATTTCGTGCTGTGGGAAATCGAACGTCCCGCGGACCTGGCGTATCGGCTCGGACTCAATCCTTGCCGCGCCGTCGTGCGGGGCGGTGTTGTGGTTTAAGTGATGAACTCGCCGACTCGACCGTTGCATGGATGGCAAGAATGCCGTCAATGTGCGCAAGCCGAAGTACTTCGAGGACTGCCTTGCTGGGACTGATCAGCCCGAAGCGGAGGCCGTGTTTTATTGCGGACGTATGACCTTCCACGAGTACGGCCACGCCCGAACTGTCTATGTGGTGCACTGCGGAAAGGTCGATCAGCAGATCCCGCCCCTGATCCAGCGTCAACACGACCTGGGCGCGCGCATCGGGCGCGCTGGACATGTCAACGTCGCCGGTCCACTCAATGACCGCAAAGGTGCCGGCCATTCGCAGGCGGTATTTCATCGCGGAGCCCCCGTTAAGCCCTCTCCCGCCGGAGGCCGGCAGTCTACGCCGAGGTTGATGAACTTGCCAGAAGCCTGCCCGGCAACATGCCGTGTGGATTTTCGGACGGGAGGTCCGATCCCATCAATACGGGGGTTGGCGCGGCACCCGCTCGCGATCGCATTTCCAGCAGGCCGTAAACTGCCCCTCCAGCACCTCGCCGCATTCACAGGTCCAGGGTTCGCCTTTTTGAGTTTCGCCGCGCCACGAGGCGACGATGTTTTCGGCCCGGGCGGCGTCCGCTTCGTCGGCGATCCACACCTCCGGCCAGCATTCATTCATCGGCAATTCCCCCATGGCGCCGGACAGGTATTCGTTTCGGAGGATGCAGGGAATGCCTGCGGCTTCGAGCAGGGCGCACAGGTGACCGGCCAGCAGCGGGTTGTCGGCGCTGAATACGCGGCGCATGGGATTTTCGCCGTCACCGGCCTTTCTGGTAGGTTCCCACCAGCTCGGTTTTTGCGATGACGTGTCCCTTCATCGCCGCTTCCACCTGCGCCTTGGCCGGTTTCTGCAAACCCGTGAGCACCGTGTCCAGCGCATACAGCTTGTGAAAATAACGGTGCCTGCCGATGGGCGGGCAGGGGCCGCCGTAACCGGTGCGCTTCCAGTCGTTTATCCCCTCGCCGGTGCCCGCGGGCAGGGCAGAAGACGCGACCCCTTCCGGCAGTCCGGCCGCCGTCGCGGGAATGTTGTAGAGCACCCAGTGCACCCAGGTCAGTTTCGGGGCCTTCGGGTCCGGCGCATCCGGGTCGTCAACGATCAATACCAGGCTGCGCGTTCCGTCCGGCACGCCTTTCCACGTGAGCGGCGGCGAGACATCGTTCCCTTCACAGGTGTATTTCGCGGGGATTCCATTGCCGTGGCTGAAGGCGGCTGATGTCAGGGTCAGGTTCATGGTGTCCTCCGCGTGCAATGCGCCGCCGCTGGCGGCCAGGATCCCACTGACGGCAAACGCGCGCCGGATAATCCGCGCCCGCGCCCGCCCCGATGGTTTTCGGACAGTGGTGGTGTGGTTCATCGAATATCTCCCCCGCCGGATGTGTTTCTGATAATGAGCGGTCAGGACTGCATTTTACGCCGCAGAAACCACGTCAGCGCAAAATGCAGGTCCAGCAATACCGCCAGGTTCCACTCGATGGCGTCTTCGGCCCGGCCCGTGTGAAGGTCAAGGGCTTCCAGCAGCACGTTGCCGAGGCCGAGCAGCAGCGTGACGCCGGACAGCAGCAGCAACGCGCCGGGCATCCACTCCGGGGAGATCGCCCTGCCGGCGGTTGCGCACCGGCGCACGGCCGCCGTGACCAGCGCTTGCGCGATGAAGGTGAGCGCGAAGGACAACACGACCAGCGCATGGCGCAGTCCGCGCGCCGTGGCGCCGTCAATCCCCAGCATCAGCAGGTACCCCGTGAGCAGCAGCGCGGCGCTGATCCCGGTCCATTGCATTCTGCGCCCGGTGGCACCGGCCGTTGCCCCCGCGGAGACGAGAAACCGCCCCATGGCGCGCCAGTAGAAAATCACACAGAGCGCCAGCGGCAGCATGGCCGCCTTGAACAGCACGGCTTCCGGCAGATGCCGTCCCGTGGCGCTGATGGACGTGCACCCGTCCCAGTATGGCAGGCACCACGGCACGTGCCCGGCATGTGCGGCAAGCACATAGGCGAGGTTGATCGCCAGGATCTGTCCGCCCCCGCAGATCAGCGCCAGCCATCGCGGCGAGTCCACGCGGGCCACCGCCATCAACGGCCGAGCGACGACCAATAGCCCGCGAATACGATTACCGACAGCACAAAACCGATGATCACGTTTATCACGACGCCGGCCGTGAAGGCCGTGAACGGCCTCAGGCCGGCCGCGGCCAGCTCGCGGAAGCGGGTCGTCAATCCGATGCTGAAGAAACAGAAGATGAACGCCCAGGTGCGCAGCGTCTTGATGGGTGTCACCAGCGCCGGCGTCACGACCTGGTCGAATTCCGCCTGCCCATACCAACCGGCGATGGCGGTGACGATGACGGACGCGGCCGCGAAGCCGAGTACGAATTTTGGAAAGCGCCACCAGATCTGCGCAACGTCCGGTTTCGCCTGCGTGCCTTCCGTTTCCCAGCGCGTCGTGGCGATGATGGACAGGATGAAGGCCCAGATCCCGATCCAGACGTCGCGACCCACCACCTTCATCAGCGTGAACGCCCGCACGGCGTCTTCGGAGGTGCCTTCGATTTCCGGCAGGGAATCGGCGAGATTGCCGTAGGCCTGGGCCGCGGCAAGCCCGGCGGCATCGGCGAATTCCGATGTGCCAATCCATGCCCCGGCGACCCCGGCGTGCAGTTCCAGCGCGCGGCACGCCAGCGGCAACGCGAAGATCATGATCACGGCCCAGATGATGACCAGCGTGATGGCCACCGGCGCATGCTCGCGGCGGGCGCCGACCGCGGCGGAAATCGCAATCGCCGCCGAGACGCCGCACACGGCGCCGCCTGCCCCCATGGTCGCGCACAGCCGCCGGTCGAGTCCGAGGCGCCTGCCCGCGAGAAAGATCACCATGAAGGTCGTCACGGAAACGATCGTCGCCTGCAACACCGCGATGGGCCCGGCCCACACAATCAATGTGAACGGCAGCGTCGCGCCGAGCAGCACGATGCCGGTCTTGATGTAGAACTCCACGCGGAAACCGGCGTCCATCCATTTCGGCAGCCCGATGAAATTCGCAATCAGCATGCCGATCAGCAGCGCCACCAGCGGCGGCTCCAGGTTGTAACGCGAGGCGTATTGCCAGGCGCCGAGCGTATGGATGGCCATGGCAACGACGTAGACAAAGACAAAAGCGGGGACAAACTCGCGAAGCGCAAGGCCCATGGCGCGGACCGCAATGCCTAACACGATCAGCCAGAGCAGGAACTGCGCGAGATACCTGCCCGCGTTGGCGCTGAAATGGGCAGTCAGGTCCGGGAACGCGGCCCATTTCGCCGGGGCCACCGCGATCCACTGGATGGAGGACCCCGCGGCATACCACGCCCAGGCCGCGAGGACGATGGCGAGCCCGAGCCAGATGGCCCACCAGTCTTCCTTCAGATACAGCTCGCGCCAGCCGCCGGAACCCGGTGCAGCCGGTCTCTGTTCAACGGTGTCGGATGGCGACATGCGTCCTCCCCAGTCACGGAACAGGAATACGAGTCCGCAAACGGAAGGGAATTTTCCTCGCCATCCCGCTGGTTTTCAAATAAAAAAAGCCATTGCTGCCTCGATTCGGTGGTCTTTCAGGAAGGGTTGGGGAGAAAATGGCGCTGAGCGAGAAAAGGGGAGGGACCGGCCATGCAACAGAACGCAGAGTTTGTCATCCACGTGAACGAAGTCCCGTGGTCCGCGGGCAAGACCGGTCTCAAGCGGAAAACACTGGTCGAGCTGGCCGACGGGCCCAAGGCGCGCATGGTACGCATCGAGCCGGGTGAGGTCGTGCCACGGCATAAACATCCAAGCAACGAGGTCATGTACATCCTGGAAGGCGAACTCGAGATGGACGGGAAGGTCCACGGTCCGGGCACCTGCTACTACAAGCCGAAGGACTGGTTCTATGGTCCATTGACGACCAGGACCGGGGTCAGCGTGTTGCTGTTTTTTGACGGCCCGGACGCCGTCCAGATCTAGAAGATTGCCGCTGCTGAAGATCGTCTCCGGCGGCCAGACCGGCGTGGATCGCGCCGCGCTCGATGCCGCGCTGGCGCTGGCTTTCCCGGCAGGCGGCTGGTGTCCCGAGGGCCGGCTCGCCGAGGACGGCCCCATCCCCGCGCGCTATCCGCTCGAGGAATTGCCGGGCGGCGGTTATCCGGAACGCACGCGCCGAAATGTCATGGACAGCGACGGCACTGTCATCATCTACTTCGATGCACTGCACGGCGGCACGCTGGAGACGCAGCGCATTTGCGAGGAACGAAGCAAACCACACTTGCTGCTGAATGCACGCATGGTGCCGGAAGAAAAAGCAGCCGAACAAATCATTGCATTCATCCGGGAACACGACCTCGCTGTCCTGAATGTCGCCGGCCCGCGGGCCAGCAAGGAGCCCGGCGCATACGGCTATGCACTTGCGACGATTACGCGCCTGTTACAGTCGCTGCGCATCCCAGCCACAAGTCGGGAAACCCAAAAATGACTGACAGCAATTCCAGCGCCAGCTGCTACGAGAAATTGATTACCGACGCGCAGGTGTAGTCTTGCCATGTCGGATCCTGTGGGGCCGGCTTTAGCCGGCCGGGATGCAAGGAGTTGGCCGGGTAAACCCGGCCCCACAAGTGTGGAGTTGTCCGGGCAAATCTGGCCCCACAAATTCTGCACATGGTTTTGGCAATTCCTGTGTGGCCTGTTATTCCTGTGGGGCCTGTCATTCCTGTGGGGCCGGCTTTAGCCGGCCGGGATGCAAGGAGTTGGCCGGGTAAACCCGGCCCCACAAATTCTGCACATAGTTTTGGCAATTCCTATGTGGCCTGTTATTCCTGTGTGGCCTGTCATTCCTGTGGGGCCGGCTTTAGCCGGCCGGGATGCAAGGAATTGGCCGGGCAAACCCGGCCCTACAGTCCGGTGGTCAGAACTTGAGCGACAGTGTCCCGTACACCGTCGTCGGGGCCCCAGGCACGATGTGCAGCAGGTCCGCCTGCGAGCCTGCGAGATAATCCTCGCCGAACAAATTGCTGACGTTCACGCCGAATTCCACGTGGGAATTCAGCGTGTACGAGGCGAACACATTGACAACGGAATAGCCGTCCAGTTTCACGCCAAGTTCCTCGATGTCCAGGCTCGCCTGCCGCTTCGAGTTGTATACGTAGCTGAATCCCGCACGCAGATCGTCATCGTTGCGCAGCCCCGCCGACAACAATCCGTAGAACACCAGCTTGTGCCGCGGCACGTTTGTCGGCGAGGTTCCTTCCGGGATTTCCGGGTCGTCGCGGATCTCCGCATCGGTGTAGGCGTAGGCGAGACCGAGCTGCAGCAGCCTGAACGGGCGCAGCGACGCTTCCACGTCGAGCCCCTCGCTGACCTGCCGCGCGGTCTGGATCTCGAATCCGGGTTGGCCCGGAGCCTCCGTTGTGACATGGGTCTGCTCGATCTCGAATACCGAGGCATCCAGCGTGAATTTCATCAACGGGTAGCGCAGGCGCAGCCCGGCCTCAACAGACTTTCCGCGCGTCGGTTGCAGCGGCTCGCCACCGGGCAGCAGCCCTTCGTTGGGATCAATGGACTCGCTGTAACTGCCGAACAGCGTCAGCGGTTTCCACGGGTGAAACACGAGCCCGACGCGCGAGCTGAAGTCGTCCGAGCCTTGGTCGAAGCGGATCTCCTCCACGCGTTCGTGGCCGTCCGCGTCGAAGCGGTCCCAGCGCGTGCCGGCCAGCAGCCGCCAGCGCTCACCCAAGGTGATGAAGTCCTGCACGTAGACGCCGTGCTGATGGATGTTCTCGCGCACGTCCTCCTCGGGAAACCGCGCCGGCAACGGCGCGCCGTACTCGATGTCGAAGACGTCAATTTCGAACGGCTCCTCCTCGCTGTCGGAGACATCGAGCCGGGTCGCGTCGCGGATCCGATCATATTCATATCCGGCCAGGACCCGGTGGCGCAGCGGCCCGGTGCTGAGATCCCCTTGCAGTTCCAACTGCGCCGCAAACACCCTGGAGTTTTCCGACTCATCCACCAGTTCCCGCACCAGGATCGCCGAGGGTTCGTCGGGCTCGATGTCGTCGAATTCTGCCGGCTCCACCCGCAGGCCGTCGAGCCAGGTTTCCTGCCAGTTCACGTTCATCGAAACGGTCCACGCCGGCTGCCAGCGATAATCCGCGTCCAGCGTCGCGGTGAACGCCTCGATGCGCGTGTCCCCGGTGGCCGGCTCGCCAAGAAAAAGTCCATCGGGCAGCGGAAACCTGCCGTTGATGGCCACGGTGCCGCTGTCAAAAGGCATTTTGTGGCGGATGAATTCCACCGCGCCCAGCACCTCCAGCCGATCATCCGGCGCCCAGAGCAGCGACGGCGCCACGAACCGGCGCTCCGATGCAATGAAATCGCGGAAACTGTCCGCCTGTTCCGAGGCGCCGATAAAGCGGTACGCCAGGCCCGAGCCTTCGGCCAGCGGCCCGGTGGAATCCAACTGGATGCGGAAACGGCCAAACCGTCCGAACCCCGTCTGCAGAGAATGCGCCGCTTCAAACTGCGGCTGTTTGGTCAGGAAATTCACGGCGCCGCCCGGTTCTCCGGGGCCGTAGATCGCGGAATTCGGCCCTTTGAGGATCTCGATGGCCTCGACGTTGGCGAGATCGTGCACGGGCAGGGCGCCCAGCGAGTCGCTGACGCCATTGCGGTAAAACGGCGTATCGGTGAAGCCGCGCAACAGGATTTCTTCCTGTAGCCCCCGTTCGCCCGGGGTCGAACTGGCGAGCGAGAAACTGTCCAGCACCGGCGCAAATTCGTTGAATTGGGTCGTGTCTATGACCTGCTCGCCGATCAGTTCCAACGATACCGGCAGATCACGCAGCGGCGTTGCCGACTTGGTCGCCGCGCCGCTCTCTTCTGTGTCGAACAGCATGCGCTCGCCCCAGACATAAACTTCGTCGAGCGCGGACTTCCCGGAGGCATCGGCCGGTTCAGCGGCTGCGCATGGCGCGGCAGTCAGCCCGGCGGCAAGGCCCAGGGCCGCCACCCACCGCGTGGTTCTGGTCACGGCGGCCTTCCGCGTTACTTTCGCCACCCGGGCATCCCGCGGCCGGTTTTTCTCGCCATTTTGTGAGGTTCCTCACACTAATTAACGGATATTTAACAAATTGCCAACGGTACGCAACGGCGCCGACGCTACAGTGCGGGCCATGAAAAAGGCAACGGCCATAAATATCAGTTGCAGGAAGAATGGCGCAGCCGGTTCCCTGCGGACAGAATACCCGACGGAGCCCGCAACGCGCGCGCAAGGTGGAAGGAAAATGAAAATCCTGCTGGTTGAAGACGATTACGACGTCGCAAAGAGCGTATGCGAATACCTGGAGGCGGCCGCACACCAGGTCGAAGTCGCGCCGGACGGATTGATCGGCTTGGATTGCGCCACGCGCGAACGCTACGACTGCATCATCCTGGATATCTCGCTGCCGCGCCTGTCCGGCATCCAGCTCTGCGAACGCATCCGCAGCCTCGGCTTCAGCCGCGTGCCGATCCTGATGCTCACCGCGATGGGCGCACTGAGCTACAAGGAGGAGGCCTTCAGCGCCGGCGCGGACGATTACCTGGTGAAGCCGTTCGCGCTGAAGGAACTGGAACTGCGCCTGACCGCATTGCAGCGCCGGTCGGCCGAGACCCGTTCCGGCAAACAGTTGCGCGTGGGCGAACTCGTCTATGACGTCATGACCCAGGAGATCCGCCGCGGCGAGCACGTGATTGCGCTGGCCGCGACCTCGCGCATGATCCTGGAGCTGCTGATGCGCAACACCCATCGCGTCGTTTCCAGGCAGGAGATCGAGCAGGTGGTCTGGGGCGACGAGCCGCAGTCCGGCGACCTGGTGCGCATCCACATCCACACGCTGCGCGAGGCCATAGACAAGCCGTTCAGCGTTCCGCTGCTGCACACCGTCCGCGGTGTGGGCTATCGCCTGAGTACCGGACATGAAGCGCCCGAGTAACCTGCGCCGCCGCATCATCACGGCGACCTTCGGGCTCGCCGCCGTGGTCTGCGCGCTGTTTTCGGTGGCGTTGTTCGGCTCGCTGGAATACGCCGAATGGATCCTGTTCGACAAGCACATCGAGTCGGACATCCAGTCCTTCGTCAGTCAGTACCAGATTGATCCGAACGTCGCGAAGCTGCCGCACGAGAGTTTTGAGGTGTACGTCGCCCCCGGCGGCGATGAATCCGGACTGCCGGAGTACCTGAAGGGTCGCGCCGACAATTACGATGACGAAAACGAGGACAGCGAGGAAAGCGACGCGGCCGACGACGAAGAAGACGAGGAGGGCGGCGCAGGCTACGGAGAGGAGGAAAACGACGAAGTCATCCGCGACGGCCACGAGTATCACTTGGATATCCGCACCGTTGCCGGCACAACGTACTACTTCCTGTTCGATGAAACGGAATTCGAGGCCTTCGACCAGTTATTGAATGTGTTCGTCCCGGCGCTGATTCTTTTGATCTGCGCGGTCGCCGCCGCGATCGGCTGGCTGCAGGCCATCCGCATCAGCCGGCCGGTCACCGCCCTGGCGGAGAAGGTCAACCGGCTGGAAACCGCGCCCGCAGTACCGGCGGCGCAGGCTCTCGGTACGGACGAAATCGAAGTTCTGGCGCAGGCCATTGACGGCTATGCCGCCCGCGTCACCGAACTCCTGACCCGGGAACGGGAGTTCTCGACCGACGTCAGCCATGAACTGCGCACGCCGCTGATGGGGATCCAGGCCGCCGCCGAGAACCTCCAGGTTTCCGCAATTACCTCGCAGCGCGTGGACGAACTCTCACGCCGCATCGAGGCCCGCTGCGCGCAGATGCGCGCGCTGGTGGACGCGATGCTGACTCTGGCGCGCGACCCCCACAGCCTGGAAAACGATTTCCAGGACATCCCGCTGACGGTGGCGGTTCGTCAGCAACTCGATGTGCTGGCCTCGCAAATCGAAGCGAAGAAGCTGTCCGTGCGCCTGGTCGAAAGGGATCAGCCGCGGTTGTTCACGTCGGCGGCCATCCTGGACGTGGTCGTCGGCAATATTCTGCGCAATGCGATCCTTCATTCCGATTCCAGCGAGATCGAGGTCCGGATTGAGGCGCGCAGTTTCACGGTGCGGGATTTCGGGCGCGGCATCCCCGAGGACATGCGCAGCCGGTTGTTCGAGCGGCATGTGTCCGGCAGCGGCAACGGCGCCCGCGACACGGGCGTGGGGCTCGCGCTGGTGAAACGCATCTGCGCGCACTTCCGCTGGACCCTGTCGCTGGAGTCGGCGCCAGAGCAGGGCACGGCCATCACCGTTGATTTCGGCGCTTCCGTCAGGAGCATGAAGCCATGACCCGGGACCGGGACAGCGCAGACAAAGGCGCGCACCGCAATGCCATCCAGCCGGGCCGGTGCGTGCACTGGTATCGCATTGACGCGGTCCTCGGGCAGGGCGGCTTCGGCATCACCTACCTTGCCCATGACGCCAATCTGGACGAGCCGGTGGCCATCAAGGAATACCTGCCGGCGGACCTCGCGGTGCGCGAAAGCGATTGTTCGGTGAATCCGTTGTCGGAGTCGCACGGCGAGAAATACCGCGACGGCATGCAGCGCTTCATCGGCGAGGCGCGCACGCTGAGCCGTTTCCGGCATCCGAACATCGTGCGCGTGCGCAGCGTGTTCGAGGCCAACAACACCGCCTACATGGTTATGGACTACGAGGACGGCGAGACGCTGCACCAGGTGGTGGCGCGCGAGGCGCCGATCCCCGAATCAAAACTGCGCGCGATCCTGGAGCCGATCCTGTCCGGGCTCGAACAGGTGCACCGCGCCGGCTTCGTGCACCGGGACATCAAGCCGGCGAACATCTTCATCCGCCGCGACGGCACGCCGCTGCTGCTGGATTTCGGATCGGCGCGCCAGGCGGTTGGCATGCAGACGCGCACCCTGACCACATTGATTTCACCCGGTTATGCGCCGTTCGAACAATACTTTTCCAAGAGCCGGGCGCAGGGCCCATGGACGGATATCTACGCGCTGGCGGCGACGCTGTACAAGGCCATCGCGGGCCGCCCGCCGCTGAGCGCCGTGGACCGCAGCGAATGCATGCTGAAGTCGGTGCCGGACTGCTTCGTGCCGATCAGCGAGATCGGCGCGGGGCATTATTCGCGCCAGTTCCTCGCCGCCATTGATCGCGCGCTGTCCTTCCGCGCCGAACAGCGGCCGCAAAGCGTGAACGAATGGCGCCGTGAGTTTGACGGGGCGGTGGCAGCGCCGGCCGCCTCGCCGGCGAGCGAGGAACCGACTGTCGCCGCGTCTGTGGGGCCGGCTTCATGCCGGCCGGAATGCATGTATGGCCGGGTAAACTTGGCCCCGAAATACCGTCACAAGAGAGCAGCCCCAAGCGACAAACTACCAGCAACAAGTACTTCAGCTTTGGATAACAAGGGTCAGACTTTCAGTTTCGACCCCTATGCACGCCGCACCAGGTGGTACGCGCTGTTCCATGGCGCCGCGATCCTCGCGGCGTTGATCAATCTCGGCCTGCTCGGCTATATAGTGAAGATGGCCGGGTAGGTGGATCCATATCACCGGGATCCTGAACGGCAAGCGTGCCGTCACGGGCGACAGCGCGCTGCGCCGTAACCCGCCCTGAAGGCGCAAACCATGAGCCTCTTGACCTCAAAATCGCACTACCTTTGACGCCCCCATCCTTGCAGCCTTTAATATGCTAGATGGTACGTCCTAGAGCATCGGCGGACAGTGACATGAGCGAATATCGGCCTGCAAAGAAGCGTGTTGAGGTATCGGTCGGCGAATCCGTACGGATCATCCGGGAGCTGCAGGAGATGAGCCAGAACGACCTGGCCGCGGCGACAGGCATTCCGCAGTCCACGATTTCGGCCATTGAAAATGGTCGGGTCAATCTTGGTGTCGAGCGGGCGAAGCAGTTGGCCCGCGTTCTCAAGTGCCACCCGGCGGTGCTGGTCTTCCCGGGCTGGGAGCTACACAGGGATTCGGCGGCCTGGTTTTTTACGAAAGCGCCCCCCGTTTGCGGACGGCGGCCGTCGCGCCGGCCGCGGGAGGCGCCTTTCTCTCGTGCAGCCGGCCGGACACGTATTTGTGCAGCACGCTGGCAATGAGGGTCTGGTACGGAATTCCCTCCTCATAGGCCCTGGCCTGGATATTCATCAAGTCGGCGGCGGAAAGACGAATGTTGACGCGCCGGCTCTTCAGGAACGTGGCGCGCGCGGCTTCGCGGAATGCGCCAAGCTGCTCCTTTGTGGGTCGCACGGAGACAAGCTTGCCCCTTTCGTACGCACTCAGGATCCCACGCTCATAACGATCAAGTTGTTTCATCTCTCTCGCTGCCTCCGAGATAGTCACGTGTCGCCTTTCGGCTGGGGATAATGGTCTTCAGGAAGTAGTATTCATCCTCTTCAACGGAGGGAACGAGAAATACATACTCCCGAAAATTCACTACAAGCACCAACTGCCCCGGATACCGCTTCTGGTTCGGATGGGCAAGAAGGTCCCTGAGACCCCCTTCCTCCACGGCAAGAACAATTTCCTCGAAAGAGATGCGTCGTGCTTGCTTGAGGCGTTCATTCTTCTCCGGGTCCCACCGAAATGGCTTCACGTTGCGAGTCTAGCCGGATGTGTGCCTTTTGTCATCAGTTGCGATTCGCCGCCTGAATCCAAATAGCCACTGTGGGGCCGGCCGCTTCGGACATCCTGTCCTCGCGCGGCATACCCCACGTCCGTGTGGGTAGCTTTACGCCTGGCCGGTAAAGAGGTCCTGTGGGGCCGGGTTTACCCGGCCGGGGCGGTAATGGAGACTTGTGGGGCCGGGTTTACCCGGCCGGGGCGGTAAAGGAGACTTGTGGGGCCGGCTTTACGCCGGCCAGGGGCTGGAAGCTCGTACGAACCAAGGGAAGTCACAGGCAATACAAGCACTCGATCAAAGTAGGCTTGGTTACAATCCCAGGCAGAATGGGAGACGATCTGGCAATAGGAACGATGAACAGCATATTGAAGCAAGCGGGGCTGAAGCCATGAAGTATTTAATCGTCATCGAGAAATCAGAAACCGGATTTTCGGCATACTCTCCGGATCTTCCCGGCTGCGTTTCCACTGGAAGCACCGTGGAAGAAACAGAGCGGAACATGCATGACGCCATCGAGTTCCATATGGACGGCCTGCGTGCAGAGGGCTATGACGTGCCCGTGCCGACAAGCCGTTCGAGCTACGTCGAGGTTGCTGCATGACAGGCGGCTCAGGTGCGCCGCTTCGCATAGGACTCGCCTCGCGTAAGCCGCGGCGAAATCCGAATTTGGCACGCACCGTAATCCACCCCGGCGAGCATCTCGCGGAGCAGCTCCGGGAACTCGACATGAGCGTGGCCGAACTCGGCTGGAAGCTGGGAGTGCCGACCAACCGCATCACCGGGATCCTGAACGGCAAACGTGCCATCACGGGCGACAGTGCGCTGCGCCTAGCCCATTTCTTCGGCACGAGTGCGGAATTCTGGCTGAACCTTCAAAAGCTGTACGAACTCAGAATTGCCGAGCAGAAATCCGGGAAGGCAATTCGTCGCCTGCCGTGCCTTTCTTGTGGGGCCGGCTTTAGCCTGCCGGGCCGGTAAAGAAGTCCTGTGGGGCCGGCTTTATGCCGGCCGGGATGCGAGGAAGAACCTGTGGGGCCGGCTTCACGCCGGCCGGGATTTACAGGCCCCCGAAAAGATCCCGCTGCCCCTCCCCATCATCACCCCCCCATCCGTTGCACGACTTCCTCGTGCGACTCGATCGTCCCATCGGCAAGGATGTGCCTCACAACAACACCTTCCCGCACCAGCGCCGGCGCCACCAACCGCGCACGATGACACCCCGCCGGATCCTTTTCCGCGCACATCAATGCAAGGGTGAACTCCTCCGCGCCATGCACAACGCGCGCGATGCCGAACTGGAACGCCTCGGTCAGCGCGACCCACTCGTACTGCACCTTGCCGTCCAAGTAGAGCGCCGAATTCTCCGGCCGCCCGCCCAGCTCCTCGCCGAGGAAGACATAGGTGATGGCATGGGCTTCAAGCAACCGCTCCAGCGACTCCCGATTGAACTGGGTGTTGGCGCCGATCCAAAATTGACCAGCTAAAGGAGGTTGTGCCGATTCAATTTTGACCAGGTAATCCACCGTATCCTGCTTAATTTTTAAGCAGGAGTGACCAAGGAG
>JACORW010000014.1 GCA_016179185.1 Gammaproteobacteria bacterium | reverse complement strand
GGCTAGTGGCTAGTGGCTAGTGGCTAGTGGCTAGTGGCTAGTGGCTAGTGGCTAGTGGCTAAAAAATGGTCGCCGGTGTTAATTCTCTGTCAAGTATTTTCTTTTCCAGCCACCAGCCACTAGCCACCAGCCACCTTCTGCCTCAGCCACCGGTCATTTGCCTGCGATCAGCTCGGCCTGCCTTACGATGTTGCGCGCCATGCGCTCGGACGCGGCGTCGATCATCTTGCCGTCAAGCTGCGCCGCGCCCTTGCCCGCTTTCGCCGCTTCTTCCAGCGCCACGAGCACGCGCCGCGCCCGCGTCACCTCGGCTTCCGGCGGCGACATGATCTCGTTGGCCAGCGGTATCTGGCTCGGATGGATGGCCCATTTGCCTTCGTACCCCAGCGCGGCGGCGCGGCGCGCCGCCAGCCTGAATGCATCGGGGTCGCTGAAATCGCCGAATGGCCCATCAATGGCGCGCAGCCCGAATGCTCGGCAGGCGGTCACCATGTTCACCAGCGCAGCATGCCACTGGTCGCCCGGATAGTCCGGATTCAGGCCGCCGATATTCACCGTTCGCGCGCGCAGGCTGGCGGCGTAATCAGCGACGCCGAAATGCAGCGCCTCGAGACGCCTGCTGGACTGGGCTATGGCCATGACATTGGCTCCGCCCAGCGCGGTCTCGATCAAGCACTCGATGCCGATGCGTTTCTTCAGCCCCTTCGCGACTTCAATCTGTGTCAGCAGGCAGTCCACGACGTACACGTCCGACGGCGTGCCGACCTTCGGGATCAGGAGGGTGTCGAGCCTGTCGCCGGCCTGCTCCACGATGTCCACGACGTCGCGGTACATGTAATGTGTGTCGAGACCATTAATGCGAACGGACATGGTCTTTCCGCGCCAGTTGATGTCATTCAGCGCCTGGATGATGTTCTTGCGCGCCTGCGGCTTGTCGTCCGGGATGACGGCATCCTCGCAGTCCAGAAAGACATAGTCTGCCTCCGAATTCGCGGCCTTTTCGAACATGCCCGGATTGGAACCGGGCACGGCCAGTTCACTGCGCTGCAACCGCGGCGCGGCAGGGGGGTATTGCGTGAAGCTCATCAGCCCCGCACCTGCACCTTCGTGCTGCACAGGTATTCCTGCGCGGCGCCGACACCGCTGCCCAATTTCACCTTGATGCCCAGGTCCTTCATTGCCATCTCCGCGGCGGCGATTGGCGTCAGGATCATGAGTTCGTTCAGGTCGCCAAGGTGCCCGATGCGGAACGCCTTGCCGGCGATCTTGCCCAGGCTCACGGACAGGGCGATGTTGTAGAACTTGTAGGCGTGCCGCACCATCTCGTTGCCGTCGAATCCTTCGGGAACATAGATGGCGCTGACCGTGTCCGAGTACCACTTCGGATCGGCCGCCACCAGCTTCAGACCCCAGGCCTCGACCGCTTTGCGCACCGCGGTGGCCAGCCGCCGGTGGCGGGCGAACACATTCGGCAGACCCTCCTCCAGCAGCATGTTCACGGACTCGCGCAGGCCGCGCAGGTAAATGGTGTTCGGCGTATACGGGAAGAAGCCGTTGTCGTTGCCGGCGATCATGTCATCGAACGAAAAGAAGACCCGATGCAGCTTCGCGCTCTTGCGCGCATCCAGCGCCTTCTGGCTGACGCAGACGATACCGAGACCGGTCGGCAGCATGAATCCCTTCTGCGAACCGCTGACGCACACGTCCACGCCCCACTCGTCCATGCGGAAATCAATGCTGGCCACGGAGCTGACCCCGTCAACGAACAGCAATGCGGGATGCCCGGCCGCGTCGAGCGCCCGGCGCACTGCGGCCACGTCGCTGGTCACGCCGGTGGCGGTCTCGTTCTGGCAGACAAATACCGCCTTGATGTCCCTGTTCCTGTCGGCCTTCAGATTCTCGGCGTACTTCTCCACCGGAACGCCCTCACCCCATGGCACCTCCAGCTCCTGGACGTTCAGGGCATGGCGCTGGCACATGTCCACCCACAGCCAGCTGAAATGCCCGAAATGCGACATCAGCACCTTGTCGCCGGGCGACAGCGTATTGCTGATGGCCGCCTCCCAGCCCCCGGTGCCCGATGACGGGAAGATGAATACCCGGCCGGTCCTGGTCTGAAAGATCTTTTTTACGTCCTCGAACAGCGGCAGCGTGAGCTTCGGGAAGTCCATTGCGCGCATGTCCTCCTGCTCGATGGCCATGGCGTTGCGAACGCGCTGGGGCACGTTGGTGGGTCCCGGAATAAACAGAAAGTTACGACCTGGCATGGCTCGCCTCCTCAAGGCTCAAATTGAAATCCGGATCTGCGCAGGCAGGGTATAACATGCAGCACGGCGATCGAACGGCCCGCGACAAAGCATCTAAGGCGGGTAAGGCTGGCACCCACGGCCCGCTGGATTGACAAGCGGATGCGAAAGGCAAAATTCCACGGCTGGACCTTTGCATCAACCTGTCTAGAATTCTGTGGCAGTACGAGCGGCGCTACCTCCCCCGTCACCCGCACCAAGGGCCGCATAGAGTAAAAGAAATCCGGCGCTTTGCAATAAAAAAATGCGCCGCTGCAATATTTTAAGCCTAAAACACCCTCATCCGGCCATGGCGGAGAGCGCTGCCGCGAGATCCCGCCGCAGGTCTCCGCCGTCTTCGAGCCCCACCGACAGCCGGATGAGCGCCTCACCAATCCCGGCCTCGGCGCGCTGGGCATCGGTCAGCCGGTGATGAGTCGTCGTGGCCGGGTGCGTGATCGTGGACTTCGCATCTCCGAGGTTCGCCGTGATGGTAAACACGCGCACGGCGTCAACCAGCCGCCACGCCGCGGCGCGGCCCCCATCCACCTCAAAACTGACGATGGCGCCGAACGCCGATTGCTGGGAACGCGCCAGGGCATGCTGGGGGTGGTTTTCCAGCCCCGGATAGTGCGTGCGGCGCACGCCGGGTTGTTGCTGCAACCAGTGCGCAAGGGCGTAGGCCGTCCCGCAGTGCGCGGACATGCGCAAACGCAGGGTCTCCAGGCCCTTCAGAAACACCCAGGCATTGAATGGGCTCATGGACGGACCGGCATTGCGCAGGAACGCAAAAATATCCTCGTTCAGCATTGCCGCCGGTCCAACCACTGCGCCGCCGATGCAGCGCCCCTGCCCGTCCAGGTACTTCGTCGCGGAATGAATGACGATGTCTGCGCCCAGCGCGAGGGGCTGTTGCAGGGCCGGCGTGCAGAGGCAATTGTCCACCGCGAGCAGGCATCCGCGCCCGTGGGCGATGGCGGCCAGCCTGCGGATGTCGGCTATCTCCAGCAGCGGATTCGACGGCGTTTCCAGGAACAGCAGGCGTGTGTTCGGGCGGATCGCCGCCTCCCACTGCGGATAATCGGTCTGCGGCACGAACGTCGTCTCGATACCGCAACGCGCCAGCACGTTGCTGAACAGGTTGATCGTCGTGCCGAAGATGCTGCGCGACGACACCAGATGATCCCCGGCGCGCATCAATCCCATGCACAGGCTCAGAATCGCGCTCATGCCGGAGGACGTGGCGATGCAGCGTTCGCCCCCTTCCAGCGCCGCCAGCCGGGCCTCGAACATGCGCACGGTCGGATTGGTGAAGCGCGAATAGATGTTGCCGGGGGATTCGCCGGCGAAGCGGGCGGCGGCCTCGGCGGCGCTGCCGAACACAAAACTGGAACTGAGGAACAGCGCCTCGCTGTTCTCCTGCTCCGGTGTGCGAACCTGCCCGGCATGCACCGCCAGCGTGTCCGGACTCAGTTTGTCATCGGTCATATTGACCTCCAACCGGCATGCGGGCGTCGCCGCGTGTGTGCTCCTGCACACGCGGCATACCGTACGACCGCCATGGACGACCGCCATGGATGGCGGAAGTGCAGAAAACGCAGGGAGCGGTTTTCTGCTGGCGGAAGTGCAGAAAATGCAGGAGCATTTTTCTGCCGTCCATGTACATTACCGCGTGTGTGCTCCTGCACACGCGGTATACAGTACATCCATGTACATAAAAAAACCTGCGTCAGCATTTGCTAAAGCAGGTTGCCTCGCTTTAGCCGGATTTTTAACGCGCCCGCAAGCTGATCATCAAATCGGCGCCGGATACACGTTAGATAAATCCCCCGGTGGTGTCAATCAGCAAGCACAGGCGCCGGCCGAATCGTGGCGTCCGTGGCCCATTTGTGAAAAACTACACGCAACCCGTTGACGGTAAAGGACCCAGGCTCAAGGAGAACATTGTGACAGGTAACGCGACGATCCCGGCCGCTGGCGAGAAAATCACCATCAGGAACGGCCGCCTGGAGGTGCCGGACCGGCCGATCATCCCCTATATAGAAGGTGACGGCATCGGCCCGGACATCTGGCGCGCCACGGAACACGTAATGAACGCCGCCGTGCAGAAGGCTTATGGCGGCAGGCGGCAACTGATGTGGGTGGAGGCCTATGCCGGGGAGAAGGCCAACAACCTCACCGGCTCATGGCTGCCCGATGCCTCGCTGGATCTGTGCCGGGAATACCTGGTGTCCATCAAGGGGCCGCTGACGACGCCGGTGGGCGGCGGTATCCGCTCGCTGAACGTGGCCATGCGCCAGCTTCTGGATCTGTACGTCTGCCTGCGGCCGGTGCGCTGGTTCAAGGGCGTGCCGTCGCCGACCAAGACGCCGGAACTGGTGGACATGGTGATCTTCCGGGAGAACACCGAGGACATCTACGCCGGCATCGAGTTCGCCGAGGGCAGCCCGGATGTGAAGAAGCTGCTGGATGCGCTGAAGGACATGTTCCCCGGCGAGTACCGGAAAATCCGGTTCCCGCTCAGTTCCGGGATCGGCATAAAGCCGGTGTCGCGCGAGGGCAGCGAGCGGTTGATGCGCGCGGCGATCCGCTACGCCATAGACAACAAGCGCAAGAGCATCACGCTGGTGCACAAGGGAAATATCATGAAGTTCACCGAGGGGGCGTTCCGCAGTTGGTGTTACAAACTCGCGGAGCGCGAATTCCCGGACCAGGCTTACACCTGGGATCAATGGGAACGAACGCGCGCCCAGAAAGGCGCGCAGGCGGCCAACAAGGAACAGGAGGAGGCCCTCGCACGCGGCAGCATCCTGATCAAGGACGCCATTGCAGACATCACGCTGCAACAGGTGCTGACGCGCCCCGCCGAATTCGATGTCATCGCCACGCTGAATCTGAACGGCGATTACCTGTCCGATGCGCTGGCGGCCCAGGTCGGCGGCATTGGCATCGCGCCCGGCGGCAACATCAACTACGAAACCGGCCACGCCGTGTTCGAGGCGACCCACGGCACCGCGCCCAAATATGCCAATCAGGACAAGGTCAATCCCGGATCGCTGATCCTGTCCGGCGAAATGATGTTCCGCTACCTGGGCTGGACCGAGGCGGCGGATCTGATCATTCAGGCCATGGACCGTACCATCGCCGCCAGAATCGTCACGTATGATTTCGCGCGCCTGATGCAGGGCGGCACTGAAGTCAAGTGCAGCGAGTTCGCGGCGGCCTTGGTCCGCAACATGTGAGAGCAGGGGAGAACCGCATGACCTGTGGGGCCGGGCCGCTTCGGACATCCTGTCCTCACGCGGCATTTCCCACGTCCTGTGGGTCGTTTATCCAGGCCATTATGGCGGGCCGGCGTAAAGCCGGCCCCACAGTGGGGTGGTAACTATGTCCACCTCCGGAAAGATCGTCGCACAGAGCGCGCAACTCATCTATGAGGGCTTCGTGCGCTATAACGAAAACTTCGGGCGCGTTACCGCGCGCGCCCGCAAGCGCTTCGAGACCCGCGACTGGCAGGGCGTGCAGGAAGATCTGGTGGGGCGCGTCGAACTGTACGAGAAATCCGTGCGGCGTATCGTCACGACGCTGCAGAAAAACCTGGGGCCGCGCGTCAATGATCGCCGCCTGTGGAACGACATCCGCTTTTATTACGGCGAGCGCGTACGGAACATCCCCGATGCCGGATTCACCAAGACGTTTTTCAACTCCGTCTCACGCAGAATCTTCGGCACCGTCGGCATAGACCCGGAGGTGGAGTTCGTCTCGCCCGCACCCGAGGAAGGTTCGGCCATAGACGCGCTGCGGCTGCGGCACTACCCTTGCTGGGGATCGTTGCAGGAGATATTCGTCACGCTGCTGCGGGAGTTCGAATTTCAGGTCCCGTACCTGCACGTGGAACATGACGCCGAGCGGATCGAACGCGAGATCCGCGAGTACGCCCGGATCTTTCTGCAGGATTTCGGCGACTTCGTGCGCTTCGAGTTCATTGATGCCGTCTTTTTCCAGTCCGCGCGCGCCTACCTGGTCGGCCGTATCCTGCAACAGCATCATGTCTCGCCCATCGTGATTGCGCTGGAGAACACCGGCAGCGGCGTGCGCGTGGATGCCGTGTTGCTTTCCGACGAGGAGGTCAGCATCGTATTCAGCTACACGCGTTCCTACTATTTTGCCGATCCCAATTCGGTCGTGGGCGCCGTCCAGTTCCTGCATTCAATTCTGCCGCGCAAACCGGTGGACGAGCTGTATACGGTGATGGGCCGCCTGCGCCAGGGCAAGACCGAACGCTACCGGTTGTTCACCAACCACATGAACAGCACGGACGAGCAATTCGTGCATGCCGCCGGCGACCGCGGCCTGGTCATGCTCGTGTTCACGCTGCCGTCCTATGATCTGGTGTTCAAGGTCATCCGCGACCATTTCGGGTACCCGAAGACCGTCAAGCGTGAGGACGTGATCGCGAAATATCGCATGATCTCCAAGCATGATCGCGGCGGCAGGCTCGTTGACACCCAGGATTTCCGCAACCTGGAGCTGCCGGTGGGCCGGTTCAGTGACGCGCTGCTGGATGAGTTGCTGCGGGAGGCGACGCTGACAGTGCATGTCCAGGGCGATCAACTCCGGTTCGATCAATGCTATATCGAACGCCGCGTGCGCCCGCTGAATCTGTATATCCGGGAGGTAAATCGCAACGAGGCGCAGGCGGCAGCGCTCGATTACGGGCAGGCGCTGCGCGATCTGGCGCTTAACAATGTATTTCCAGGCGATCTGCTGCTGAAGAACTTCGGCGTCACGCGCCACCGGCGTGTCGTGTTTTACGACTATGACGAAGTGTCCCTGATCACGGATTGCGAATTCCGCGATCTGCCGGAGCCGCCGGAGGACGAAGACGTGATGCGTCCCGAAGCGTGGTACTTCGTCGGCGAGCACGATATTTTTCCCGAGGAGTTTCTGAAGTTTCTGTCCATGGATGCCGATCTGCGCGAACTGTTTCTCGAAGTCCACGGCGAGCTGCTGACCGCGAAGTACTGGCGCGACATCAAGGCCATGCATCTGGCCGGGGCGGCCCCGCTGGTTGTCCCCTACGCGCGGCCGGCACTGCCGGCGGCCGCGCGCGGGAAACGGGAAGTGGCCTGAACACATCAGCTACAAGCGACAAGCTACAAGCAACAAGAGAAAGGCAGCCACAAGCAACAAGTGAAAAATGAAACCCTGCCCGCGGTTTTACTTGTAGCTTGTCGCTTGTAGCTTGTGGCTGGTTTCAGGCTAATCGTCGTCTCAACGCTGCTCCTTTTCGGATGCGAGGCGCAGGCTCCCAGCGAAGCCGTCGTCTTCGACGGTCTCACCATGGGCACGACCTACACGGTCAAGGTCGCGCCGCCGCTGACACTGGATCGCGCCGGGCTGGCGCGGGAGATTGGGGCGATCCTCGACGGCGTGGACGGGCGCATGTCCACCTACAAGCCGGAATCCGAATTATCGCGCCTGAATTTCAACCCCTCGCTGGACTGGATCGAACTGTCGCCGGAACTGGCTTCGATACTTTCGGTGGCCCTCGAAATCGCCCGCCTCAGCGGCGGGGCGTTCGATGTCACCATCGGACCTCTGGTGAATCTCTGGGGATTCGGACCCGGGGATCGTCCGCGCCAGGTACCCGACAACCACGCGCTTGATCAGGCGCGGCAGCGAGTCGGCTACGACAAACTGCTGCTGGATCCGGCCGTACCGGCGCTGGGCCGGCAGGCGCCAGACGTTTACATTGATCTCTCCGGCATCGCCCAGGGGTTCGGTGCCGACGCCGTCGGGCGCCATCTCACGGCGCGGGGCATGCGTAACTTCATGGTGGACGTAAGCGGAGAGATCATGGCACGCGGCGTGAATGCCGCCGGCAACCCATGGCGCATCGGCATCGAGCGGCCGGTTGAGCGGGGGCAAAGCGTCGAGCGCGTCATCGAGCTGCGCGACATCAGCCTCGCCACCTCCGGGGACTATCGCAATTACTTTGAGGAAAACGGCACCCGCTACAGCCATCTCATCGACCCCGCTACCGGACGGCCGATCACGCATCGGCTGGCGTCCGTCACGGTTCTGTCGCCGTCCACGACCCGGGCCGACGGGTTGGCTACGGCGCTGATGGTCATGGGCCCGGACCGGGGCTTCGAACTTGCGATGCGCGAGCAGCTCCCTGCCCTGTTTATAATGCGCACCGATGCGGGCTTTGAGGAGCGGTGGACACCTTTCCTGGAGTCCTATCTCAAAGACTGAACGATCTCGGATTGGCGGCGAGTCGAAAGACGCCACCGATCGGACGTGTGTGCAGCACCTGCGAGCGCGGCGGGTGGTCGGATCGCATGTTGGCGGACCGTGTGGAGCCAGGGATGGCGGAACACGAGCTTACATGGACGTACTCGTAGCGTGTCCGCCGACATGCGATCGGACCGCGCGCGAAGCGCGAGCATTCGATCAATTCATGCAGTGCGGGAGCATAGAGATGCCATCCTTCGACGTCGTATCCGAGATCGATCAGCACGAACTCACGAATGCGGTGGACCAGGCCAACCGCGAGGTGACTAACCGCTTCGACTTCAAGGGCACCAACGCACGCGTCGAGCGCGCCGAGTTGAAGCTGACGCTTATTGCACCGACCGGGTTCCAGGTGAAGCAGGTGGCCGACATCCTGCAAACGAAGCTGGCCAAACGCAGCATAGACGTGCGCTGTCTTAAGTTCGAGAAACTGCAAGAGAGCGTCAACGAGGCACGCCAGGAAGTCATCGTGCGCCAGGGCATAGACAAGGAACTGGCGAAGAAGCTGGTAAAGATCATGAAGGACACCGGGCTCAAGGTGCAGGCGGCGGTCCAGGGCGAACAGGTGCGCGTCACCGGCAAGAAGCGCGACGACCTGCAACAGGTCATCGCGGCGCTGCGCGCCGACGATCTTGAATTGCCGCTGCAGTTCACCAATTTCCGCGATTAAAAATGTCATCAACTCCGACGGGCCGTCAACTTGCGCTGGCACTGGGGCTGGCGGTGCTTGCCGGCAGCGCGGGTTTCCTTCTGGCCCGCCATGCCGCACAGCCGCAGCCAGGCTCCATCGAAGGTTTGATCTGGCCCGACCCGAGAGCGCTCGCCGCATTCAGCGCCATCGATCACGACGGCGGGCCGTTTACGGAAGAGAAACTCAAAGGGCGCTGGTCGCTGCTATTCTTCGGTTTCACCCATTGTCCCGACATCTGCCCGATCACATTGTCCGTGCTGGCCCAGGCCAGGAAAGGACTGGGCAATGCAACGGGCGGCGCGCCATTGCAGGTGATCTTCGTAACCGTGGACCCGGAGCGCGACCAGCCGCCGCAACTGAAGGAATACGTGCGTTATTTCGATCCGGAATTCATCGGCCTGGGCGGCACACCCGAGCAGATCCGCGGCCTGACCTCGCAACTGGGAGTGGCAGTCATGCGTAATCCCGGCACGCCCGACGGCGCGTACACCGTGGACCACAGCGCCGCCGTGTTCGTCATAGATCCCGGGGCACGCTTCGTCGGCGTGCTCTCGGCACCCCATGAGAAGGATTCAATGACGCTGCGCTTCCGCAACATTGCGGAATTTGTCCGGCGCGCGGAGAGTTGATGAATATTTCGCGCGCGCTGCTGGCCGGCGGTGTTCTTGTCCTGTGCGCGACGGCAGCCGCGCAGGAACCTGAGATTGCGGCAACTGGCGCCTGGATCGCCGCGGCCCCGCCGGTGGCCGGCGTCAATGCCGGTTATCTGGAACTGACCAACAAAGGCGCGCAGTCCGCAACCTTGACCGGCGCCGAGTCGCCGCGCTTCGCGCGCATCGAGATGCACCGCAGCGACATGCAGAACGGCGTCAACACCATGCGGCGCGAATCAGCGCTAGAGGTGCCGGCGGGCGGAACGCTGCCATTCGCCCCCGGCGGGCTGCACCTCATGCTGTTTTCTGGCGCACCGCCGCCGCGCACCGGAGAATCCATTCCACTGACGTTGATCTTCGCAGACGGCGTGCGTATTCCCGTCACGGCTGAAGTGCGGCCGTTTTCACCCGGCGCCGGATCCCACCAGCATTGATACAACACCGCTTCGCACCATGAGCGATTCGTTGCGCGCCGCCCTTCAGCACGTCCTGCCCCATCACGCGCTCACAGCGCTGGTTTACCGGCTGACGCGTTGCACGGTTCCGTGGGTCAAGAATTTCCTGATCCGGTGTTTCTGCCGATGCTTTGGCGTGGATCTCCGCGAAGCCGTCCAGCCGATACCGTCGGCATACCCGTCCTTCAACGCCTTTTTCACCCGCTCACTGCGGCCTGAGGCGCGCCCGATTGACCCGGCGATCGACCTGCTGGTATCACCCGTGGACGGATACGTCAGCCAGGTCGGCCGCGTCGAAGCGGGTCTGCTGCTGCAGGCGAAGGGCCGGACCTATTCCGTCGCGGCATTGCTCGGGGAGACAGGCGACGATGCGGGACGATTTGCCGACGGCTGCTTTGCCACACTGTATCTGGCGCCCCATAACTATCACCGCATCCACATGCCCTGTGCGGCGCGCCTTCTGCACATGCGCTACCTGCCGGGATCACTGTTCTCGGTGAATGAAGCCAGCGCGGCTTGCATCGATCGGCTGTTCGCCCGCAACGAGCGCCTGGTCTGCGAATTCGACGGCCCCGGCCGCATGGTCCTGTGCATGGTGGGTGCGTTGTTCGTCGGCAGCCTGGAGACCGTGTGGCACGGACCCGTGACGCCAGCCGGCAAACGTCATGTTACGGATTTCGACTACACCGGCACCGTCCCGGTGCCCTTGCTGGCCAGGGGAACGGAAATGGGACGCTTCAACATGGGCTCGACGGTGATAATTCTGTTCGAACCGGGACGGGCGGAGTGGGATGCGGGACTCGCACCCGGCGCGGAAGTGCGCGTGGGGCGGCGAATCGGAAGAATGCTCCGCCTCTGACGTGCCCCAGGCGCACCGCGGCTACCACTCAAAAGGCATGGGTTGCGTCGTGCTCGGCTGGAATGAGAACTCGTCGTGGACGACCCGCATCTTCGCCACAACCGCTCTAATATTCGTAACGTCGAGAATTTCCTCCTCATTCGGACGAATTTTCTTCTCGTAGTCTGCCTCGGAAAAGAACTTTCCCACGGAATCAGTGCTTTCGAACCAGAGTTCAAATACCGCGTCAATTTTGCCAAAGGAGAATCCCTGTGGATTGGGCTCTCGGAGCGCGTGGCTTATTACCAACTTCGCGATGCGCTGCCTCAGTGACTCCTGCGCAAGGATCAATTTCCCATGAGCACTTGCGGCAGTATGGAATTCATCGTAGCCGGCACCCGGCTTTCTCGTAACCAGAACGTACAGTTTCGTCTTCAGGTTTTCGTTCATGTCCAGGACCGGTTCGTAAAGACGCTCTTCCTTGGTAATGACGATCTCAACCTTTCCTTCCTGTGATATGAATCTTGGCTCGTCGGGCTGGATCAGTTCCGCATACGTCGGCTGCCCCAACCATGCCGCCACCTCGTCCATGCTGTTCACCCACACCTCCGCAGCGCCTTCGAAGGGCGTGTTCTGCTGGTAGTGCGCCGGGAGGCCGGCAATCTCTTCGGGATAGACGTGGCCACTGTTGTACTTGCGCATGAACTGCGCAAACACCGTAACGTTCATGACATTCGGCGAATGGTGCTTCTGCCAGTACAGATGAAAGGCCCGGTGCGACATGCGGGGAATGCGTACCGGGAATTCGAAGAACTTGACGATGCCCGTCTGCGTGCGCCAGGGCTCCGCTTCCATCTCCTCCGGGTTGACCCAGGGGCCGGGATTCTTGTGCGTCATTTACCCCTCCTTAGTCTTGTGCTTGTGCTGCGGGGCTACATGCCGAGGCGCACCAGCACCTTGCCGTGACTCGTGCCGGTGAACAGCGAGAGAAAGGCCTCCGGCGCCGATTCGATCCCGTCGTACACCTTCTGCTTGAACTTGATGGTACCGGCGCGCCGCCACTTCACCATGTCGTCCACGAACCTGTCATAGGCATACAGGTAATCCATGAACGGAAACGCCTTGATGGTCACGTACCGGTCCAGCACGTATTCGAAATTGGCGATGGGGTTCACGCGGCCGCCGGTGTCGTAAATGCTGATGAACCCGGCGATAAGCATCAGTTTGCCGGGGTTCATCAACGGCAGGCAGGCGGAGAAATGCTCCGGGCTCGCATTTTCGAGCACGAGGTCTATGCCGCGGGGACATCCCTCCCGCAGCCCCACATCCAGCGCAGTGCGCTTGTAATTGAAGGCGTGGTCGACGCCAAGTTCGACCCGCAGCCAGGAAACCTTGTCATCCGACCCCGCGGACGTGACTACGCGCATGCCCTTCAGCTTTGCAATCTGGCACGCCATCATTCCCACGGTGCCGGCGCCGCTGGAAATGACCACTGTTTCGCCGGCCACCGGAGTCGCGGCACAGGTCATGCCAAAGTAGGCGGTCTGGCTCGCGATGCCGAACAGCCCGAGATAGTCCTCGGGATTCACCCCATCCTGCATCGTTCTCCGGGCGATGGCATCGTTGGCCGAGCAATAGGCAATGAAGTCTCCGGCATTGGAAATGAAATGCTCCTGCCAACCCGACATGCTCTCGACGATGTCGCCTTCCCTGTACTTCGAATTCCTCGACTGGATGACCCTGCCGATGGACGGGCCGTCCAGCGGACCGCCGATGGGCCACGGCGGGAGATCCTTGGCCTCTGCATCCATGCTGCGACGCATGTACGGGTCCACGGACATGAAGAGGTTCTCCACCAGCACCTGCCCGTCCCGCAGCGACGGCAATTCCACCTCCCGGATGGTGAAGTCAGCCACGGATGCATGGACCGGGCGTCTGATCAGGTGGACCTGTTTCGTTTTCACGGCAGTGTGCGCCCGGGTTCGTTCGAGTGCGGGGAATTGGCAATGCGCCGACTCAGCAGGCGGAATAGCCGCCGTCGATGACGACGCAGTCGGCGGTGTGGTAGGCGGAGGCGTCGCTCATGAAGTAGACGGCGATACCGCCGTAGTCCTCCGGCGTGCCATAGCGGCGCATGGGGATGCGCGGCTTCACCGCCTTTTCGAATTTCTCGTTGGCAAACAGCTCCGCCGCCATCTCCGTCGCCGAGTAGCCCGGCAGGATCGCGTTGGCCGTGATCCCGTACCGAGCCAGCTCCACGCCGAGTGCCCGCACCAGCGCGTTCATGGCCGACTTGCTGGCGCCGTAGTGCTCATTGCGGGCCACGCCAAACAGCGCGCCCATGCTGGAGACGGCCACCAGCCTCCCGCCGGGTTTCCCGGCCTCGGCGTTGGCCACCATGTGCCGCGCCGCCGCCTGGAACACGTGGAACGCGCTGTCCAGATTGGCCGCGAACATGGCACGCCATTCCTCCGGTGTGCGTTCGATAAAGGATGTCCTGCCGCCGCCGCCCGCCCCGGCATTGGCGAAGCAGCCGTCCACGCGGCCGAAGCGCTGCACGGTCTCGCCGAAGGCGCGCTCGACGGCATCCCGGTCGGTGACATCGCAGATCCGTGGGTGCACCTCGCCGCCGCGCGAGCGCAATTCCTGCTCCGCGCGGGCGGTGCGTTCCGGGTTCCGGCCCCAGATGCTGACCGCGCAGCCCGCATCGCACAGGGCTCGCGCTATGCCGAGGCCGATGCCTGCGTTACCACCGGTGACCACGGCACATTTGCCGGAAAGGTCAAAGAGGTTCCTGCTCAAATGAGGAATCCCCCATCCACGTTGATGCAGGCGCCGGTAGTGAAGCTGGACGCGTCGGACACGAGGTACAGCACCGTGCCCGCCATTTCCGACGGCTGCGCGTAACGCCGCAGCGGGAGGGTCTTCAACAACTCCCCGACCAGCTCCTTGTTGGTGGTCAGCGCGCTGGAGAACTTCGTGTCCGTGAGTCCCGGCAGCAGCGCGTTCACGCGGATATTGTCCGGGCCACATTCCAGTGCGAACGCCTTGGTCATGTTGATGACCGCCGCCTTGGTTATCGAATAGATCCCCTGGTTGATTCCCGGTCGCACCCCGTTCACGGAAGCCACATTGACGATGACACCGCCACGTCCCCGCATGATCCTGCAGGCCCGCGCAGTCATGAAGAAATATCCGCGGATGTTCACGTCCACGGTCTTGGAAAATGCATCGACATCGGTGTCAACTATGGGACCATAGTAGGGGTTCGTCGCGGCGTTGTTCACCAGGATGTCCAGCTTTCCGTGCCGTGCCGCGACGTGGGCAAACACGGCTTCGATGTCTTCCAGTTTGCCGATATGACAGGCAAAGGCCGACGCACTTCCGCCACCATCCCTGATCTCCTGCGCCACCTTCTCGCAAGCATCCTGCTTGCGGCTGGAGACGATCACGTGGGCGCCCTGCCGCGCCAGCAGTGCAGCCACCTCCGCGCCGATGCCGCGGCTTGCGCCGGTGATCAGGGCCACCTTGCCGCCAAGGTCGAACAGGTTCGTTTTCATGTGGCTACGGGCTCCCCGATGAGCGCCACGGCTGCATCGGCCAGGGGCGCAACCAGCCGGCCAATTTCCAGGGCCTTGCTGTTGGACGCGTTGCCTGACAAGGCGCGCTTGTAGACACCCTGGCAAATGGCGGCGATGCGGAAGTAGCTGAAGCTCAGGTAGAAGTGCCAGTGCCCGATGCTGGACAGGCCGCGCAGCCTGCAGTACTGGTCGACGATCTCCGGCTCCTCCGGCACACCCAGCGCGCGACGGTCTTTGCCGGCCAGCCCCCGGACATCTCCCTCCGGCGGCAGGCGCAGGCACATGCAGTAATAGGCGAGGTCAGCCAGCGGATGGCCCAGCGTCGAAAGCTCCCAGTCCAGCACCGCCAGTGCCCGCGGCGCACCGCGCGCGAAGACCACGTTGTCGATGCGATAGTCGCCGTGGATCAGGCTGCGTTGCCCGTCGTCCGGCGGCACGTTGGCGGGAAGCCATTCGACGAGGGTGTTCATGGACTCGATCGTGCCGGTCTCCGCCGCGCGGTACTGCTTCGTCCAGCGCGCGATTTGTCGCGCAAAATAGTCCCCGGGCTTGCCATAGTCCGCGAGGCCCACGGCATCCACGTCCACGCCATGGATCGCGGCCATCACGCGCACCAGTTCGCGGTGGTAATCGGCGCGGACGGCCCGGTCCAATTCCGGCAGGGCCGGGTCCCAGTACACGCGTCCGTCGGCGAAACTCATCACGTAGAACATGCTGCCGATGACGGCGTCGTCCGCGCACAGGTGCAGCCCCCGCGCAACCGGCACGCCGGTTGCCGCGAGGGCACAGATCACACGGTACTCGCGATCCACGGCGTGGGCGGACTCGAGCAGTTGCCCCGTGGGTTTCCGGCGCAGCACGTACCGGCCGCTGGCCGCGCGCAGCAGGTACGTCGGATTGGACTGCCCGCCGGCAAATTTCTCCGCGCTTTGCAGGCCACGGAATCCCGCAATTTGCCGCTCCAGGTAGGCACCGAGTCGGACGAGATCCAGTTCTTGCCCCGCCATGGGCATCAGCTGTAACGCTGGATGATCTGTTTTCCGAGCGCCATCATGTGTACCTGGTCAGGGCCATCGGCGATCCGGATCTGCCGGGCGTAGTTGTAGGCTTCGGCGAGGAACACGTCTTCCGTCAGGCCCGCCGCGCCGTGCATCTGGATGGCATTGTCAATGACCTTGCAGGCCATGGCCGGCGCTACGATCTTGATGGCGGCGATGAGATCCCGGGCCTCCTTGTTGCCGTGGCGGTCCATGCGGTCGGCGGCCATGAGCGTGAGCAGGCGAGCCTGCTCGATGTTGCAGAAGGCCCTGGCAATATCCTCGCGCACGGACTGGTGCTGGCTGATTTTCCTGCCAAAGGTGGAGCGCGACTCCACCCGTCCGCATGCAAGCTCCAGAGCGCGCTGGGCGCAGCCGATGAGTCGCATGCAATGATGGATGCGCCCCGGCCCGAGACGACCCTGGGCGATCTCGAAACCGTGCCCCTCGCCCAGCAACAGGTTCTCCGCGGGGACGTGCACGTTCTGGAACAGGATCTCGGGCTCACCGAAAGGTGCATCGTCATAACCGAACGTGCGGGTGTGGCGGACGATTTTCACGCCCGGCGTATCCCTCGGCACCAGGATCATGGACTGCTGCCGGTACCGGTCCCGGTTGCCGGGATCCGTCTTGCCCATAAGGATCAGTATCTTGCAGCTATCGCGCATGGCGCCGGTGGTGAACCACTTGCGACCATTAATAATGTATGTATCGCCGTCTTTCCTGATTTCGCACGAAACATTGGTCGCATCAGAGCAAGCACTTCCCGGCTCGGTCATGGCAAAACCGGAGCGAATTTCGCCGGACAACACGGGTTTAAGCCACCGCTCCTTTTGCTGGTCGGTGCCGTAAAGGATCAGCGTCTCCATATTCCCGGAATCGGGCGCGTTGCAATTGAAAACCTCCGCCGCCCACACCACCCGCCCCATGATCTCCGCCAGCGGGGCATATTCCAGATTGCTGAGCGCGTCATTGACGCCATGGCCCCGGGGATAAAACAGGTTCCATAGCCCCTCTGCCCGGGCCTTCTTCTTCAATTCCTGCATGAGCGGCGGCGTGGTCCAAGGGTTTTCCGTCGATCTGAAATATTCCCTGTATTCCCTTTCCATGGGGTAGATATTAGCCTCCATGAAATCATTGAGGCGTTTCCGCAGTCCTTGCACTTTTTCCGAGTATTCAAAGTCCACTGGTCTTACCTGAATTGCTGGGCATATGTGAAATGGGAGTTTCGCTCTGACCTGTTAAAACGCCTCTTCCGGCATTTCCAGGCAGCTTGCGTCCAGACTGGAAAGCAGCTCAGCCTGGGCCGTGATTTTCGGCAGTTCCCAATGGAAATAGTATTGGCAGGCTCGCAGCTTGCCTTCGTAAAAAGGTCTGTCCGATTCATGCGCCCCCGACAGAGCCCGTTGCGCCACGATTGCCTGTTTTAGCCAGATCCAGGCAATGACCAGGTGGCCAAACATGTCCAGATAAAGCGATGAGTTGGCCATGAAGCCGGCCACATTTCCGCTTGCCGCCGCGGCGGTCAGTACTGCGGTCGTGTCAACGACGGTCTTTCTCGCCCTATTCAGTCCGCTGGCATACTCGGACAGTTCTTTATGAGCCCGAGCCGTTTCAACACTCCTGGCAATCTCGCCCATCACCAGTTCAAAGCCGGCACCGTTGTGCATGACAACCTTCCGGCCCAGCAGATCGATACCATGTATGCCATTGGTTCCCTCATGGATCATGTTCAGGCGGTTGTCACGATACAAGCGCTCGACGGGATATTCCTGGGTGTAACCATAGCCCCCCAGGATCTGTATTGCATGCTTGTTTGCCTCGAGACACCACTCCGATGGCCATGCCTTGACCACGGGGATCAGTACATCGAGCAAAAGGTGTGCCTGCCTGCGCGCAGACTCGTCCGGGTGCGTCTTCTCCTCGTCCACTAGCGAAGATGCGAACAGGCACAGCGCCAGCCCACCTTCCACGTAGCTTTTCTGTGCCAGCAGCATGCGTTTGACATCCGCATGCCGGATGATGGGTACCATCCTGTTTGCCGGGTTCTTGTCCTGAGGCAGGCGCCCCTGGGTGCGCTCCCGGGCATAACCAAGGGAATACATATAGCCTGCGTAACCAGCACTTACTGCGGCAAGTCCCACGGCGATTCTCGCTTCGTTCATCATGTGGAACATGTATTCCAGACCACGATGTTGTTCGCCGACCAGTTGGCCGATGCAATTGTTGTTTTCGCCGAAATTCAGTGCGCAGTTGGGCGATATCCGCTGCCCCATCTTGTGGTTCAGGCCCGCAAGGGAAACATCATTTGATTCACCCACGCTCCCCTCCGCATCCACGCGGTAGCGTGGCACGATAAACAGGGAAATCCCCTTTACGCCCGCGGGACCGCCGGGGATCTTGGCCAGTACCATGTGGACTATGTTTTCACTCAACTCGTGTTCACCGCCGGTGATCCACATCTTGCTCCCGGTGATGCGATAGTTGATGCCGTCCACCAGTTCGGCCCGGGTGCGAATGTCGGTCAACGAGGAACCGGCATGGGGTTCGGAGAGACACATGGTGCCGTAGCAGGAGCCATTCAGCAGGCGCGGAATGAACACTGATTTCTGCTCTGCACTGCCACAGGCGTTGATCAGGTTGGCAACGCCTATGGTGAGAAGTGGCAGGCCGCATAACCCGATGTTGGCCGATTGAAATATCGCCATGCAGGCGTTTGCCACGGCCACGGGCATTTGCAGACCGCCATATTCGTTGTCGAGGCTGGCGGCCACGAATCCGGCGTCGATCATTTCGTCCATGGCGAACTTTGCTTGCGGGACCAATCTCACCCTGCCGTCAATCACCTCGGCCATGTTCCGGTCGCCGCCGGCGGCACAGCCGAGAAAATGTCCTGCGGCCAGCCGCTCCGCCGTATCGAGCATCAGGTTGAATACCTGGCGATCGTGCGCGGCGAAATAATCCCGCTCGCACAACCGGTCGACGCCAAACACTTCGAAAAGGAGAAAATCGATATCCCTGCGGTTGATGGTTTTTGACATCTCGCGCCTATCCGGATTCTTCCGTTCCCGTCGTATGCAGGTATAGCTTCAGATCACTTCAAACAGCCCGGCGGCACCCATGCCACCGCCAACGCACATAGTGCAGACGACGTACCGGGCCCCGCGCCGCCTGCCCTCGATCAGGGCATGGCCCACCATCCGGTTTCCGGACATCCCGTACGGGTGGCCGATGGAAATGGCGCCGCCGTTCACGTTGAGCAGGTCGTTCGGAATGCCGAGCTGGTCGCGGCAGTACACCACTTGCACGGCAAAGGCCTCGTTCAACTCCCACAGGCCGATATCATCCACGCTCAGATTGTTGCGCTCGAGGAGTTTCGGCACCGCGTAAATCGGACCAATACCCATTTCCTCCGGCGCTAGACCGGCCACCGCCAACCCACGATAGATACCCAGGGGTTGCAGGTTCTTCCGTTCCGCGAGGCGACTTTCCATGATCACACAGGCGGACGCACCGTCGGACAGCTGGCTGGCGTTGCCTGGCGTGATAGATCCATTTTCGATGACCGGGTTGAGGCTCTGCAGGCCCTGCAGGGTGGTGTCCGGGCGGTTGCACTCGTCCTTTTTCAGCAGCATATCCTCGTAGGTCACTTCCTTCGTGTCCTTGTTCACCACGGCCCGCGTCGTCGCCAGGGGCGCCAGTTCGGCATCGAACTTTCCCGCCTCCTGTGCCGCAGCCGTGCGGCGCTGGCTTTGCAGCGCGTATTCATCCTGGGCCGCGCGACCGATGCGGTAGCGCTCGGCGACGATTTCCGCGGTCTGCAGCATGGGCATGTAAGCATTGGGCGACAACCGCGTGACGGCCTCGTCCGCAGCCTTGCTGAGCAGTGCAAACGCGTCATTCTGTACCAGGCTGATGGATTCCATACCGGCGGCAACCACCACGGGCATGTTGTCCACGATGACCTGCTTGGCCGCGGTCGCAATGGCCATGAGCCCGGAAGCGCACTGCCGGTCCATGCTCATGCCGCTCACGCTGGCAGGCAGACCTGCCGCCAGTGCACTCATGCGCCCGATGTTCCAGCCGGTGGTGCCCACCTGCATGGCGCATCCCATGATCACGTCTTCTACTTCCCCGGGCTCGATGCCCGCGCGGTGCACGGCCTCGCGGATCACGTGGCCGCCCAGCGTCGGCGCCCTGGTGTTGTTGAATGCACCACGGTAGGCCTTGCCGATGGGTGTACGCGCGGTGGATACAATGACAGCTTCTTTCACTAAAACGCTCCTGGAGATTTTCTGTGGCACAGCGCCAGTGCGTGACCCGATCGCACGTTCAGCATGGAACGCCTGCTATCCGGCCCCCATCGACAATGATGCAGTGACCATTTACGTAACTTGCCAGGCTGGATGCAAGGAACAATACGACGTTAGCAATCTCTTCCGGTTCCGCCATGCGGCGTAGTGGAATTCCCTTTTCTGCTTGACGAAGAATTTCGGGATCGGACCAGAACTGGCGCGTCATCTCTGTCCTGACCCAGCCTGGAGCAATCGAGTTCACTCGCACCTGCGCGCCCGCCAGTTCCTTGGCGAGGTAGGAAGAAAGTTTTGTCACACCCATTTTCGATATCCCGTAAGCACCCTCTTCCGCAATCACATCAAAAGCGCTGTCGGATGCGATATTCACGATACATCCCGAGTTACGGCTAATCATCAATGGCGCGATGCGCTGACACAGCAGCAGGCAACTCTTCAGATTGACGTCTTGGACCCGGTCCCATTCAGCCGCACTGATCTTCAGTAGTGGCGAAGGGAACAGGTGGATGGCGGCAACGTTTACCAGGATGTCTATGTTCTTGAACTCCTCGACCGCGCTACCTACAAGTTCGTCTATGTCTCCACTGAGTGCCAGGTCCGCCTTGATTGACATTACCTTTTGTCCAATGGCCAGTATGGCCTGGCGCGTATTCTCCAGGAGGTCCGACATCTCCGCCCGATCCGTCAGAACGATCGACGCACCGAATTTCGCAAGCAGCAGTGCCGCGGCGCGACCGATACCACCCGCGGCGCCAGTGACCAGTGCGACCCTGGAATCCAGGGAAAGCGGATTCTTCAGGTCGGCAGCCATCGGGTTCTCCTCCTGCAGGATCATTCCATCGGTGTGAAAACAGCATCCGCAAAGGCCTGCGCCATGCCGCTGTCGTAAGGCGGACGGATGGCGTGCATCAGCGGGTCGTCGTCGGCACAGTTGAATATGGACTTGTTGTTGGAAAAGTTCACGAAGCCCTCGAAACCGGAATGACAGCCGATGCCGCTCGCCCCTGTGCCCCCGAAAGGCAGGGTCGGGTCGGCGGCCTGGAAGCCGAACACGTTCACGCCCATGCCGCCGCTGGTCACCTGGGTGGAGAACTTCTCGACTAGCGTGTCATCGCGCGTGACCAGATAGGCGGCCAACGGGCTGGGCCGGGCATTGATGTAGGCAATGGCATCGTCGAATATCTTGTAGGTTTTCACCGGCGTCACCGGCCCGAAAATCTCCTGCTGCATGCACTGCAGGTTATCTGGCGGATTGACGACGACGTACATGGGGATCTGGCGGCGCTTCGGATTCGGTTCATCCCCGTTCAGGGAAATGACCAGCACACCCTTTTTCTGCGCCTCCTCCACGTAGGACATGACGCGCCGGTAGTGATGGTTGTTGATGGCGCCGGTGGCGTCGGGATGCCCCACATACTTCGGGTACAGGGTAGTCCACGCCTGCTTTGCCATGTCCACCCATTGATCCAGCTTTCCCTCGGGCACGAGGACGTAATCGGGGGAGGTGCACACCTGGCCACCCTTGAAGACGCGAAAATAAAGGAACCGCTCGACCAGGCTGCTCTCGAAGCCATCATCAGCAAATACCGTCGGGTTCTTGCCCCCCATTTCCAATGTCACCGATGTCAGGTTTTTTGCCGCGGCTTCCATAACCAGCCTGCCGACGCTGGTGCTCCCGGTGTAGGTCAGGTGGTCCCACGGCAGCATCGCAAAATGACGCCCCAGATCCACGCCACCGGTCACCACCGCCAGCAGATCCCCGTCAAAGTGGCTGGCGACCGCCGCGCGCACCACCTCGGCCGATGCAGGTGCCAGCTCCGAGGTCTTGATGATGGCCCGGTTCCCCGCGGCCAGCATGTCGTTGATCATTACGAGCGCACACTCGATGGGGAAGTTCCACGGCGAAATGTTGCCGATGACGCCCTTGGGCTGGTGGATCACACGGGCCGAGGATGAACCGTGCACCATGGGATGCAGCTCCCGGACCTGCGGGCGCATCCAGCTTTCGAGCTGCGACTGGATGTAACGGCCGCGGGCGATGATGGCCCCGCTCTCGAACAGGTCCGTGACCAGGGGATGGTGCGAATCGAAATCCGCGGCCAGCGCGTCGCGCATGGGTTGCCGGTATTCGATCATCATCCGCTCAAGTTGCTTCAACCGCCCGAGGCGCACGGCAAGCGAGGGGTAGCGATCCGAGGCAAACGCGCGCTTCTGCTTTTCGAATAGCGCCTGCAATTGTGCATTGCTCGTGTCCGTCATGGGGTGACTCCTGCAAGTAAGGTGGGGAACATTCAAACCACGCTGGCAAAGTCATACCTGTCCAGCACAAGGTTGACCTTTTCGATAATCCTGCGCACGTCATGCATGGAATGCACGAACGAGAAATAGATGTGATTGGAAGTTGGCAACGTCAGGATGATGCCTTCGTTTAACATCGCCAGGTAAAAGAGCGCCAGCGCGTGGTGATCCAGATTGCTGAAATGCTCGAACCCGGGTTCAGCATCCGTCAGGAACATCTGCAGCATCGGCCCAAGCTGGTTCACGTGACAGGGCACTTCATGGGCGGCAAATGCCGCGCGGATGCCACGCGCTAGTTCCTTTGCCAGGTCGAAAAGCCGGGCGTAACCGGCGCTGGCCTCGGATCGGTAGGCGCCGATGGCGCCGACGGCGGCCGCGAGGGCCGCGGTGCCGTCGTTACCCGTGCCGGACTGGAACACCCGTGGCACATCCGCCGGTGCGTTGGGGTCCACGACGCGCATGATCTCCTCCCTGCCTGCGACCGCGGCGAGTTTCTCTCCCGCCGCGAGCGCCTTGCCGAATGTCGCCAGATCCGGGGTTACGCCGTAATAGGCCTGGGCTCCGCCCAGCGCGAGACGGAACCCGGTGATCACTTCATCAATGATCAGGACGATCCCCTTCCGCAAAGTGATATCCCGGATCGCCTGAAGATATTCCCTGCTGCTGCCCCACAGTCCACCGGCATGCATGGCCGGGTCAAGAATGACCGCTGCAATGTCCGAATTGCTTTCAATTGACCGCTCCAGGGCTTCCGTATCCCCGTACCTGACCAGCATAGTGTTGGACACCGCTGCGTCGGGCACTCCTGCTCCAAACTTGTCGTCAGTGGGGCCGAGCCCAACAAGAAACTGGTCATCCTGCCCATGATAATGACCGCGGAACTTGATGATCCTGTTCCTGCCGGTGTGGGCCCGGGCATAGCGCGCCGCGGTCAGCACGGCTTCGGTGCCGCTGTTCAGAAACCGGACACGTTCCGCGCACGGCACGGTCCTGCATACCAGTTCGGCGGCCTCGACAATCAGTTCCGGGTTGACGACCAGGGCGCCGGTCTCGCGATGGGCATCCATGGCGTATTCGACCGCCGGATGGCGGTGACCCAGCAGCAACGGGCCGTTGCACAGGAAACAGTCCAGGTATTCGTTCCCGTCGAGATCGACGACGGTGGTTCCACGGCCGGAACCGAGATAAAACGGGTACGGCGCGAAGTAGCGAAGATTTCCCGTCGTGCCCCCCGCGAGACTGCGCGTCGCGCGCGCAAAGCACGCCGCGGATTTCGGCGTCCGGGCGCGAAAACTTGCGTGGATTTCCTGCTCCAGCGCGCCGATTCCGGCCGACCGATCACGGGCAGCGTCGGTCATTCATCCCCCGGTTGCCGGCACGCAAGTCATGACTTCTTCCAGCTGTCGTCGCGCTTGTGCAGGATGCTCGTCGACTGCGGTCCCCGCTGGTACACCTCGATGACCATGCCGCAGCTCGCGCTGGTGGGGAAGTAAGCGCCTTTATCACCGTAAGGGTCCAGCGTGAAACACTTCCGGCCGCCGGTGAACGGCTTGCCGTCAAGATTGACGAGTTCCACGCCGCGCGCTTTCACCACGTCGTAGTAGGCCTCGATATCGTCCACTTCCGCGCAGATTTCCGCTACGTAACCGTCGCCCTTCTGTTGCAGGTAATCCATGAGGGGTCCCGGTCCGGCGGGCTGGAACAATTCCACCCACACGCCATTGCCGTCGATGAACACGGCTTCCATGCCGCCCACGTCCCTGTTACCGCCGGCGTTCAGGCTGAACCTGGCGTGACGCTTGAGCCCCATGACGTCCGTGTAAAATTTCGCGGTGCGCTCCAGGTCCGCCACCACGATGGAAATGTGGTCGGTACGCGGGCTCGCCGGGTCGGGCTTCTGACCCTTCCACTGCTCGTCGCGCTGGGCCAGCAGGCTGTGCTTGTCATGGGCAAGCTTTTCGTAGATCTCGACGGTAGTGCCGTGGGACAGCTCCGTGGACCAGTAGGCAATGCGCTGCCCGGTCTGCCCCAGTTCCCCCTCGTGCACCACGCCTTCCTTGATGAGGCCGCCATCGGGACCCAGCGGCGAACCGTCCATGTTGAACATGGGAATATCCTGGGCCTTCATGTCGTCGAGCGTGGCTTGGTAATCGTCAGGCTCGAAGTTGATCTCGATGATGGCTCCCGCTCCCTTTTCCTTCAGGATTTCCATTCCCGGACCGGGAGAAGTGGGGAGGATCAGTTCCAGCCACAGCCCGTTCGCGTCGATGAACACGGCCTCCATGCCGCCCGTGGTCTCGTCTTCCGCGCTGACCGCAACGGTCATGGGATGCCGTTTCCAGCCGACGAAGTCGGTCAGGAATTTCGCCGTCTTTTCCATGTCTGCCACCCACACCGCCGCGTGGTCGAGTCGCATCTTGTTTACCTTGCCACTGACTGTCATATGAACCTCCCCGTTGTTGTCAGTTCGCCCGTCGAATGCAAAGATCGGGCAGTATAAGCCTTCGGCCTAATTTTTCTCAATCTCGGATTGAATGGAATCATTTTCCGTACCGATTAATCCATCTTTTACTCGATGTCTCAATCAGTTAACTGATTTCAAATATATTTGCCAGAAACAATTCTTTGGCCTATATTTGTCCAGCCATTTACGCGGCCGGATAGCCATTGGCGCCGGCGTTGCCAAGTCAATACGGGGGAAAATCATGGACAACTTTCGCCAATCGCTTCGCCCTTTCACTCGCAACACCCTGCGCCTGCTGGCGGGCACCGGAATACTCATGTTCGTATCGGGAACGGTGCAGGCCGACGTCATCGAGGAAATCGTCGTGACCGCGCAGAAGCGCGAGGAGAGCCTCCAGGACGTGGCCGTATCGGTCACAGCCTTCTCGGGCGATCAGATGGCCGAGCTGGGCCTTACCAGCGCCATTGACCTCGTGTCCCAAACCCCAGGGTTGCAGGTATCCGGGTCCGGTGGCGGTTCAGTCAACACCTTCAGCGTGCGCGGCGTCACGCAGAACGACTTCGCGGCGTCCCAGGAATCCCCGGTGGCGGTGTACGTGGACGAGGGTTACGTCAGCCTGAACAGCATCACCAACTTCAGCCTGTTCGACATCGAGCGGGCGGAAGTCCTGCGTGGCCCCCAGGGCACCCTGTTCGGCCGCAATGCCACGGGAGGCCTGGTGCACTACATCACGAAGACGCCCAAGCAGGAATTCGATGGCTACGTGGACGTGCAACTGGGCGAGGACGGGCGCAAGAAAGTGGAAGGGGCCGTCGGCGGCGGCCTTACGGACATCGTGTCCGGCCGCGTGTCCGCCGCCTGGAACAAGGACAACGGTCTCATCGACAACGACATCGGGCCGGATTCCATGGAACAGGACGATTACTCCGTGCGCGGACAGATGCTCATCGAACCCTCCGAGGATCTCAGCGTGCTGCTGAAGGCCCAATATGCCGACGAGGACGCTGCGCGTGGAGGTTATGCCCACACCGTGGGCTTTGCCGGTGAATACGCCACGGACCCGGCGGCCACCGACTTTTTCGGCTACCGCGACGCCGATGGCGACCCGTTCACCGTGTCCCAGGATGTCGAAACGTTCACGAAATCCGAGGTTCTCGAACTCGCAGCGCACATCGACTGGACCTTGGGCGATTTCACGTTCACCTCGGTGACCAACTACCAGGACATCGAGGATTCCTACGGTGAGGACGCTGACGTCACGCCCTTCGACATCTACAACTACGAGCAGACCAATGACGTCGACCAGGTATCCCAGGAATTGCGCATGACCTGGGAGGGGGAGCGGACGCGCAATGTCATCGGGTTCTATTACCTGAACATCGACGGCAAATATGGCACGCGCCAGACCGGTGACGCGTTCTTCGGCACCGGCGTGGGCTACCCGGCGGGCACCGCGGAAGTCGTGGCTGCTGACCAGGAAACCGAGACCTGGGCGATCTTCGGCCAGACCGAATTCGACTTCACTGACCAGTGGTCCATTACGCTGGGCATCCGTTACAACAGCGACGACAAGGATTTCAGCTACAATTCCACCGATATCTACTTCCTGCAGGGCGGGAACGTCACCTTCAGCGATTCGCTGTCCGAAGAGGACGTGTCCGTCAAGGTGCAGCTCAATTGGCGCCCGGTGGACGACTGGCTTGTCTACGCGGGCTACAGCCGCGGCATCAAGGCCGGCGGCTTCAACCTTCCGCTGTTCCCCATCGCCGAGGGTAATTTTCCGTTCGACGGCGAAGTGTTGAACGCTTATGAAATCGGCCTCAAGTCGAACCTGTCCGATACCGTGCGCTTCAACGCCGCGGCGTATTACTACGATTACGACGACTACCAGGCGTACTCCTTCGACGGCTTCGCCACATTCCTGTTCAACGCCAATGCCGAGACCTACGGCGCCGAATTCGAGCTGGCGGCCACGCCGATCGAGGGACTAGACATCCTGCTCGGCCTCGCGCTGCTGGACGCGGATGTCAAGGATGTACCGCTGACGATTTCCCCCACGGGTAAGGAAACGGCGGCATTGGCCCCGGACGTCACCTTCAACGGCCTGGTGCGCTATGAATGGCCCGCCTTCGGCGGGTCGCTGGCCGTGCAGACGGACTTCGCGTGGAAGGACGACCACAACTTCAACCTCTCCTTCACGCCCGTCATCAAGGAGGAATCCTACGGCGTAGCGAATGCCCGTCTTGCGTACACCAGCGGTGACGAATCCTGGTCCGCGGCAATCTTCGTGAGGAACTTCACCGACACGGACTATCGTGTCTATGCTTTCGATACCACCGCGTTCTTTGGCTCCATCGAGGACATACCGGGCCCTGACCGGTGGGTGGGAGGCAACGTCTCCTACCACTGGTAACGAGGACGTGACGGTTCGCCCGAGAAACCAGGCTGGCGCGGCCTCGCGTTAAGTCACTCGCTTAATACTTTGGAAGAAATCCGGAGAAATCAATAATGGCAAAGAATGGCAGACTCACCCCCGACAAATGGGGACCATTTGGTCCCCCGCACAATTCCCTGGGACACAAGGGACCTTGGTACTACCGCGATACCGAGGTCGTGCTGGTGGAGTTCCTGACCGACGAGGACTACGTGCTGAACATCATGCCGCCGGAGCTGGAACTGTACGAGCCCGCCATGGCGTTCATGGTCATCGAGACCAATCACTGGACCACCATCGGCCCCTACAGCGAGGTCTACAACGGCATCCTGTGCACGTGGAAGGGCGAGTTGCACGCCTACGTGCCCGGGGTCTACGTGACCGGCGAGGCTTCCCAGATCATCGGACGCGAAGTGTACGGGTTCGGCAAGAAGCGCGCGCACCGCATCGAGCTTATCCGCCACGACACCGGCGAGGTCGAGGCACTCATGGAAGTCAAGCCGGGTGATCGCGCGTTGCGGGCGTTGATGAACACGCAGAAGAACGAGCCGGCCGAGGCGGTGGGCACCTTGCCTCTCATCGTGCTGCGCATCGTGCCCGACGCCGAGGGCAGTGACATCCCGGCGCTGGCACAGCTGGTTTCAGTGACGTTCTCGGCGAAGCCGTTGATGGGATCCGATGGCAAGGCGGAAGTATTCAGCGGGCCGGGCTCGCTGACTTTCGGCTGCGCTTCCGACGCGGAACTGCCGGTGAAGCAGGTGGTCAGCTGCAAGTACGCCCACTTCAACGCCGACCTGCCCTACGGCAAGGTACTGAAAACGTACACGCAGAAGGAACTGGAAGTCATCACGAAGGCGCGTAAGGGCTGACGTCGCAGTACCGATCCCGGTAGTCGTTTCCCCTGGTCAAGCGCATGTCGCTGCTCACCGGACAGACCGCGATCATCACCGGCGCGGCCCAGGGCCTGGGCCGCGCCGTTGCCCTTGAGTTCGGCGGTGAGGGTGCGGCGGTCGCCCTGCTCGACCGCAATGCGGAGTCGCTGCAGCAGGTGCGGAACGAAATCGAGGCCAAAGGCCGCCTTGCGAGGGCGTACCCGCTCGACCTGACCGACCATGCCGCCTACGCGCGGACCGTGGACGAAATACTGGCGTGGCGGGGCGCCATCGACATACTGGTGAACAACGCCGCGATCGTGACGTTCGGCAGCATACTCGACGATACGCTGGAGAACTGGCGCCGGACACTGGCGGTCAACCTGGAGGCGGTGTATCTCGGGTGCAAACTGGTTGCCCCGCACATGGTCAGGCGCCAATCCGGTCGCATCATCAGCATTGCGTCCATCGAAGCGCTGGCAGCCAGCGGTGGAGTCGGCCCCTACAATGCTGCCAAGGGCGCCATCGTTTCATACACAAAATCCCTGGCCGTGGAATTGGCGCCGCACAATGTCCTGGCGAACGCGGTGGCGCCCGGCTACATGCGAACACCCATGTCGATAATCGACGGGGTGGACGAAACAACGCGACCCGACTTCGTCGAGTGGTACATCAACAAGGGCAAGATCCCATTGCGGCGCGCAGGCCTCCCCGAGGACGTGGCAGGTACCGTAATATTCCTGGCCTCGGGATATTGTCGTTACATGACAGGTCAGACACTGGTCGTCGATGGCGGCTTGACCAGTACCTTCTAGACCGATTCCTTCTCAAGAATGGTGAACAACGCCACCTTGATCTCGCTGGCCAGCGCGCGCATTTCCGGACCGTTCGGGTTCTCGTAGGTGAACTGGATGCCAAGCCCGTCCAGTAAGGCATGGATGATGCGCGCGATATGGGCCCTGCGCTTCGACGAAAGGCCCGGGGCGATGACCTGCAACTCGTCGGCTACCATGCATTCGTACAGGTCGTTCTCTTTCTTCAGGATGTTCGCCATTTCCGCGTTGTGACTGGCAAGGGACATCATCATGCGCCACAGGGCCGTTTCGGCGGTCTTCAGCTCCGCGATGCCAGAGTCAATGATGGCATCCAGTCTGCCCTGCCTTGTGGAGGTCGCGGATACGGCGGCTTTCATGCCCACCGTGTATTTCTCGACCTCCTGATCGAAAATCGCGAGAAGCAGGTCATTCTTGGTCGGAAAGTAGTACTGGAGGTTGCCGTGCGTGATACCGAGCCGGTCGGCCACATCGCGGAGCACCAGGCTGACCGGGCCATCGCTGATCAGCAACTCCTTTGCTACGTCGATAATTTGCTGCCGGCGCTTCTGCCCTTTTTTGCCTGTTGCCCTCGTGGCTGAATTGTTGTCCGGCCGGCGCTCGCTGTTGGTGTCCGCTTCTTTCTTCACTTTTTGTCCTTTGGCCTATACTTGATATTGCGACGAGAATAACATATTCAATATCAGACGGTTATTTCATTTCCACCATTTTGAAGTCAAAGGCGACGGCCTAAAATTACAAGGTTGCTCTCGATGCGCCGGCACAGGGGCAGGACATGGCGCGGTTACAGCGATTCCACGAGGGAGATTCCATGCACAGCCTGATGATGGACCTGCCGCTGACCGTCACGAGCGTGATGACCCATGCAGCGCTGTATCACGGCGACCGCGAAATCGTGACCGCCACCGGCACGGACGAGTTTCACCGCACCACGTACAACCAGTCATTCCGGCGCGCGCGCCGGCTTGCCAACGCACTGGCCTCCCTGGGGTGCGCTGCAGGGGAACGCCTGGCCACGCTGGCCTGGAATGACCATCGCCATTTCGAGATTTACTACGCTGCCACCTGTGGCGGCTACGTTCTGCACACGGTCAATCCGCGATTGTTCGAGCCCCAGCTCGAGTACATCTTCAATCATGCCGGGGTCCGATGGGTTTTCGTCGATCCTGATTTCATCCCGCTACTGGACAAACTTAAGGACCGGCTTCCCCTGGTGCGGGGCTACGTCGTTCTCACCTCCTCCCGGGCCATGCCTGCGAGCGCACTCGACAATGTGCTCTGTTACGAGGAGCTAATCGCGCGGGAAAGCGATGTGTTCGATTGGCCCGACCTGGATGAAAGATCGGCCTGTTCTCTCTGTTACACCTCGGGCACCACCGGCAATCCGAAAGGGGCACTTTATTCCCATCGCTCCATCGTGTTGCACGCACTCGCCGTCTCGATGCCGGATGCAACCGGTCTTTCCGCCAATGACATCGTCATGCCCGTCGTCCCCATGTTCCATGTCCATGCCTGGGGCATCCCGTTTCGCGCACCCATGGTGGGCGCGAAGCTCGTGTTCCCCGGGCGCTACCTGGGACGGCCGGAGATCCTGCACGCGCTGATCTCCGCAGAAGGTGTGAACTTTTCCGTGGCGGTACCCACCATCTGGCAACTGCTGGCCGACCATCTCGAACACAACGGCCTGAAAGTGCCCTCCCTGAAACGGGCCATCGTGGGCGGCGCCGCCTGTCCGCAGTCGTTGTTCCGGCGGTTTCGGGACAATCTCGGGGTGGAACTCATCCAGGGCTGGGGCATGACCGAGTTGTGCTCCGTGGGAACTGTCAACGTTCCGGGGCCGGCGTTCGCGGGACTCGATGAGGAAGCGAAGGAAGGATTCGACCTGAAACATGGCCGCCCCATCTTCGGCGTGCAGGTCCGGATCTACGACGACACGGGCAAGTCACTGCCATGGGACGGCAAAACCACGGGCCACCTGCAGGCCAGGGGCCCGACCGTCATCCGGCGTTACTTCGGCGAAGGCGATGGCGCCGCGGAAGACGCGCAGTGGTTCACCACGGGCGATGTCGCCAGCATCGACCCGGACGGCAACATCCGCATCACGGACCGATCCAAGGATCTGATCAAGTCCGGCGGCGAATGGATCAGCTCCATCGAGCTGGAGAACTGCGCCATGTCCCACCCGGCCATCCTCGAAGCAGCGGTGATTGCCGCCGCCCACGAGAAATGGAACGAACGGCCGGTGCTCGTGGCAGTCGTGAAACCGGGCTTGTCGGTGACACGCGAAGAGCTCATTGCCTGGTTCCAGGGGCGGGTGGCCCGGATGTGCGTGCCTGACGACGTGATCTTCGTTGAGCAATTGCCGCACACCGCCACGGGCAAGGTCAGCAAGCTGGACCTGCGCCGCCGGTACGCCAATCACCTGCAATCACGCAAGAGCTGACGCGCACGGCACGCAACAGACGTAGGAGTCTGTTTTGGTTTCGTGGGCAATTGGATGCTGGAACCCTACATTCGCGACGCGCACCGCCACGTGCTCGAAGGCGCGAGCCCGGCGCGGGTGTTACCTCTACGAGTGCCGCGAGGATCCGGATGTGGTGGAACTGGCGATCAAGCTGGCTAGTGAACTGGGCATCGCACGACACGAGATTTCCGCGCGCGAGATATTTGAGCGCTGTGTGTACCCCCTGATCGACGAAGGCGCGCGCGTGCTGGAGGAAGGCATCGCCCTGCGATCCGGCGATTGCGACCTCGTCTATATCAAGGGTTACGGCATTCCGGTCTTGCTTGGCGGCCCCATGCACCAAGCTGCGGAGATTGGCTTGGCGTACATTCTCCGCTCCTACGAGGAATACCGCCGGCAACTTGGAGATTACGGCGAATGTGGTTCAAGCCGTCGAAGATGCGTCGGAAACTGGCGACTGCGGGGAAGACCTTTTCGGACTGGAAGAGCCCGCACCTCGGCTGAAACCACAACCTCCGGGAACACTACATCCCCACGGCCCGGATGCAAAGCGCCATCAGCGCGCCGGGCAGAACGCCGACGACGAACAGCGCCAGCGCATTTGCCGACAGCAATATGCGCACACCGGGCGCCGCCCTGGGCGCGGCCATGGCCACGGGCTCGTCGAAATACATCAGCTTGATGATGCGCAGGTAGTAATAGGCGCCGACCACGGAAAATACCACCGCGACGGCGGCAAGCCAGGCGTGCCCGGCGGCGATCACTTCCTTGATTACGAACCACTTGGCCCAGAAGCCCGCGAACGGCGGAACGCCGGCCATCGAGAACATCAGGATCAGCATCATCAGCGCGAACCACGGACTGCGCCGCGCCAGGCCCTGAAAATCATCGAGCCGATCATGCTCCCACTGGCGGCGGCTGAGCAGCATCACCATGCCGAAGGACCCCAGGCTCATGAACGCGTAAACGATGGCGTAGAACATCGCGCCGGCATAGCCGGTGGCGGTGCCGGACAGGATCCCCAGCACGAGGAATCCCACGTGGGCGATGGTCGAATAGGCCAGCATGCGCTTGATGTTGCTCTGCGAGATCGCGATTACGTTGCCGGCGGCCATGGACAGGACAGACAACACGATGAGCATGCCTTCCCACGCGGGGAACATCGGCCACAGGCCATCCACGAGCAGGCGCATGGCCATGGCGAACGCCGCGATCTTCGGCGCGCTGCTGACGAACAGCGTCACCGCCGTGGGCGAGCCTTCGTACACATCCGGCACCCACATGTGGAACGGCACGAGGCCCAGCTTGAAGGCGGTGCCGACGACGATAAACACCAGTCCGAACACCAGCACGATGTTGTTGCCGCCCAGATCGGCCACGGCGCGGGACAGCGCCGACAGCTCCAGCGTCCCGGTCATGCCGTACAGCATGGACATGCCGTACAGCAACATGCCCGAGGCCAGCGCGCCGAGCACGAAATACTTCATCGCCGCCTCGGATGCCGACGGCGAATCGCGGTGCAGCGCCACCATCGAGTACAGCGACAATGACAACAGTTCCAGGCCGAGGTAAACCGTGAGCAGGCTGTGGGCGGAGATGAGCACCATCATGCCAAGGACCGCGAACAGCCCGAGAATGTAGAACTCGCCGCGGAAGAACCCGTGCTCGTCGAAATAATCGGCCGCATAGGAGAATGCCATCACGGACACGAGCAAAATCGCGACCTTCAGCGCGGCGGCCATGGGATCGGAAACAAAATGGCCGCTGAACGCGAGGTTCGTCTCCGCGGGCGCCCCCGCGACCACCAGCACGGTAACGATTACCAGCGCGACCTGCGCCAGCAGGCAGGTTGCGCGGCGCGATTCTCCGGGCACCATCGTGTCCACCACCAGCAGCACCGATCCCAGCAGCAACAGCGCGAGTTCCGGCCAGGCAAGCGGTAATTCGATCAGCAGCGCGTTCATCCGCCCACCTTCGATATCGTAACTTGTTCGAACAGGTGCTCCATGGTCGGATGCATCACATCGAAGATCGGCGCCGGCCAGAGGCCGAACGCCAGCACCGCGACGGCGAGAAGGGCGAGAAAGACGAATTCGCGCGCGTTCACGTCCTGTAGCGCCGCCACGGCGTCATTTGCCACATCCCCGAACACGACGCGTTTGTACATCCACAACGTATAGGCAGCGCCCAGGATCAAGATGGTCGCGGCGCCGAACGCAATCCATGGACTCAACTGAAAACTGGCCAGAATCACCAGGAATTCGCCGACGAATCCGGAGGTGCCGGGCAGGCCGGAATTGGCCATGGCGAACAGCATCATCAATGCCGCGAACTTCGGCATGGTATTCGCAACGCCGCCATAGTCCGCGATCTCACGGCTGTGCACGCGGTCGTACATCACGCCCACGCACAGGAACAGTGCGCCGGAGATGAAGCCATGGGAGATCATCTGCATCATGCCGCCCTCGAGCCCCATGACGCCGGCGTCCGGCCGGCCGGTGGCCAGCAACGCCGGCACACCGATGAAAAACCCGAGCGTCACGAACCCCATGTGCGAAATGGACGAATAGGCGATCAGCTTCTTCATGTCGAGCTGCACCAGCGCGACGAAGCCGATGTAGGCGATGGCGATCAACGACAGCACAATCATCAGATTGGCAAGCGCTACAGAGGCGTCCGGCGCGATCGGCAGGCTGAAGCGCAGGAAGCCGTAGCCTCCCATCTTCAGCAGGATGGCGGCCAGGATCACCGAGCCGCCGGTGGGCGCCTCCACGTGGGCGTCGGGCAGCCAGGTGTGCACCGGCCACATCGGCACCTTCACCGAAAATGCCAGCAGGAAGGCGACGAAAATGAGTTCCTGCGCCAGCAGCGGCAGCGGCAGGCGGTGCAGATCGAGGATGTTGAAACTGCCGGCCTGGCCGTACAGGTACAGCAGGGCCACCAGCATGAACACCGAACCCAGAAACGTGTACAGGAAGAACTTGATGGTGGCGTAGACCCGCCGGGGACCGCCCCAGACGCCGATGATCAGGAACATCGGGATCAGCATCGCTTCCCAGAAAAAATAAAACAGGATCGCGTCCACCGACGCGAATACGCCGTTCATCAGGCCTTCAAGGATGAGAAACGCCGCCAGGTACTGGGACGGGCGCTGCTCAACGTCCCACCCCGCAATCACGACCAGTACGGTCATGAACGTGGTCAGCAGGATCAACGGCAGCGCGATGCCATCTATGCCGAGGTGGTAGTTGATGTTGAATGCGGGGATCCAGACCGAAAATTCCTGCAACTGCATCTCGTACGTATCGAGCTGAAATTCCCGGTACGCAACCAGTGAAAGCGCGAAGGTAACGATGGAGACCGCCAGCGCCAGCCGGCGCACTGCGGGGGCGCGCGCATCGCCAAGCCAGAGCAGCGTCACGCCGCCCAGCACCGGCACCCAGACAAGCAGACTCAGCAGCGGAAGGCTGGTTCCCATCCCGGTGTGTTCCTAGAAAAACTGCCGCAGAAACAGCGCCAGCAGCAGCAGCAACCCGATGATCATCGCGAACGCGTAGTCGTACAGATAACCGGACTGCAACGTGCGCACCAGGCCGGACAACCAGCGCACGCCGGCTGCGGTGCCATTGACCAGCGCACCGTCAATCACCTGCTCGTCGCCGACCTGCCAGAGCAGGCGCCCGGTGCCGCGCGCCCCGCCGGCAAACAGCCATTGATAGAGCTCGTCGAACCCGTATTTTCGCATCAGGATCGTATATGGCAGGGAAAAGCGTTCGGCAAGTTTCCCGGGAATGTCCGGATACTTTATGTAGCCCAGCCATGCAAGCCCCACGCCGGCCAGCGCAAGATATACCGGCGCCGAGCCGAAGGCGTGCAGCGTGAAACCCAGCACGCCGTGGTAACCGGCGCCGATCTGCGCGAGCACATCGTGTTGGGGAGCAACGTAGATCGCACTCTGGTAGTAACCCTCGAACAGCATCGGACCCACGAGCATGGCGCCGATGACCAGCGACGGCACCGCCAGCACCGCCAGCGGCACGGTGACCACCGCCGGAGATTCGTGCAGATGCTTCCATGTCTCCGTGTCCATGCGTTCGCGGCCGTGAAACGTCATGAAAAACATCCGGAAGGAATACAACGCCGTGATCAGCACACAGGACAGGACCGCAACGTAGGCGAAATCAGCGCCCCAAAGCTGCGAGTGATGCACGGCCTCGATGATGGAGTCCTTCGAGTAAAAACCGGCGAAACCCGGGAATCCGATCGACGCCAATGACGCGATGAGACAGGTGAACCAGGTAATCGGCATGTAACGGTATACACCGCCCATGCGACGCATGTCCTGTTCATGGTGCAGCGCGATGATCACCGAGCCGGCGGCCAGAAACAGCAGCGCCTTGAAGAACGCGTGCGTCACCAGATGGAAGATGGCCGCGGCGTACGCGGACGCACCCAGGGCAACGGTCATGTAACCGAGCTGGGACAGGGTGGAATACGCCACGACGCGCTTGATGTCGTTCTGTACCAGCCCCAGCACTCCCATGAAGAACGCAGTGACCGCGCCGATTACCAGCATCAGGCTCAGCGCCGTTTCGGACAGCTCATACAGCGGCGACATGCGCGCCACCATGAAGATGCCGGCGGTAACCATGGTCGCGGCGTGAATGAGAGCGGAAATGGGGGTCGGGCCCTCCATCGAATCCGGCAACCAGACGTGCAGCGGCACCTGGGCGGATTTGCCCATGGCGCCGATGAACAGGCAGATGCAGATGAACGACATCAGCGACCATTCGGTGCCGTCCAGGATGCTGATCGTTTCCCCGGCCATGGACGGGGCCTGCTGGAATACGGACGAATAGCCCAGATCACCGAAGTACATCAGGATCGCCGCGATGCCGATGAGAAAGCCGAAGTCGCCGACGCGATTGACCAGGAACGCCTTCAGGCCGGCGAATATGGCCGATTCGCGCTTGAACCAGAAGCCGATCAACAGGTAGGAGACCAGCCCCACGCCCTCCCAGCCGAAGAACAGTTGCAGGAAGTTGTTGGCCATGACCAGCATCAGCATTGAAAACGTGAACAGCGAGATGAAGCTGAAGAAGCGCTGATAACCGGGATCGTCGTGCATGTAGCCGATGGTGTAGATATGGATCAACCAGGACACGAACGACACGACCGCCATCATCGTCACCGACAGCGGATCCACCAGGAAGCCCACCTCCAGCGTGAGACTGCCGGTGGACAGCCAGCGGTAGATGGTCTCGTTGAACACCGGACCGCCGTCCAGCATCATGCGCTTGTACGCATACAGCGACAGCACGGTGGATACGCCGACACCGATGATCGTGACCCAATGCGCCCCGGCGCGGCCGATGGCACGGCCGGACAGTCCGGCGATGACGGCCCCGGCCAGCGGCGCCAGCACGATCGCGAGATATATCGTCTTCATGTCCATTAGCCGGCGCGCTCCTTATCCACGCATCGAGTCCAGGTCCGCGACGTTGATGGTGCCGCGGTTCCGGAACAGCACCACCAGAATCGCCAGGCCGATGGCGGACTCGGCCGCGGCCACCGTGAGAATGAAGAATACGAACACCTGGCCGTGCACATCACCGAGAAAATGCGAGAAGGCGATGAAGTTCATGTTCACCGCCAGCAGCATCAGCTCGATGCACATCCGCAGGATGATGACGTTCTTGCGGTTGATGAATATCCCCGCGACACTGATGCAGAAGAGGATGGCGGCGAGTAACAAGACTTCGGACAGTTCGATCATATAATTGTGGCTGGTGGCTGGTGGCTGGTGGCTGGTGGCTGGTGGCTGGTGGCTGGTGGCTG
>JACORW010000101.1 GCA_016179185.1 Gammaproteobacteria bacterium | reverse complement strand
TATTCACGGTGTGTCCGCCAATATGAGATCGGACCGGCCGTTGGAATTTTGTAGCACATTTCGGAACAGGTATTTAGACTGCAAAAATAGCATGATCTCCCCGGCGGACTAAAGTGTTTGCATTGCTTGCCAAGGAACGGACCGTCGCGCGTCCGGGATTCAACCGCTGGCTGGTGCCGCCGGCGGCCCTCGCCATTCATCTCTGCATCGGCATGGCCTATGGATTTTCCGTGTTCTGGCTGCCGTTGTCCCACGCCTATGCGGTGGCACAGGGAGGTACGGAGCCGGTCGCCTGCTCCACGGAGATGAGCATGCTGGCGCAGATCATTGCCCGCGACTGCGACTGGAAGATCAGCACGCTCGGCTGGATGTTTACGCTGTTTTTCGTGTACCTGGGGTCATCCGCGGCGGTGTTCGGTCACTGGCTCGAGCACGCCGGACCGCGCAAGGCGGGTGTCGTTGCCGCGCTGTGCTGGGCCGGCGGCCTGCTGATTTCCGCGTTTGGAGTTTACATACACGAGATCCGCCTGCTGTGGCTCGGATCGGGGATCATCGGCGGCTGCGGACTCGGCCTCGGTTACATCTCGCCGGTGTCCACCCTGATCAAATGGTTTCCGGACCGGCGCGGCATGGCCACCGGCATGGCCATCATGGGCTTCGGCGGCGGCGCGATGATCGGATCCCCGCTGGCGGATCTGCTGATGCGGCAGTACCAGGGTCCGACCTCCGTCGGCGTGTGGGAAACGTTCGTTACCATGGGCGCGCTGTATTTCATTGCGATGATGTGCGGCGCGTTCGGCTATCGCGTGCCGCCCATGGGCTGGAAACCATCGGGGTGGGAGCCGAAGCAGAACAGCGGCTCCATGATCACGACGCGTCACGTGCATCTGTACCGGGCGCCGTCCACGGCGCAGTTCTGGTTGCTGTGGGGCGTACTGTGCATGAACGTCAGCGCCGGGATCGGCGTCATCGGCATGGCCTCGCCGATGTTGCAGGAGGTGTTCGGCGGACGGCTGATCGATCTGCCCGGGACGCTCGCCGATCTGGGCAGTGAAGAGAAGCTGCGGATCGCGGCCATCGCGGCGGGATTCACCGGGCTGCTCAGCCTGCTGAACATCCTGGGCCGGATATTCTGGGCTTCGTTGTCCGATTATATCGGCCGCAAAGTGACCTATTTTGTTTTCTTTACCTTGGGCATGGCGCTTTATGCAGCGGTGCCCTACGCCGGCGGACTGGGCAGCGTGGCGTTGTTCGTGGGGATCTTCTGCGTCATCCTGACCATGTACGGCGGCGGATTCGCCACGATACCGGCGTACCTGGCGGACATGTTCGGGACGCAGTTTGTCGGCGCCATCCATGGCCGTCTGCTGACGGCCTGGTCCATGGCCGGCATCCTCGGCCCGGTGATAGTCAATTACATCCGCGAATACCAGATTGACGTGCTGCACGTGCCCGCGGCGCACGCCTACAACACGACCATGTACGTTCTGGCCGGACTGCTGCTGGTGGGATTTTTCTGCAATCTCGCGCTGCGGCCGGTCGCGGATCGTTTCTACATGAGCGATGCGGAACTGGAGGCGGAACGGCGCCTGGCCCATGACCTCGCGACCCGGTGATGAACATGACGGATACCGAAATGCATCAGCACGCTCCCGATCCCTGGCAGCCGGCCCCTTCCAGCTGGTACGCGGTGGCGATCAGCTGGACGCTGGTGGGTATCCCGCTGGCCTGGGGGATCTGGAAGACACTGGCCAAGGCGGCCATCCTGTTCAAATAATTGAGAATCAGGGGGTCAGGGTCGCCGGAATCTCCATCCGATGCAGGGTACGGGGGCAGAAATCAACCCTGACCCCCTGATTCTTCCTGTGGCGCCCAGTTACGGTACGGTTGCTCCACCAGGCACACGTTGTAGTAGCGCGGATCATCGGACACCTCGCGGCCGAGCCAGGACGGGGGCGTGAACGGCTGATCCGGATGCTGCAATTCCAGTTCCGCCACGATCAGTCCCAGGTTTTCCCCGCGGAACTCGTCGATCTCCCAGTCGTGACCCGCATGCGGGACGTGGTGGCGCGTCTTTTCAATGAGCGGCTGCATGCACAGGAACTTCAGGATGGCGCGGGCATCGTCAGCAGGGATCGGGTAGTCGAATTCCGATCGGGTGACGCCGAGTGTCATGCTCTTGAGATTGAGACTGGCGCTGTCGCCGGCCAGGCGCACGCGAATGGAACCGCGCTCCGTGTTCGCGAGATAGCCCTGGACGATGTCCTCGCTGACGCGCACCGCGGTCCGCCAACGGTCATCCCGCAGCAGAAATTTGCGCTCAATTTCAGTGCCCATGTTTGCGATACTAGGGACGTGCTCCCGCCTGCGCAACCCGCCGTGCCTCTGCCACTGGCTACCTTTCCGTCGGTGCCGCTTCACTTTTGACAAACCGCGATGCCGGCGCTGCGCGAATTGACCTGGAGCCACATGGTTGTCATGGCGCTGGCCGGATTCGCGTCCGGCCTGCCGCTGGCGCTGTCCGGCGGGACGCTGCAGGCGTGGTTGACCACCGCGGACGTTGATATACGCACCATCGGCCTGTTCTCCCTGGTGGGGCTGCCCTACGCCTGCAAGTTTCTGTGGGCGCCGTTTCTGGACCGGTATGTCCCGGCGTATTTCGGCCGGCGCCGGGGATGGATGCTGCTGAGCCAGCTCGCCATCATGGCCGTTGTCACGGCGATGGCCTTCGCCTCGCCATCATCGGCGACCAAGACACTGGCCTTGCTGGCCTGCCTGCTGGCGTTTGCCTCGGCGACCCAGGACATTGCCGCGGACGCCTATCGCGTGGATCTCCTCTCCAGCCGCGAGCGCGGCCCGGGAGCGGCCCTTTCCATCGCGGGGTATCGGCTGGCAATGATCGTGTCCAGCAGCGTCGCGCTGATCATGGCCGAACACGCCGGCTGGACCGCCACCTACCTGGCAATGGCAGCGTTGATGCTGACCGGCGTGCTGGTCAGCGTGTTCGGGCCGGAGCCGGCGCAGCCCGTCTCCGCGCCGGAGTCGCTGGATGCGGCTGTCGTGCAGCCGTTCCGGGAATTCCGGCACCGCAACCGCGCCCTGTGGTTGCTCGCCTTTATTGTTCTTTACAAGATCGGCGATGCTTCCGCCGCGTCGCTGACTACGGCGTTTCTCGTGCGCGGCACCGGGTTCTCGCTCACCGACGTCGGGGTCGTGTACAAGGGTGTGGGCCTGGCGGCAACGATTCTCGGCGCGCTTGCCGGCGGTGCGCTGCTCACCCGCATGGACATGTGGCGCGCGCTGCTGTGGTTCGGTGTCCTGCAGGCCATCACCAATCTGGGATTCATGTTGTTGGCGTCAATCGGAAAAAATTATGTCGTAATGACCGCGGTCGTCACGCTGGAGAATCTCGCCGGGGGCCTGGGGACGGCTGCATTCGTTGCATTCCTGATCGCGCTTTGTGATCGCCGCTACAGCGCCACGCAATATGCGTTGTTGTCGGCGCTGTCCGCCGTGGGACGGGTGATCGTGGGTCCCGCGGCCGGCGCTGCGGTGGCGGGCCTGGGCTGGCCGCTGTTCTTCGGCGTGACGTTTATCGCGGCGTTGCCGGGACTGACGCTGTTGATATGGCTGCGCGGAGAAGTGGAGACGGTGGATGTTGAGAGTGAAATGGTAAAAGCGGAAAGTGTAAAGTGAAAAGTGGCAAAGGCCTGATGGCCGCAGTAGCGCTCGTTCGTCCGCCAGTCGAAATGATGCCGGCTGAAATCACTGCACGACTCAGGGGGGTCTTCGTTCCCTGCCTCGCCATCGCCGCCATTGCGCTCGCGGTTACCGCGACCGCCTCGCAGCAGCAAGGCACGAAGCGGGAGGCACTACTTGCGCGGGCGGGATCGCTGGAGATCAGCACGCCCTATGTTCCGCCCCCGGGCGATCCCCTGGAACATCATACGGCCGGGTTTGCGAAGATCATGTGCTCCGCCGTATTCATCACCGGTCTCGATCCCGCCTTTGCCGCCGAAAACGTCGGATTCTTCACCAGCCCTCCTGCGGAGCGCGCAAAGGTGAGGCTTCCGGAAATCGATCATGCCGGAAAGGCCGTGCGGATTGCGCTGCCGAACGGTGTCACGCGCACGGCGCTGTACCTGGGAAGCCAGGGGTGCGTCACGCTGCCCATGGGCCAGACCGCGCCCAATTTCACAACCATTGCGGTGAAGAGCAGACTTCCCGATCCCTCGACGCAGCCGTGGCCGATGGGCGATGTGCTGCCGGAAGTTCCGCTGCCCGCGGAACTCGACGCCGGAAAGTTGCAGCAGGCGGTGGAGGCAGCCTTCGAGCCGGCCGGGGGATTGACGGCCGCCTTCGTCGTGACATGGAAGGGGCGACTCATCGCCGAGCGGTACGGCGAAGGTATTACCGCACGCACGTCCCTTGAGAGCTGGTCCATGGGCAAGAGCCTGATCGCGACGCTGATGGGTATCCTCATCCATCAGGGTGTCTATAGTCTTTCACAGCCGGCGCCCATTCCCGAATGGCAGAGTAACGGCGATCCACGGGCCGGCATCCGCATTGCCGATCTCCTGCAAATGTCCAGCGGACTGCGCAGCCGCGCGCCCCAGGATCCGGACTACGATGCATCCGGCCCCTATCCCGACCACGTGTACCTTTACACGGGCGGCGTGGACGCCTTCCACTACGCCGCGACGCGCCCGGTGCAGTGGCCCGCAGGCAAAGTGGGCCGCTACCGCAACATTGATCCGGTGTTGATCAGTTATCTGATCCGGCTGGCGGTGGAGAGGCGCGGGGAGGAATATCTTTCATTTCCGCAGCGGGCCCTGTTCGACCGGATCGGGATCAGGACGATGGTGCTGGAAACGGATCCCTACGGGAATTTTCTCACCCAGGGGTACGATCTCGCCTCGGCCCGCGACTGGGCGCGACTCGGCAACCTCTATCTCCAGGATGGCGCGTGGAACGGCGAACGCATCCTGCCAGAAGGCTACGCCAGGTTTGTCAGTACGGTCGCGCCAGCCTGGAACGCCGACGGCCGTCCCGTCTATGGCGCGTTTTTCTGGCTCAACACCGATGCCACGTTCCCGGTGCCCGAACAGGCCTATTACATGGCGGGTGCCGGGGGACAGACGACATTAATCATTCCCTCCCACAACCTGGTCGTAGTGCGCATGGGGCATTTCAAAGGTTCATCGGTCGGGACTCGGAGTTTCAAGCGGGCGCTTGCATTGCTGATGGAGTCCGTGCCGGCCAACTGCAGGCCAGGCCTGTGTTAGCAGGCTGATGCAAAACTCGGTTTTGCATCAGCATGCGGCGCCCCATGGATGGGACGCATCGTTTATCAAGCACGCAAGTGCTTGATAAACGGAGCGAGGCCGAAGCTGCGCTTTGGCCGAAGCGAGAGGCAAAAGTCCAGGGACGGACTTTTGCATCAACCTGTTAGGGAAGCTCTGATAACCTTCTATTCTTCCCTCACCAACCTGATCCCGATGTGGTCATACATCTGATCCGACTTGTAGCGATCGCGCTTGGCATGGCGGATTGATTGCGGCGGGCTGCTGAACGCGCCGCCGCGCGCGATGCGATAGATGCAGTCTCCGCCTTCCCAGACGCCGCCGTCGGTGGGCGCGCCGTTGTAAGTGTCATGCCAGCAATCCGCCACCCACTCGGCGATATTGCCGCCGGTGTCGTGCAGGCCGAAGGGATTGGCGCCGAAACTGCCGATCTTCGTGGGTTTGCGCGGATCGAACGAGGTCCCGCAGCCGTAGCAGTGGCCTCGATTGGGCTCCTCGTCGAATCCCCACCAGAATGACGACGTCTTGCCCGCGCCGGCGGCGTACTCCCATTCCGCCTCGGTGGGCAGCCGGTATTTGTGGCCGGTCTGCTCCGTCAGCCATTTGGCGTAGTAAAACGCATCGTCCCAGGTCACGAAAAATACCGGGTGCGTCGCCTTGTCCAGATACAGGTTGTCAGGAAGCTTGCGCCCGGCGGCGGCCGCGAATTTCTCGTACTCGGCGAAGGTGATTTCATATTTGCTCATGGCGAACCGGTCGATCTTCACCGAATGACGGGGACGCTCCTCGGCATTCCGCGACGAACCGCTGCTCCCCATCTCAAAAGAGCCCGCGGGGATCCTGACCATGGCCGGAGCCGAGCCGCCCGCCTTCAAACTGTCCTGAAACTCTCCGCCTGCCGGGGCCTGTCCCGCCGCAGCCGGGGCCGGTGCAGGCGCCGCCGCGGCAGCGGGGGCCGCGGGGGTTTCAGCCGCAGGCGCCACCGCGGTTTCCTCTGCAACCGGCGCTTCTTCCGGTGGCGGGGAGACTTCGGCCTCCGCAGTGCCGGCGTCGGCCTCCTCTGCGCCAGGCGCCTCACTGACGACCGCGGTCTCATCGGCCGGGGCACGCGCGGGTTTCTTCCCGCCCATCGTCATGTATGCGCCGATACCCGCCGCCAGCATCACAGCGGCAGCGATGCCGATGATCATTCCGGTATTGCCCTTCTTCTCGCGTTCCGCCGGCGCCGCCGCCGGGGAGGGCGCCGCGTAAACCGGCTGTGGCGGGGGCGCTGCCGCCGGGGCGGGTGCAGGCGGCGAGGGTGCCGGTGCCACGGCAGCGGCTTTTTCCACCACGTTCACGACGACCACCGTCGTATTGTCCTGTTTCGGCAGCTTGGCATCGGTTACTGCCTGAAGCAGCGCGTCGGCGCATTCCTTGGGCGCTTCGGACCAGGCGGAAAACTGGATTATCTTTCCGTCACTGAGCGTATCAATCCCGTCACTGCACAGCAGCACGCGATCTCCGGGCTGGAGGTCGAATGCCTCGGCCGGCACGTCAATCTCGTTGATGTCGTCGCCCGTGATGGCGCTCATCAGCATGTTCGGCGCCAGCCCGGGCTCCGGCTCCACCGGCGTGCCGGCGGCCTTCATCCGCTCCAGGAATCCGCCGTAGCTGTGATCGGCGTTCTTCTTCATCAATTCCTTGCCGCGGATCAGGTACAGGTGGCTGTCGCCGACGCTGGCCCAGATGATCTTCCCGCCCTCCAGGATCGCCGCCACCATGGTGCAGCCCATGCCCTGCAACGCGGGGGTTTCGGAAACGGTTTCCTTGATGGCCTTGTTCGCGCGCAGTATGGCCTCGTGCATCACTTCGGACAGATCGTCGCTGGGGTAATTTGCCGACACATATTTATTGAACGCCTGCACGGCCATGTTGCTGGCCACGTTGCCGGCGGCATGTCCCCCCATGCCGTCGGCGACGATGATCAGCGCCGCGGGCTTTCCGCTCTTGTCTGCGAGATTGGTGATCAGGAACGCGTCTTCCTGATATTCGCGCGCGCCGTCGATCTGTGCGCCCGCAAGTTCGAAGTGCAGTGCCATAACTGTCCCCGGGGATGATGATTATTAGAATTTCGCGACTGTAGCCGTCCCATTCTGCTACATCCGCCGGGAAATCTCCGCCATTTCCCGGTGAATCCAGCAGCGCCGTATCCTAGCAGTGCCCATGGATTTTACAAAATAAATCGTTGATTATGGTCGAAAAAATGTGCTGACAGGGTGATGCAAAGCTCAGTTTTGCATCAGCCTGCAAATGCGCGCCGGGTGCCGCCCCCATTGCCGGGGGCCTGATCCGGCGGGGGGCCGCCATGACCGGAGAACTGGAACTTTCGGTGTTTCTGATCTTCACCGGCGCCGCGGTATTGGCGACGCTGGCGCTTTACGCCCGGCAGGCCATCCTGGTCGCCTACATCCTTCTGGGTGTTTTGCTCGGCCCGTTCGGGCTCTCGCTGGTGGGCGACCCGGAACTGGTTCAGCAGATTGCCGGCGTGGGCATCATCTTTCTGCTGTACCTGCTCGGCCTTGACCTGTTGCCGCAGCAACTCTGGACCATGCTCGGCGAGGCGCTGGTCGCCACGCTGCTGAGTTCCTCGTTGTTCTGGCTGCTGGGTTTCGCGCTGGCGCGGGCATTTGACCTGCCGCCCGCGGAAGCCGCGCTGGTGGGGGCGGCGGCAATGTTTTCCAGCACCATCATCGGCGTCAAGCTGATGCCCACGACGGCGTTGCACCATCGCCAAACGGGACAGATGGTTGTCAGCGTATTGCTGCTGCAGGACCTGCTTGCGATCGTCGTGCTGTTGCTGCTGGAGGGGTACAAAACCGGCGGCGGCCTCACGCTTGCACTGGGCCGCCCGCTGGCGACGCTGCCGCTGTTGATCTTCATTGCATGGATCCTGGAGCGCTTTGTCATCGTGCGGCTGATCGCGCGCTTCGATCAGATCCACGAATACATCTTTCTGCTGGCCATCGCCTGGTGCCTTGGCATGGCGCAGTTGGCGGCCGTCATGGGCCTGTCCCACGAGATCGGCGCCTTTGTCGCCGGAGTCGTGCTGGCATCAAGCCCCATTGCCCTGTTCATCACCGATAAACTGAAACCGCTGCGGGATTTCTTTCTGGTGCTGTTCTTCTTCTCCATCGGCGCCATGTTCAGCCTTGAGTCGCTGGGAGCGATTGCCGCTCCGGCCATTGCGCTGGCGGCGCTGTTGCTGGTGACCAAGCCGCTGGTGTTCCGCGCCCTGTTCGTGCGCGCCGGCGAGGAGCGCGCGGTGTCACTGGAAGTCGGCGTCCGGCTTGGGCAGTTGAGCGAGTTCTCGCTGCTGATAGCCGTACTGGCGGTGGAGGCCGGCGTAATCGGCGCGAGCACCTCCTATCTCATTCAACTGGCCACACTGCTGACCTTCATATTTTCATCCGGCTACATTGTAATGCGTTATCCTACGCCGATTGCCGTGTCCGACCGGCTGCGGCGTGATTGATCCCCATGAGCGATGCGTTGACCTGGCTGCAGAAGGCGCGTCCCGAGGCCATGCAGTCCTATTTCGCGTTTCTGCGCGAGGCCGGCAAGTCCCTCGATCCCAAGACTCGCGCCCTGATCTCCGTCATCACCAAGGTGGACAGGCAGACCGGCGCCGGATTTCGCCAGTATCTGAAACGCGCGCTGCGGGTGGGCGCTTCGGCGAACGAGGTTCTTGACGCGCTGTTGATGGCATTCCCGACACTTGGGTTGACCAAGATCTTATGGGCCGTGGATCAGTTGCAGCAGATGGACCTGCCGGAGTTCAGCCTCGAGCGGCTGGGCGGCGCGCCGGCCTGGCACGAGGTATCCGCAGTCCCGGTAGCGGGCACCCACCGGTTCGACTGCGACGGGCGCGGACTGCTTGTTCACGCGGGGAAATCGGGACTGCGCGTGTTCGACAGCCGTTGCCCGCACGAATCCACGGACATCCACGCGACGGCGGCGGAAGGCAGCACGCTGACCTGCCCCAAACACCGCTGGGTATTCGATCTTGAAACCGGGCGGTGCACGTCCGTCGGCGACCGGCCCTTGCGCGAACTGGAATACAAAGTAGCAGACGGCCGACTTCTGGTTTATTGGTGAACTGGCACCGGAGGAACGTCGGGCTGAAACGCTGGAGGGAACGATGGAAACGATGCTGCGGTTCATGTTGTTGTGCGTGCTGGTGGCATCCGGCGCGTGCGCCCCGGAAGTGGGCAGCGATCGCTGGTGCGCAAACATGAAGGAAAAACCCAAGGGCGAATGGTCCGCCAATGAGGCGGCCGATTACGCCAAGCACTGCCTGTTCAAGTAATCGGGCGGTCGTCCGCGGTGCGGCGCAGTTGCTGCAACAGCGCGGCGGCATGTTCGGCCAGCAGCCTGCGTTCCGCGACATTCAGACCCGCGGGATCGAAGCGGTAGCGCGCGTGCAGCGCAAGTGCCGGCGCCAGCGGCGTGCCGTCGAAAATCTTCTGCCGCCGCAGCAGCCAGCGATGCAGCGATTCTCCTGGTTGCCGGAGGGCTCCCTGTTTTTCCAGGGCGGCGACCACGGCATACAGCTCTGAATCCGTGCCGGGCCCGCGCACAGGACCGGGCCGGGCGTCCCGGCTCCGCGCAACGCGCTCCTTGAAGTACAGCCGCCAGGCCAGTGCCAGCAGCAGCGGCGGCAGCAGCCACAACATGAAGGTATTGTCGCGTTCCGCCTCCGCAACTTCCTCGGCCTGAGTGCGTGCCAGCCGGTAGCTGATCCACGACCAGAGATCGAACAGCGGTTGCAGCGTGGAGGCCTGCTCCGCCTCCTCGGGCGCCCAGACTGAAGGCGTGGTGTCCAGTGCGTGCCACGCGCCATTGACATAGGCCAGGGCCCAGGAGTGTGCGTGCCGGGCGCGGCCGATGTATTGCCGTTCCAGCATGCTGTACTCGTCAATGCCGTAACCCAGCGCGTAACGCGCCGGGATCCCGGCGGCGCGCAGCAGCAGCACCGTGGACGTGGCGAAGTACTCGCAATGGCCGCTGCGCGTGTTGTTCAGGAACTCCGCCAGGTAGCGCCCGCGCGGATAGCGGTGACGCTGCGCCAGGGAATAGGTGAAACCATCGGCGAAAAATGCGCGCACGTGCGCCGCCGCTGCGGCGGGGTCCTTCCCCTTCAGTCCGAGGCGCGTGGCCAGATCCTCGAACACCTCTCGATAGCTATCCGAAATCTCGAGATCCTTTTCGGTCGGCGGCGCGTCCGCGGCGGGCGACCGCGTGTTGTAATCCGCCACGTAACGGACCCAGCCCTGACGGATTTCCATTTTGACGGCGCCCAGGGGATTGCGGGTAATTTCAGTCGCTGCCACCAGCCGGATGGCCGTGGCGCCATGGGGCAGCGGCACCACCGCGGCGTCCTTGCCCATGTAGGTCGAGATTGCCAGCGTGGCGTCCGACGGTTCGCGGGACAACTCCCAGCGTGTGCGCGAGACATCCGGGTCAATGACGGTGAACGGGGGCTTTTGATTGCTCCAGACGCCATAGACATAGGTGTCATACGCGGCCTCGCGCAACAGCAGCATCCCGGGCAACGGGGCTCCGGTCTTTATCCGCAGCACGATCCGGTCGGAAAGCTTGATCCGGCCGATGGAACCGATGGCGGTCGTAGCCAGGTCCGGATCGCGGAAGCGCCACAGAAAGCGATCCATGACTTCCAGCGTATAGCCCTCGACGCGGTACTGGAGCCAGACCAGTCCCTGCTGCACGCCGAATCCCAGTGCCAGCGTCAGCACGACCAGCGGTAGCCACATGCCCGCCGGGAAACGGCGCGGACGAATGGCCCACAGGAGCCACGCCAGAAGCAGCGCCGCGACAGCCAGAAACGCGTCCGGGGTGTGATTGCCGGCGCTCGCGGCCAGGAAACAGACCAGAAAATACGGCAGCGTCAGGTCCACCGGCAGCGCCGCCTCGGGGTGGCGGGCCGGATCCAGCTTGCGCAGGCTCATGAACAAGGCACTGAGCCGCACGTGTCCGGCCAGACTGAAGGTCTGAACGAGCAGCAGCGGAAACACCACGAACGGCATGATCGCCAGCACGGTGAATATCCCCTTTGCTCCGTGCTCGTTGAAGATGTAAAGCACCGAGATGATCAGAATGACGCTGGACAGATCGGAGGCGTTGTTGAATTCGCGATCATTCACCGGCCAGCGCCAGCCGATCCAGCGTGCGCCCTCGAGGATCAGCGCCATTGCCAATGCATACAGCAGGTAGCCATTTTGCCAGCCCCAGAGCAGCAGACCCGCGCCCACCAGCAACGGTGGCGCCGCGGGCAGCATGGGACGCGCGCTGCTCATGCCGCACGCCGCACGGCCGCCAGCCGATCCAGCGCCGCCTGGATCCGGTCCAGGGGCAATGCGACCAGCCGCTCCGGATCCGCCCCGGCAGCCCCGGGGTCAGACCCCATCAGATGCTCCGGCGTGGTCCCCACGACAAGCGCGAGAACCGGGATCCCCAGTTGCCTGGCGCGCGCCACCAGGGCCTGGCGCGGCGCGTCCCAGCCCAGCAATACGCATATCAGCGCGCTGGTTTCATCGCCATGTTGCAGGACCAGGTCTGCGAGATCAGTAAATGTGCCGCCGTGGTTCGGTTCGACGCAGGCAAGGATCTCGAGCATGTTTTCCATTTGTCCCAGTCCGCGCCCGATGGTGAAGCGATACGCCCGGGCGCCGACGAACATCAGGTCCAGAAGCGCATCCCGCTCCGGCCTGCGCAGCGCCAGCGTGGCCGCCACGGACACCGCCTCCTCAAATACCGCCGGCTGCCGGTCTTGCAGGTAGGTGTCGAGCACCAGACCCTGGCGCACGAAGAATTCATCCTGGTACTCCTTGACCACCGGTTTTCCGAGTCTGGCGAAACTGCGCCAGTGAATGGCGCGCAATGGATCGCCGGGCTTGTAGTCACGCAGTGACAGGAATTCCTGCGAGTCCCCTACGGTGCTGGCCAATGCCATGCCGCCGGGATGGAAGCGCCGGCGCGCCGGCAGCCGGATCTCCGGGGCGCGGTACAGCTTCGGCAGTATCAGCAGGGTCTCGGGCCCAGGCAGTGTGTGCAGCGCGCGCAGCAGACCGAAGGGGTCCGGCCGGCCGAGCGTGGCGTGCCGGAAGCGCAGATAGCCGCGCCGCAACGGCAGCAGGTTCAGTTGCACGCGCGCCGGGTCCCCCGGGGCGATCGGCGGCAGCAAAGCAGGGGCGAGGGCCGCCCCGCGGCGCTTCTGGATCTGCCCCATCAGCCGCGGGTAGCCCACCTTGCGATCAAACCAGTTGCGCTGGTCGTCTTCGGGGTCGCGCCCGTCCCGGAATTCCGCCAGCGTTGGAAACGGCGCCTCGAGTTCATCCAGCAGGCACAGATCCTGTTCCAGCCGCGTCCCGGTGTTGTGGATCTCGACGCCGTAGGTCAGCGGCATTCCGGCCGCGCCGAATTGCGGCAGCAGGCGCCGGATGCGCAGTCGGGGACGAAAAAACAGACTGCCCGCCGCGCTGACCAGCAGCACGGCGACCAAAAAGCCGAAAATCTGGTAAGCGAGCGTCTGGCGCGTGTTCACACCGAAGATTCCGGAGGCGACCAGCGTGCCGAGCAGGGCCATGCCGGCGGGCGTGAACCGTTGCCGCGACCACTGGCTCAGGCGGTACAGGTAGCGGAAATTGAGATACAGCAGCCAGCGGATCATGATTCAGGCACAAGTCACAAGTAATAAGTCATAAGTCACAAGGAAAGACTGGTTGCACCGTGGTTCATTGTGTTCCTTATGTCTTGTGACTTATAACTTGTAACTGTTTTCATGCCGGGATGGGCACAGAACGTAATACTTCCTCCACGACCCCGGCGGCGCTGGCGCCGGAGAACCGTGCCTGGGAATCCAGCATCAGGCGATGGGTCAGGACCGGCACGGCGATCTCCTGGATATGATCGGGCGTAACGAATGCCATGCCGTCAAACAGCGCCAGCGCCTGGGACGCCTTCATCAAAGCCAGCGATGCGCGCGGACTCGCGCCGTTGAGCACACCGGGGGCGGCGCGAGTCGCCTGGATCAGCGCGACCACGTAATGCTTGAGTTCATTGCTGATCGCAATGTCCGCGACGCGCCGGCGCAGGGCAACGACGTCATCGCGGGTTACGCATGGCGACAGCGACTCCAGCGGATGCGAATGGGTCTGCTCGGACAGGATGGCCACTTCCTGGTCCGCTCGCACATAGCCCAGGTGGAAGCGCATCGCAAAACGATCCATCTGCGCTTCCGGCAATGGATACGTGCCGTGGAACTCGATGGGATTCTGTGTGGCGATGACAAAGAACAACGCGTCCAGGGGGCGGTTGACGCCATCCATGCTGACCTGGGATTCCGCCATGGCTTCAAGCAGCGCGGATTGCGTGCGCGGCGAGGCGCGGTTGATTTCATCCGCCAGCAGGATGTTGGTGAACACCGGGCCCGGGTGGAAGTGAAAATTCTGGTCGCGCTGATCGAATATGGAAACGCCGAGGATGTCCGTGGGCAGCAGATCGGGCGTGAACTGAACGCGCTGGTACCTGGCGTCAATCGATCGGGCCAGCGCTTTCGCCAATGTCGTCTTCCCCGTACCCGGCACGTCTTCCAGCAGCACATGGCCGCCGCTGACGAAGGCGGCCAGCAGGCGGCGAACGGCCTGTTCCTGCCCCTTGATCACGCGGCAGATGTTTGCAGCGATGGCCTGGTAGATGTCCGCGCCTTGCATGGGCCTTTGCGGCTGATAGTAGAATCCGTGCGCCATTCTAACAATTTGCTGCAAAAGTCCGTCCATAATCCGGTAACCAATGCGGAGAATCCAATGTTCGAGAAGCGCGCCGAGACGCAAGTCCCCATTGACGATCGCCTGGCGCGGCGCTGGAGCGGCCGGGCCTACGACGCGCACCGGCCGGTGACCGGGCCGCAACTGCTGGCGCTGCTGGAAGCGGCGCGCTGGGCGCCGTCCTGCTATGGGGATCAGCCCTCGCGCTACCTGGTGTGGGATCGTCTGGTGGATCCGGTCCACTGGAAACGGGCTTTTGCGTGCCTCGGCGAGTTCAACCAGGGCTGGGCGGGCGCTGCCCCGGTACTGATGTTGTCGCTTGCGGACACGCGTTTCAATCACGACGATCAGCCCAACCGGTGGGGCGGCCACGACACCGGAGCAGCCAGCATGAGCCTGTGCGTGCAGGCCACGGTGCTGGGGCTGATGGCGCATCAGATGGGCGGGTTCGACGCAGCGAAGATACAGCAGGACTTCGGCATTCCCGGGCGGTTTACGCCGATGGCGATGATCGCCGTGGGGTACCAGCTCGCCGAACCGGACATCCCGCCGGCCCTGCGCGAGCGGGAATACGCGCCGCGGCAACGACGGGCTCTGGGAGAAATCGCATTCCGCGGCGAATGGGGCAGAGCGATTGTGTGATCGCCAACCGGTCCCGGAAGCGGGCATGGGCGAAGGGCGTGTTCGCGCCGCCGGCCGGCAGGCCTGCCACGAATCGGCGGCTTCGTTCAGGATCCCCGGATCCCCCGGCCGGAACGGCCGGCCTGTTTGCGGGCGACAATCAGGATGTTTTTGCCGAACAGGCCGGACGTAAGCCGGTCCACCAGACGGCTCAGCGGGAAAACGCACGAGTCGTAAAACGTCACGAGCGTCAAGTTCAACGCACCCGATTCATCGCCGCCGACCCGGTACAGCAACGCGGCGAAAAACCCGAGACTGTCCACATGTTCCCTCCGTTCCACTGCGAATCCCGCCGACTCGACGAGGCTGGACAGGGGCCCGATACGATAGCGGCGATAATGGCCGACGCGCGCATCCATGCCTGAATACAGGACCGGGAACGCGGGTACATAGAGCAGCAGCCGGCCGCCCTGCCGCAGTTTCGCGTGCATCCCCTGCAGCGCGGCCCGATCATCCTCTATGTGCTCCAGGACATTGAACGCGTACAGGGCATCGAGCGACGCATCCTCGATGCTTTCCATGCCGCCCAGCACGTTCAGGCCGAGTTCGCGCAGTCGTTCACGGTTACTTGCGCCGGTCTCGACGCAGCGGAGCTCGCGGACATGTTTCGCCACGCTCGCGGCAAATGTCCCGATCCCGGCGCCGAAATCCACGACGCTGTCACCGGCCTGCAATTGATCGGTGATTTGTCGCAGCAGGAAGCGGTTGTAATTCCTGGCCTCGGCGATCACCTCCAGGTTCATGCCATTGGAATCGTTGAGCGCCGGCTGCATGCCGGAGTCGGCAAAGACGAAACGCCTGCTCATGCGGAAGTTCCAGAACAGCGCGATGGCCGCGCCTGCGATCAAAGCCAGTACCGGCCACCGGCGCATGCTGTCGGACGCTTCGATGCACAAAGAATAGATCCCCAGATTGATCCCTGCGCCCAGGAATTGCACGGCGACGTAGCGCCAGCGGGCGCTTTCCCGGACGCCGGCGGCGCTGAACGTCCAGGAGCGATTGAGACACCACGTGGTCAGCACCGCGAGCGAAAATGAGGCGGCCCGCGATTGATAAGGCCCGAAACCCAGACCGTTCGCCAACAGCGCCAGTATGCCGCCATCAATGGCAAACCCGATGCCCCCGACCACAGCAAATGCACCGAACTGCCGCACCGGCGCTCCCGCTCAGTGCCGGCCTTCGGGTGCGTTCGCGTTTCGCCCCAGCGGCGGCAGCGCAAGATAAATGAGCCGCTTCACTTCACGGCGACCGCGGGCAACGCTGTCCAGGATCAGTCCGCAGGTGAGGCTCACGAACGCCAGTACCCCGATCCCCGTGACCAGTATTGCCGTCGGGAATCGCGGCACGAGGCCGGTCTGCAGATACGTGACGAACAACGGGTAACTCAGCACCAGCGCCAGCAGGATCAGTACCAGCGCCAGCAGTCCATAGAACCCGAACGGCCGGATCTCCCGGCACAATTGAACGATGGCCCAGAGGATCCGCAGACCGTCGGGTATGGTTCTCAGTTTGCTCGCGGATCCCGCGCCGCGCGGATGATAGTCCGCCGGCAATTCCAGGGCCGGCATGCGCAATTCCAGGGCGTGCACCGTCATCTCCGTTTCAATCTCGAAGCCGGTGGAAAGCGCCGGGAACGATTTGACGAAGCGGCGCGACAGGACGCGGTAGCCTGAGAACGCATCGGAAAAACCGTTGCCGAACAGCGCAATAATGACCGCGTTGAACAGGCGGTTGCCCCAGCGGTGTCCGAAGCGCTCCGCGCCGGGCAATGAGCGGCGGGCCGCGACCATCATGTCGAGGTCATCAGCGACCAGGCGGGAGATCATCTCCGGTGCGGCTTCAGGCGCGTAGGTGCCGTCGCCGTCCGCAAGCACATAGATGTCCGCGTCCACGTCCGCGAACATCCGCCGCACGACATGCCCCTTCCCCCGACGGGGTTCGGAACGCACCTCCGCGCCGGAACGCCGTGCCTCGGCAACCGTCGCGTCGGTGGAATTGTTGTCGTAGACATAAATCCTGGCGTGCGGCAGTGCGCGTCTGAAGTTCGCGACAACGTCGCCGATCGCCATGGCCTCGTTGTGGCAGGGTATCAGCACGGCGACGGCGAATTCCCCGAGCATGCCGCCCGCCGGGGGTGGCTGTGCAGTCACGGCGTCCCGGCGGCACTGCGCCAGCGCCACCAGCGCTGCGCCAGCGCCTCGACGGCAATCCCCGAGGCGAGCGCGAGACCAGGCAGGGCGGTCAACTGGTAACGGGGAATGTTCATGCTGACGAGCGGGTAGAATATCAGATTGAATACTGACGGCAGCAACGCCAGCAGGATCACGGGCGAACGCCGTCTGATCGATCGGACCAGCAGCCAGGCCAGTGCCGGCAGGCTGAATACAATGAACTCGTCGATCCATACTCCCCGGTAGAATAATGGGGCCGCAACCGCGAGATGCTTCAGCGGCGTGCGCATCATCGAGTGCCTGAGTTCCTTTTCGACCAGGCCGCTTGCGGTCTTGAAATCCAGCCCGGTACTTTTCATCAGCCTGCGGACGCGCGGCCGGAAGCCATTCTGCCCCCGATCGTAATAACCACCGGGCTGCGCCAGATCGAATGGCTGCCATGTTTCCGGCGCCAGGAACCGGCGGGCAACGGAGTCTCCCCAACCCCGCGTCCAATAGACAAACGCGGCCGCGTACTGGCCCGGCCCCATTTCGTTCAGAACTGCCCGGTTGTTCAGTACGATGCCGGTGCGTCCGGCACTGAGAGCGAATTCGCCGGCTACGGCATGGTTGCGCGCCATCCAGCCTCCGACCGGCAGGGAGAACGTCACGACGAACACCAGCAACGGGATGGCGGTGATTCGTCGCAGGCGTGGCACGAATACCACAAAAATGCACGCGGCAGTCACGACCAGCCCGAACAGGTAAAGAAATACACCCTTGGTCAGCGTCAGGCAGGCCATGGCGAGTCCCGGCACGGCCCACGCCGACGCTCGCTGCGCGCGATATGCCCAGATGACGGACAACGTCACGGCGGCCACCAGCAGCAAAGCGAGGTAATCGGAGATTGCGTACTGCCGGCTCGCGGCGGCTTCGAAGTTCAGCCACACGTGCAGCGCCGCAACCCAGGCAGCGATCGGGGAACCCGCCAGCAATCGCAGGGTCAGGAACATCAGCAGGCCGGTGAGCGCCAACAGGACCGAGTTGGCCCACTGAACCGCGAGAAATTCACCGCTGCGGCAGTCCGGCGCATTGGCGAGGCAGTTGAAATCGAAATTCCGGAGATCTGCGCTGACCGTCATCAATCCGGCGAGAAACACGCCGTAACCCGGCTCGCGGCCGATACCGGGGCGGGGCACGGCCGGTTTCCGGGATTCGGAAAATACGCCGTGATGATGGAGGTGGTACGCCGCGGCAAGAAATTGCGACGCATCCCAGGCCGCGGGATTGCCGCCGGCGACATTGCTGTGCAATGCAATTGCCATGACAATGCAGGTCACTGCCGCCGCGGTCGTATGTACCGGCGACCACGAAGGGGTTGTGATGCCGGATCGCGTGCCGTTCCCCACGCGGCGACTATAGCGGAGAGATTGCGGATTTCAACGCAGGAGATTGATTCCGATGGCCGATATCGCCCGCCCGTTCAAGCCGTTGAACATTGCCGTGCTCATCGTCTCCGACAGCCGCACGGAGAAGACGGACAAATCGGGCCGGTTGCTGGCGGAGCGGCTCACCGGTGCGGGTCACCATCTGCACGACAAGCGCATCGTCCCCGATGACATTTACCAGATCCGCGCCGCCGTGTCCGCCTGGGTGGCCGACGCGGACGTGGACGTCGTAATCAGTACGGGCGGAACGGGAGTCACCGGGCGTGACGGTACGCCGGAGGCCGTATCGGTGTTGCTGGACAAGGAGATCGCGGGGTTTGGCGAGATGTTCCGCATGATTTCCTGGGAGGATATCGGCACCAGCAGCCTCCAGTCCCGGGCCGTGGCCGGTGTCGCCAATGGCACCTATGTTTTCGTGCTGCCGGGTTCCGCCGGCGCCTGCGCCACTGCATGGGACCGGATCATCTCGCTGCAACTGGATTTTCGCACCCGGCCGTGCAATCTCGTGGAGCTGATGCCGCGGCTGAAGGAAACCTGAAAATCCGGACAGAATTTGTTTTCCACGGCCTGGAAAATAAATCTATCCGGATTTTCAGCCTGTTACAATAATCAACATGATGAATTCATTGAAACGGCTCGTAATCCTCAGCGTGGCGACAGGGTTGCCGGGCGCGGTCCTCGGCAACCCCTTTCCACTGGTTACGGGGGATTCCGTAATCGGGCAGATCGAGACCGGATACAGCCTGGGCATCGATCGCCCCGTGGACGTGGCGCGCCGCCGGGGCCTGGGCCATTCGGAGATCAAACTGGTCAATCCTTCACTGGACGTGTGGCTGCCGGGGAACTCCGAAGAGTTCGTGCTGCCGATGGAATTCGTGCTGCCCAATGCCCCGCACATCGGCATCGTGCTGAACGTGCCGGAAATGCGCCTGTATTACTTTCGCGCGAACAAGGCCACCGGCGGCATGGACGTCATGACGTTTCCCATCGGCATCGGCCGCGAAGGGTGGGATACGCCCTATTCCACCACCCGTGTGGCGACCAAGGTCAAGGACCCGGTGTGGTACCCGCCGGAGTCCATTCGCGCCGAACACGCCGCCGAAGGCGATCCGTTGCCGAAGCGGGTCGGTCCCGGGCCGGACAACCCGATGGGCGCCTACGCGCTCCGCCTCGCATTGCCGATGTATGCCATCCACGGTACCAACAAACCCTGGGGCGTCGGCATGCGTGTGAGTCACGGCTGCATCCGCCTGTACAATGAGCACATTGAAGAATTGTTCCAGGCGGTGCAGGTGGGCATGCCGGTCAACATCGTCAATCAGCCGTACAAGGTCGGGCTGCGCGGCGATCGCATCTTTCTCGAAGCCCATCCATCCCTGGAAGAAGATCAGGAATCGTTCGAAGGGAATCTTACCAGCGTCGTGCGGGCGGTGGTGGCGATGACACGCGAGGGCGGCTACGAAGCGGACTGGGATCTCGCCCGCCAGATCATTCAGCAGTCCCGGGGCATCCCGGTGCAGATCGGGAGACTCAAGCCGGAGCCGCATTCCATATTGGCGGCGGCGCGGCCGGCCGCGGAGCCGGCGCCCCGGGTGAGGACGCGCGAGTCGAATGCTGGCATGGAACTGAAACTGGATGTGCGCCTGCCGCTGGGATCGCGCTGAATAAAAAAAGCCCCGCGGGGCGGGGCTTTTCAAGGATCGATCCGGAGCCTCTTACTTCTTCATCATGTCCTCGACGATCCTGTCCAGGCGGCTCTTCTGGTCGTTGCAGCACGCCTGTGCGGCATTGGCCGAAGCTTGGGCAGCCCGGGCAGCCTCCATGGCGGAATTCGCGGCAGCCATGGCAGCATCGGCGCGGGATTGAGCGGCCGCGGCTGCAGACTGGGCGTTTGACGCCATGGTCTTGATTTCGGCCAGTTGTTCTGTGGTTGCGCAACCACCTGCCATGGCCAGCATGCCGGCCATGACACCAGCCTTCAAAAGTGTACTCTTCATTGTCTTTCTCCTAGCGTTTTCGGGTAAAAATTTACCGGTACTCCAGTTTTAAAACTGCACGAACGACTCCCGTCCGTCAATTCATTATATACCGGCACTATCCACAATGTCGCGCCCGGGAGGGGGAGGTTCAACGACCGAAGCGGAACGGGGGGTGGCGGCTGCGCTGCGGATGCTGCTCGACAGTGAACTCCGCCAGCCCCTGCTCGAAACTGTGGATCTGCTTTTTCGAACAGTATTCTGTCAGCCAGACCATTACCTCATCCAGATCCTTGCCGGCACCGATGCTGTAGGTGTCCTCGGTCAGCGCGTCGTAGGCGGTGAGATAACCCATGACGTAACTGCGGAATGCCTGCGCCTCGGGGGTGCCTGCGGCCTGCAGGAAGTGATAACAGGACTTCGCGCCCACACCCCAGACCGCGTAATTGCCGTCCTTGTCGGCGGCATGAGCGGCAGGAGGCGCAACGCCGGTGGCGCAGGCCAGCAACGCTGCGCACCCGCGCAGGCGGTTCGCCAATGTGATCGCCGGTGGACGCAACGTCAGGACTACTGGCGATGGAACGGCATCGGCCGTCCGGAGAACTGCGACTTCAGGAACTCCATCTGATCGGCGAGGATGCGCCGGTTCGACAACGCCAGGTATTCGGCCCAGTTCGGGACGTAGGGAACCGCCAGCAGTGTCATGCCTGCCTGTTCCGGCGAACGGTTACCCTTGCGGGTATTGCAGTGGCGGCACGAGGTGACCACGTTCGACCACCGATCCCGCCCGCCCCGGGACATCGGCATGACATGGTCGCGGGTGAGGTGAGATTCGTCATACTGGCCGCCGCAATACATGCACAGATGGGCATCGCGCAGGAACAACTCGCGATTGGTCAGCGGCGGGATGACGCGTTTGCTGTGCTTGCGAAGCGCGGAGCGCTTCACTGCCACGATGGAATTGACGTTGACGACGGAACGCGAGCCGGTGCGGCGGCAGATGCCGCCGCGGAAACTGAATTCCTTGTCGCCCGCGGTCCAAGCGATCATGTCGCGGCTGTACAGGCACACGGCGTCCTGCCAGGGGATCCACGTCACGGGTGTCCCGGCAGTATCCAGTCGCAGGATCAGGGGGGTCATGTTCTAATTCCGGCCAATTTTCGTGCCACTTCGTCCGTCCGGCGGGAAGCTCTGATTTACATCAGAGCTTCCGCAGTGCAGGGACGCACTGCCATTTTCAATGGTTGCAAGCCATTGAAAATGTTAGGCAGGCGAAAATCACACTTTTCGCCTGCCGTTCTCTGACAAGCCCCGGATGGGCTTGTTCAGAGTCTGGCTAATTCTCATTCAGAATGTAACCGGAGATCAAGTCATTACGGTACAGATGTCAGGCAACCTCTTATACCAACTGATCGGCGGCTGAAAAACCCGTTCTTCAGCAGCCGGCCAATCTGAATGGGGAAACACCAATGCAGGCATTCAAGCGACTCCTGGAAATAATGCAACAACTTCGCGACCCCGAGGGGGGCTGCCCCTGGGATCGGGAGCAGACTATCCCGTCCATCCTGCCCCATACACTGGAGGAGGTTTATGAGCTGGCCGATGCCATCGAGCGTGGCGACGACACGGGCATCCGTGACGAGCTGGGCGACTTGTTGTTTCACATTGTGTTTTACGCGCGCATCGCCGAGGAGTCCGGCCGGTTCAACCTGGAAGACGTTGCCGCCGGAATCGTCGAGAAACTGGAGCGCCGCCACCCGCACGTATTCGGGCAGGCGCATGTGGAAAATGCCGCCGCCCAGAATGTCGTGTGGGAGAAACTCAAGTCGGCGGAACGCCTGCGCGCGAACGCTGGGTCCGGTTTTCTGGACGGAATAAGTTCCGCGATGCCAGCCCTGGCGCGGGCCTGCAAACTGCAAAAGCGCGCCGCCAGCGTCGGATTCGACTGGCCGGGGCCGGCGCCGGTGGTCGCCAAGATCGAGGAGGAGGTGGGCGAACTCAGACAGGCGATGGCGGCCGGCGCCGAACGCGCGGTGCTGGCCGGGGAGCTCGGGGACCTGTTGTTCGCCGTTATCAACTGCGCACGCCATCTGGGCATTGATCCGGAGATGGCGCTCCGGTCCACGAACCGCAAATTCGAGCAGCGATTCGCCGTCATCGAGGGCGAACTGCGGGCGCGCGGGCGGACGCTGGAGGAGGCGTCCCTGGAGGAAATGGAAGCGCTGTGGCAGGAGGCAAAAAAAGTCACAAGTGACAAGTCATAAGTCACAAGTGAAACAACGCCATTTTTCATGCCTCCTTGTAACTTATGACTTGTGACTATCTTCTCACTTCCGTGCCCGCGTGCGGCGCAGTGACTGCACCACACCGGCGTGATCAAAGGTAATCTCGGTAATCCATGTATTCGTCCGGTCGCGCGCCGGGAGGTAATGCCACACCTTGCGCAGCACATTGTGGTAGTAATCGGTGGACAGCGACTCGTAATCGGGCGCGCCGATGCGGTACAACACTTCCGCCTCGTGCATGCCGTTTCGTAGCTGGATGAAATCGCGCATGGGCACCATGTCGGCGCCGGCGGGAAAGGCAGCCACAAGCCACAAGCTACAAGCTACAAGCAGCAAGAGACACAATTCTACTTGCCGGGACATTCCCATCACTGTTTTTTCCATCTTGCGGGAGCACTAGCAGTCCTCGATTCACCTTGTAGCTTGTGGCTTGTAGCTTGTAGCTGCGTCTGCATCCTTGTCCCGGGCAATCCGCGCGAAAGCGGAGTGATTGTGGATGGACTCGAAATTCTCGGATTCCACAATGTAGGCGCTGATGCGATCATCGGCATTGAGGCGCATGGCCACATCGCGGACCATGTCCTCGACGAAGCGCGGATTGTCGTAGGCGCGTTCCGTGACGTACTTCTCGTCCGGCCGCTTCAACAGGCCGTACAATTCGCACGACGCCTCCTTTTCCACGGTTTCGATGAGTTCTTCTATCCAGACGAAGCCGCGGGTGCGCACCTGCACGGTAACGTGCGAGCGCTGGTTGTGCGCGCCGCGATCGGAGATCTCCTTTGAGCAGGGACAAAGCGACGTTACCGGCACGACCACCCGCAGTTGTACCTTGGGCGCGCCATCCTTGATCTCGCCGATGAACGTGACGTCGTAGTCCATCAGGCTGCGCACGCCGGATACCGGCGCCGCCTTGTTGACGAAATACGGGAAGCGCATTTCGATCTGCCCCGAGGCGGCATTCAGGGCCTCGATCATTTCCCTGATCATGCGCTTGAACGACTGCACGCTGATCTCGTATTCGTGCTGATTCAGGATCTCCACGAAACGCGACATGTGCGTGCCCTTGAAGTTATGCGGCAGGCTGACGTACATGCTGAACGTTGCAACAGTGTGCTGTTCGCCGCCCGAGCGGTCGCGGACCACGACCGGATGGCGGATGTCCTTGATACCCACCTGGTCAATATGGATGTGGCGGGTATCCGGCGTGGACTGGATGTCGGGGATGTCGCGCTCGACCTGGCCGGCTAATTTTGGGGCGGGATGGGTCATTGGGTCAGCTCAATTCGCATTAGACTGGATATCCTACTATTTCGCTCAGGATTTGCGTAGGGGCGGCGAACAAACGGGGCCAACCGGTCAGTTTCCACGGGAAACAATGTATTCGGCGACCCAGCGCAGGCCGTCGGCTGTCGGACCCAGGCCGCGCAAAGCCTTCTGCGCCTCATCGTGCAAGCGCTGCGCCTCCCGTTTCGCGCCCTCCAGCCCCAGCAGCCTGGGATAGGTGGGCTTGTTCTGGGCCAGATCCGAACCCTGCGGCTTGCCCAGCGTCGCCGTATCCACTTCCACGTCGAGGATATCGTCCTTGATCTGGAAAGCCAGCCCGATGAAATGGGCATATTGGGACAACGGGGCGAATTCCTCTTCGCCCAGTCCGGGGTGGCACAGCGCACCGAGCAGCACGCTCGCCCGGATCAGTGCGCCGGTCTTGTGAACATGCATGTTTTCCAGTTGTGCCACGGTGAGATCGCTGCCCACCGCGGCGAGGTCAATGGCCTGCCCACCGGCCATTCCCAGAGAGCCGCTCGCCGCCGCAAGGATCCGCATCATGCGCACGCGAACGAGGGGCGTCACCTCCAGCGCGGTATCGGAGGCAAGAACGTCGAAAGCGAGGGCTTGCAAGGCATCGCCGGCGAGGATGGCCGTGGCCTCGTCAAACGCGCGGTGGCAGGTCGGTTTGCCGCGCCGCAGGTCATCATTGTCCATGGCCGGAAGGTCATCATGGATCAGGGAATAGGCGTGGATCATTTCCACGGCACAGGCGGGGCCGTCCAGCGTGGCGGCGGGGACATCGAAGGTCTCGCCGGTGGCATAGACGAGGATCGGACGGATACGCTTGCCGCCGCCCAGCACCGAGTAACGCATCGCCGCGTGCAGTTTCGCCGGCGCGGCATCGGATGCGGGCAGCCAGGCAGCCAGCGCGGATTCAATGCGGTCCTGCCAGTCCCGCACGCGATCGGCGAACGGCATCGTTTCAGTCGTCGGCGTCTTCAGCGGCATCGAACGGTTTGAGTTCGCCGGCGCCGGTGTTCTGCATCAGGATCTGCACCTTCTGTTCCGCGTCCGCCAGCGCTTTCTGGCAGGCGCGGGTCAGCGCAACGCCGCGCTCGAAATGGCGCAGGGACTCCTCCAGGCTGAGGTCGCCTTGCTCCATTTTCTCCACCAACGCCTCCAGTTCGCCGAGGGCCTTTTCAAAATCAAATTCGGCGGCTTTTCTGGCCACGGGCACTCTCCGATTGCAGGGCAGGCATATTATCAACTGGCCGCTGCGGTTGATATTTATTGCCCATGCCGGCCCGGGGCCGGCAATAGGCGCCGCCTATTTTTCGAATCGCAAAATACAATGGCGCGGATCATTGACAGGGGAAGGCCCGTTGGTAAGATTCCTGCTCGTCTTCACTCTGTAAAATCAAATGGTTAGGAGGAGTCATCATGGGTCTGAAAGGCAGCAAAACCGAAGACAATCTGAAGGCCGCATTCGCCGGCGAATCCCAGGCCAACCGGCGTTATCTCTATTTCGCCCAAAAGGCCGATGTCGAGGGCTATAACGACGTGGCCGCGGTGTTCCGTTCCACCGCGGAAGGCGAGACCGGCCATGCGCATGGTCATCTGGAATACCTGGAGCAGGTGGGAGACCCGGCCACCGGCAAACCCATCGGCGACACCGCGAAAAACCTGGTAGCCGCCATCGCCGGTGAAACCCACGAGTACACCGACATGTATCCCGGCATGGCCAGGACCGCCCGGGACGAAGGATTCGGCGAAATTGCGGACTGGTTCGAAACCCTGGCCAAAGCCGAGCGTTCCCACGCGAACCGGTTCCAGAAGGCGCTGGACAATCTTGACGGCTGAGGCGCCGCAAGCGGCCGGCGGAACCACATGAGCCGGGCACGGTGCCCGGCTCATTGTTTTTCGCGTAGGGGGAAACGTCCATGATTGACAAACCGGAAGGGTATCGCGAAGGCAGCCTCGAGGCGCCGACGCGCCACCCGATTGGCTGGAAGGATGCGGCGTTCCATGACGAGGCCGCGCTCAACAGGGAGCTGGAGCGGGTGTTCGACATCTGCCATGGCTGCCGCCGGTGCGTCAGCCTGTGCAATGCCTTCCCCACGCTGTTCGACCTCGTGGACCAATCCGCGACCATGGAGGTGAACGGGGTCGCGAAGTCGGATTATCGCAAGGTCGTGGATCAGTGTTATCTGTGTGATCTCTGTTACCAGACCAAGTGCCCGTACGTGCCGCCGCACGAATGGAACGTGGATTTCCCGCACCTGATGCTGCGCGCCAAGGCAGTCAGGCACCGGCAGGGGAAGAGTTCCCTGCGCGATCGGGCGCTGGCCGCCACTGATACGGTAGGCAATCTGGCCGGCATTCCGCTGGTGGCCGGCGTCGTCAACGCCGTGAACCGCAACGGCGTGGCGCGCAAGGTGATGGAAGCGACGCTGGGAGTGCACCGGGACGCCGTAGTTCCCGAATACCACAGCGACTCGTTGCGCAAGCGCATGGCGCGCAGGCCCGGTGCGGAAATCAGGCCCGAGCCCACGGGAGAGACCCGCGGCCGCATCGCGCTGTTCGTCTCCTGCTATGGAAATCGCTGCGCCCCGGACAGCACGGAAGACCTGGTCAGGGTTCTTGCGCACAACAACGTGCCGGTCACGTTGACCGGCCGCGAGCAGTGCTGCGGCATGCCGAAGATGGAACTGGGTGACCTGGACGCCGTTGAGCGGGCAAGAAACGTCAATGTCCCGGAACTGGCACGGCTCGTGGATGCAGGGCATGACCTGACGGCGCCGATCCCGTCCTGCGTGCTGATGTTCCGGCAGGAATTGCCGTTGCTGTTCCCCGGCGATGCGGACGTGCAGAAGGTGGCGCGGGCGTTCTTCGATCCGTTCGAATACCTGATGCTGCGCCACAAGTCCGGCAAATTGCGCACGGAATTCAGGAACCGGCTCGGAAAGATCGCCTACCATGTTCCGTGCCACCAGCGCGTGCAGAAGATCGGCCTGAAGACCCGCGAGGTGCTGAAACTGGTGCCGGGGACGACCTTCGAAATCATCGAGCGTTGCTCCGGACACGACGGCACCTACGCCGTCAAGAAGGAGTACCACGACATCTCCATGAAGATCTGCCGGCCGGTGGTTGACCGGGTGCGGGGCGCGAAGGCGGACCATTACGTCAGCGATTGCCCCATGGCTGGGGTCCAGATCCAGAGCGGCGTGCGTGACGGCTCGCGGGCCGAATCGCCGTTCAGTCTGCTGCGGCATGCGTATGGGATCTGAGCGGCAACTGACCCTGTGGGGCCGGGTTTACCCCGGCCTGGAAGTGGATGGCCGGCATAAAGCCGGCCCCACAATATCATTCATGCAGGGGCGGCTTCATGCCGGCCTGGATGTCCTCAAGACTCAATGAACAAGCTGAATCGCGCGGACCTTTTCACACTTGAGAAGTACGCGGAACTCAGGTCGAAATTCCGCGAGCACGTCATGGCGCACAAACGGAACCGGCGGCTGCCCATCGGGCCCCATGCCGCGCTGTATTTCGAGGACCGGCTGACCATGCAGTATCAGGTGCAGGAGATGCTGCGCGCGGAGCGCATCTTCGAGGCCGCGGCGATCGACGAGGAACTCGCCGCCTACAACCCGCTGATCCCGGACGGCCACAACTGGAAAGCCACGTTCATGATCGAATACGCCGACGAGGCGGAGCGCCGCCGCGCATTGACCCGGATGAAAGGGATCGAGACGGCAGTGTGGCTGAAAGTCGGGGGATTCGACCCCATCGCGCCGGTCGCGGACGAGGACCTGGAGCGCGAAGACGGCGAGAAGACCTCCGCCGTGCACTTCCTGCGTTTCGAATTGTCGCCGCCGATGATCGCGGCGCTGAAGCGCGGCGCGGCGTTGCATGCGGGTATTGATCATCCGGTCTACCGGCACACGGTCACGCCCGTTGCCCAGGGAATTCGCGATAGCCTGGTTGCGGATCTCGACGGCTGAGGCGCACTGGAACACAACTTTCAGGTATCCTCCGGGAGTGCACAGAATCCTGGAGCGCGCAGCAGGCTGATCTTCCGGTGACGGACCGTGTGCCGCAGGAGCGGCACCCGAGCCTACATGGACGTATTCACGGCGTGTCCGGAACCGGAGGATCGGCGTGCGATGCGCGCAAGGATTCCCGTCAGATTGCGATCAGAATCCGGGAAATGCAGTGAGCAACACCTACGACGCCGCAGACATCGAGGTCCTTACCGGGCTTGAGCCGGTGCGCAAGCGCCCCGGGATGTACACCGACACCTCGCGTCCCAATCATCTGGTCCAGGAGGTGGTGGACAACAGCGTGGACGAGGCCATTGTCGGTCACGCGAAACAGATCGACGTCACGCTGTATGCGGACGGTTCCGTCAGCGTCAGCGACGACGGCCGGGGCATGCCCGTGGACCGGCATCCGGGCGAGAAGGTTTCCGGCGTCGAAGTAATTCTCACGCGCTTGCACGCCGGCGGAAAGTTCTCCAACAAGAATTACCGGTTCTCCGGCGGGTTGCACGGCGTCGGCGTGTCGGTGGTGAATGCCCTGTCGAAAAACCTGGAAGTCTGGGTGCGGCGCGACGGCAGGGAATACAACATGTCCTTTGCCGGCGGCGAGCCGAAATCAAAACTGGAAGTGGTAGGCGAAGTCGGCAGGCGCAATACCGGGACCACCATCCGCTTCTGGCCGGACCCGAAGTATTTCGACACCACCGCCATTTTCGTTCCGAAGCTCCGCCATCTGCTGCGCGCCAAGGCCGTGTTGTGCCCGGGTCTCACCGTGCGACTTGCGGACGAAAAGTCGAAAGAGAAGCAGCAGTGGTATTACGAGGACGGCATCCGCGCCTATCTCACCGAGGCATTGGGCGACCAGGAACTGCTGCCGCCGGAGCCGTTCGTCGGCTCCATGGAGGGCGAGCACGAGGCGGTGGACTGGGTCGTGCACTGGCTGCCCAACGACGGCGATCTCGTGCAGGAGAGCTATGTGAACCTTGTGCCGACGACCCAGGGCGGCACCCACGTCAACGGCCTGCGGCAGGGACTGCTGGAAGCGGTGCGGGAATTCTGCGAATCCCGCGATCTGCTGCCGCGCGGCGTGAAATTGTCCGCCGAGGACGTCTGGGACCGATGCAGTTACCTGTTGTCCGTCAAGATGGATGAGCCGCAGTTCGTGGGACAGGCCAAGGAGCGGCTCACCTCGCGCGAATCCACCACGTTCATTTCCGGGCTGGTGCGCGACGCGCTCAGTCAGTGGCTGCACCAGCACGTGGAGATGGGCGAACGCATCGCGGCACTGGCCATCGAGCGCGCGCAGCGGCGGCTGAAGGCCGATCGCAACGTCGCGCGCAAAAAAGTCTCAGGCGGACCGGCATTGCCCGGCAAGCTTGCCGATTGCACGGTACAGGATTTGGCCGTCAGCGAATTGTTCCTGGTGGAAGGCGATTCTGCCGGCGGTTCGGCGAAACAGGCGCGCGACCGCGAATTTCAGGCGGTGATGCCGCTGCGCGGCAAGATCCTGAATGCCTGGGAAGTCAGCCCCTCCGAGGTGCTGGCGTCCAGGGAAGTCCACGACATCGCCGTGGCCCTGGGCGTGGACCCCGGTTCGACGGAGCTGTCCGGACTGCGCTACGGCAAGATCTGCATCCTGGCGGACGCCGATTCCGACGGCCTGCACATCGCCACGCTGCTGTGCGCGCTGTTCGTGAAACACTTCCGGCCGCTGGTGGAGAAGGGTCACGTGTTCGTCGCCATGCCGCCGCTGTACCGCATTGATGTGGGCAAGGACGTTTACTACGCGCTGGACGACTCGGAGAAGCAGGGCATCCTGGACAAGATCAGCGCGGAAAAGAAACGCGGCAGCGTGAACGTGCAGCGCTTCAAGGGATTAGGCGAGATGAATCCGCTTCAGTTGCGCGAGACCACGATGGCCCCGGACACCCGGCGCCTGGTGCGCCTCGAACTGGTCGCAAACAAGAAGCCGGATGAGATGCTGGACATGCTGCTCGCGAAGCGCCGCGCCCCGGACCGCAAGGAGTGGCTGGAATCCAAGGGTCATCTGGCTTCGGTATGACCGATTCGGCAAATCAGTTCCCTGGCACTTGACAGACGCTAAACTGCAAGCATGGACATTTCCGCGTACCTGCAATTGATGGTGGAGAAGGACGCCTCCGATCTGTTTTTCAGCGCCGGTGCCCCGGTGAACATCAAGTTGCAGGGCGAGTCACATCCCGTCGGCAGCACGCCGCTCAGCGCCGGCGACGTGCATGACGTTGCCTATTCGATGATGAACGACGACCAGATCGCCGCCTTCGAGCGCGACCTGGAGCTGAACATGGCGGTCACGGTGGCCAAGCTGGGCCGCTTCCGCATCAATATTTACCGCCAGCGCGGCGACACGGCGATGGTGGTGCGCTACATCAAGAGCCGTATCCCGTCCATCGAGGAACTCGGCCTGCCCGAGATACTGAAGCGCCTGATCATGGAAAAGCAGGGGCTTGTCCTCGTGGTCGGCGCGACCGGGTCAGGCAAGTCCACGACGCTGGCGTCCATGGTCAATTATCGCAACGAGCACAAATCGGGGCACATTCTGACCATCGAGGACCCCATCGAGTTCATGCACGAACACAAGAAGTCCGTCGTGGATCAGCGCGAAGTGGGGCTGGACACCCACTCTTATCCGGAAGCCCTGAAGAACGCCCTGCGCGAGGCGCCGGATGTGATTGTCATCGGCGAAATCCGCGACCGCGAGACGATGCGCCACGCACTGCACTACGCCGAGACCGGGCACGTGTGCCTGTCCACGCTGCACGCCAACAACGCCAACCAGACCCTGGAGCGCATCATCAACTTCTTCCCGGACACGGCGCACCACGCACTGTTGCTTGACCTGGCGCAGCATCTCCGGGCCATCGTCTCACAGCGCCTGGTCCCGGGGATCGACGGCAAGCGCGTGCCCGCGGTGGAGATCCTGCTCAACACGCCGTTCATATCCGAGTTGATCGAGAAATCGCGCATCAACGAGATCAAGGACGCGATGGAGCAGGGCAAGATCGCCGGCATGCAGACCTTCGATCAGTCGCTGTACGACCTGTTCAAGGCCGGCAGGATTTCCGTGGATGAGGCGCTGCGGCATGCGGACTCGCGCAACAATTTGCGCCTGCGCCTGCGGCTGGAGGACCCCGGGCAGTTCCAGTCCCCGGACAAGCTGGAAATCGGGACCGGCGAGGAGAAACCGCTGTACCGCCCGCGGCGCCCGTAGCCGTTTCCCGATCGCGGCAATTCAAGCCGCGAATTAACCAAGCCTGCGGCCCTGGTCACTTTCGGCGTTGGCTGCATTTGTCACCAGGAGGATTCGTAATGTTGAGCGGGTTCCTGAACGGACACATGGCGATACCGGGCGCAATCTGCCTGGTCGTTGTGCTCGGCACGTTTTCTGCGCCCCGTGCCGAGCAGGCGCTGGATGAAGTCGTCGTCATCGGGGTCACCCCGTCCCACGGCGCGGCCTTGCCGGAGGAGAAAATTCCGTACAACGTCCAGTCCGCCACCAGCGAGGACATCGAGCGATCCGAAAGCCTCGACCTGTCCGATTTCCTGAACCGCAATCTGGCCAGCGTCAACCTGAACGAGGCCCAGAACAATCCCCTTCAGCCCGATCTGCAGTACCGCGGATTTGCCGCGTCGCCGCTGCTCGGGCTGGCACAGGGCCTGGCCGTGTACCAGAACGGCGCGCGCATCAACGAACCGCTGGGCGATACCATCAACTGGGACCTGTTGCCGGAGGAGGCCATTCACTCGGTGGAACTCATCGGCGGCGCGAATCCCGTGTTCGGGCTCAACGCGCTGGGAGGGGCGCTGTCGGTGCGCATGAAGGACGGGTTCAATTCCGCCGGGCACAGCGCGGAGCTGTGGGGCGGGTCGTTCGACCGCCGGGTCGTGGACGCGGAAAGCGGCGCCAACAACGGCACCTGGGGTTATTACGTCGGCATGAACTATTTTGACGAAGACGGCTGGCGCGAGCTGTCGGAGTCGGATTCATTGAATGTCTTCGGCAGTTTCGGGTGGCGCGGGACACGCTCCGCGCTGAACCTGAACGCGCAGTACGGCAGCAGCGAGCTGTTCGGAAACGGCCCGCTGCCGGTGGAACTCATGGCCATCGAGCGCGATACGGTCTTCACCGCCCCGGATATCACCGAAAACGACATGGTGATGGTCAGCCTCGATGGCAGCCATGAGCTGACGCATGAAATGACCGTCTCGGGGACCGCCTATTACCGCCGCAACGAAACCGATTCGTTCAACGGCGACGGGACGGAACTTGCCCTGTGCGGCCTGGGCGGCGCACAGCGTTTGCTGGACGGGCTGGAGGACGACGACCTGGAGGAGTTGGGGCTTGAGGAAGATGACGTGTGCGGCGATCAGTTTGCGGACGCGGGTGCGCTTGAGGATTTTCTCAATGCCGCCGCCGGGGCCGCGGATGTGTTCCATGTCGAGGACCTGACCGATGAGATTTCCGGCACCGGCGTGCTGTCCGATCAGGCCATCAACAACCAGAGCGCGCGCGTGCAGAAGAGCCGTGGCGTCGATCTGCAACTTTCTCTGCGCCGGGATGTGTTCGGGAAAGGCAACCAGTTGGTATTCGGCGGGGCCTGGTACCGCGGCACAACGGCATTCGACGCGGTGGTGGAGCTGGCGCGCTTCGACCCGGCCACGCGCAGTTCGCTCGAACTGGGCACCGGGGCGTTTCTGGATCCCGCGGCGACGAACATCCACACCGCTACGGAGAGCTGGAGCCTTTACTTCACGGACACGCTGGATGTCACCGATCGGTTCAGCGTGACCATCTCAGGACGCTATAACAACACGGCCGTGGATCTGGCCGACCAATCCGGCGAACGGCCGGAGCTGAACGGCGAACACGATTTCGATCGCTTCAACCCGGCGCTGGGCGCCACATTCAGTTTCAGCGAGAACATGAATCTTTATGCCGGCTACAGCGAATCCTCGCGCGCGCCGACGCCCATCGAACTGTCCTGCAATGATCGGATCTTCGAGATCGCCGTGGCGAACGCCGTGGCGGAAGGCGGGGACCCGGACGATGTCGAATTCGAATGCCGGCTGCCGAATGCGTTTCTTTCCGATCCGCCACTCGACCAGGTCGTGGCCGAAAGCTGGGAGGCCGGCGTGCGCGGCCGGGTCGGAGATCGGATCCGCTACCGCGCGGCGTTCTTCCATACCGTCAGCAACGACGACATCATTTTTCAGTCCACGGGTCGTTCCACCGGGCTTTTCGCCAACGTGGACGAAACCCGGCGCATGGGCTTCGAGGGGTCATTGACGGGCGCCGTTGGAAATCTGGAATGGTACGGTGCGTACAGTTACATTCACGCAACGTTTCAGGATAACCTCGCCGTGTTGAGCCCGAACCACGAATTCGCGGACGAAGACGGCACCATCCAGGTGCGTCCCGGCGACCATATTCCGGGGATCCCGGCGCATCAATTCAAATTGGGCGCCGACGTAAGACTTGCCCCGACGCTGGGCCTCGGCCTGGACCTGCTCTATAACTCAAGGCAGGTGATGCGCGGCGATGAGTCCAACCAGCTTGATCGTGTGGACGGGTACGCCGTTGTCAACGTGCGCGGATCCTGGACCCTGACCGATCAAATCGAACTTCTGGCGCGGGTCACGAACCTGTTCAATGCCGATTACGAAACCTTCGGATTGCTGGGCGAGGATCCGAGCAGCGTGGACCTGCCGGAGTTCCAGGGATTCAATGACCCGAGGTTCCTCGGTCCCGCCGCGCCCAGGGCAGGGTTCGTGGGGATCCGGGTGTCACTGTGAAACAGCTACAAGCCACCAAGAACCAAAGGCAAATATCGCGGTCCGTTTACCTGTAGCTTGTAGCTGCTTTTAGCTTGAATGCGAGGTATGCTTCTAATATCCGTGCAACGGCAAGGCATGCCACGAGTCGGAGGAATCGCCATGAAACGCCCCCTTATTTTTCTTGCTTTTACTTCGTGTGCCGTGCTGCTGGCCAGCACGGCTGGCTATGGACAGGTATCGGAAACCGACGAGCTGACCCGAAAACCCGTTCTGGCATTCGACAACCAGGGCAAGGCGCCGAAGCAGAATCGCCTGATCATCAAATCCTCGGTGCCGGTTACCGAGGCGATGCGCGAGCAGGTGGCAGCGTACGGCACCGTCCACGGGGTCATCCACAACCGCAACCTCATCGTGGTGACGCCGCGCGGGTCAAGGGCGCGAGCGACCATCGAAGGGTTTGACTTCGTGGAGTCGGTGGAAACGGATCGAATTCGCTGGCTGAGCGCCGTCGGAACGTGGGATCGGGACATTCTCGATGTCGTGGATGTGGAGGCCGATGCGGCGCCCTGGCTGAACGATGACGCCCGCGAGGTCGCCGAGACCGGTGCCGGCGTGCATGTGGCGGTGATCGACACCGGGATGATGCGCGAGTGGCGGAGCTTCATTGACGAGGGCAGAGTGGCCACGGGGCTTGCCCGGGCCTTCATGGGCGGCGGCGCGACGGCCGAAGACTTTGTCCCCGTGGACGAGTTCACCACCTCGAATCCGACCGACATGTGGCAGCGCGACACCAACAGCCACGGGACGTCGGTCGCTTCCCATGTTGTCGGCTTCAAGTTCGCCGGCACTGTGATCGACGGCGTCGCGCCGGAGGCCACGATCATTCCGCTCAAGGTGTTCCCGAACGGCGAGGCGTTTACCTGGAGTTCCCGGATCATCGCCGCCATAGACTATGTCACCCAGCTCAAGATCGACGGGGTGATCGGCCCGGTGGTCATCAACATGTCGCTGGGAGGCGGTGCGCCCGGCACGGCCGATCGGGCGGCCATTGACGATGCCATTGCCGCCGGGGTGATCGTGGTGGCGTCGGCCGGCAACGAGGGCGAGGCCGGCATGGGCTGGCCGGGGGCGTATCCGGAGGTGATTTCGGCCGCCGCCGCGGGGTTTGTCAATCAGTTCACGGCGGCCAGTTTCTGGCGCTCGGTGGACGTGCCCAACGACCCGGACGGCACCGGGGACAGCGAGGAGCAGAATGCGTTCATTGCCACCTTCAGCAGCCGTGCGATCCCTTCGCTCGGCACCGGCTTCGGTATTGATCCGCAGGAGCTGGACGTGGTGGCGCCGGGGCAATTCACGGTCGCGCCGTGCCGGCTGGCCGGGGTGGGAGGCGGCAACGAGACGTTCTGTTTCTGGAGCGGCACGAGCTTTTCCTCGCCGCTCACGGCCGGAGTGGCGGCGCTCATCGTCGGCAAGAATCCCGCCCTGGATCAGGCCGCCGTGGAGGGAATCATGAAGAGCACGACGCTCCCGATGTCGGGCGATGACAGCCGCATTATTCCCGTTCCGATCATTGCGGGCGAAGGCTCCTGGGATACGGATTGCAACGGAGAACCCTGCGACCCGGTCGGCGCCGGCTTCCTGCAAGCCGATGCTGCGCTGGAGGCGACACCTGCTCCATAGCTCTGCAGCTCACAGGAATTGGGGTCGGAGTGAATTTTTTTGGTGCATGCACCAACATAAATCACTCCGACCCCATTTATTTTGGTGGCGACTACTGACAGCCGTCCGACCGGGACGGCCGAACTCATAATCATCGTTGCAATCTGCTCCATCGTCCTTTTGATTGGCCTGTTCTGCATGTTCGGTGGCGTAACAATGCTGTTAGAAGGGGGGTATGAAGGCGGGGCCGTCTTTCTGGCATTTGGCGCGGGGGCGGCTGCCATCGGCGGAGGCGGCATCGTGGGAGGCATCCGATGGGTGCGCCGCTCCCGCCGGTTTTTCGCACAGCAGGCGGCACATCCCGATGAACCGTGGCTGTGGCGCGAAGACTGGCACAGGCGCCGTATCGCCGACGATGGCCTGTTTTGGATGGCTTTTTTCTGGATGTGCGCGATTGTCTGGAATGCGATTTCGCTGCCGGTGGCCGCTTATATCCTGGCGCAAGGGTGGCTCGGGGAAACGGGGATGTGGCTCTATGCGTTTGGGTTTCCGGCCGCCGGGTTTTGTCTCATCTGGGCCGCGTTTTATTTTGGTCGCCGTTTTGTCAAGTTTGGCCGTGCCTGGTTTCTGCCCGATAGCCTTCCATATCGTCTGGGAGGCCCGCTCGAGGGAAAAATCGAGGTCGAGCGTGGCAGGTACCTGACCTTCCCCGTGACCGTCGGGATCGCAAATCGTCACGTGCGCAACGTCCCGAAAGTGTTCGAACCCAGGGAAACGAACATCAAGGTGGACGTGCTATGGGAAGGCACGCCGGTCACAGTGGATCCGGGGGACTTCACCCGAGCGAATCGCTCGGTGATCATTCCGGTACGCCTGACATTGCCGGTGGGAGGCTTGGGAACCGACATCCGCAGCGGCACCAACAAGGTTGACTGGGTGCTCAGGGCGCGCTCGGATGTCCCGGGAGTGGATTTTGACGCCGAATTCGAAATACCAATCTTTTGAAAAATGAAAAATGGGGTCGGAGTGAATTATTTTGGTGCGTGATTGCATCCGGTCGGAGATTTCAGGATGATCCGGATGTAATCTTTAACAGAGTGGCAATGGAGTTGCCATGCCTCGAAAGACACGGATGTATCTGGCCGGTATTCCGGCACATGTCGTGCAGCGCGGCAACAACCGCAGTGCCAGTTTTTTCTGCCCGGATGATTTTCTGTTCTATCGGCGCTGCCTGGGCGAAGGATTACGGCGCTTTGGCGTTGCCTTGCATGCCTACGTGTTGATGACCAACCATGTGCACTTGCTGATGACGCCGAGTGACGCCTCGGGCATTTCCCGGGTCATGCAGCATGTTGGACGGCATTATGTGCTGTATGTAAACCGTGCCTATCGGCGTACCGGCACGCTCTGGGAGGGACGCCACAAAGCGAGTCTTGTGCATGCATCCGATTTTCTGCTGACCTGCATGCGCTACATTGAGATGAACCCGGTGGCGGCAGGCATGGTTGAGGCGCCAGAACAATATCGCTGGTCCTCATACCGATCTCATGCCTGGGGCGAAACGGACGACCTGCTGAATGAACATCCTCTCTATCTCCAATTGGGCGCCAGTGATGCCGAACGGCAGTGGGCCTATCGGGAATGGTTCAGGTCCCCGCTCCAGGACGACGACATTCATCACATCCGGCAATGTCTAGCCTACAATTACCCGGTGGGTAACGCGCGATTCCGCGCTGAGGTAGAATCTGCACTCGGTCGAAAGATTGGACATTGCAAAATTGGTCGTCCATGCCGCGAAACCAATGCCGATGCACCAAATTAATTCACTCCGACCCCCTTTTTTCTTTTTTGACGCGGCTACGTTTAATTACACATTAACGATGTCTTAATCTCGGGGCATAGCCGTGTGAGTAAGTGCGTTATCTTGTGGCTGATGGCCAGTCTTTTTCAACGCGATCGTCGTTTGTGCTTTGAACCTGTGCTCATGAGCGCAAGGACAAGAATCACAAAAATGAGGAGTGCCGCAAGGAATTGCACAATCATGGCATACGTCGCGATCAGTATATTTGACTTCATAGCAGTGTGTACGTACACGATCACTGCGACTAAGGCCGCTAGAACAATCAGCACAACAGTATTTGAGGTCTCCTCCGTGACATTGAGCTTCACGGCATCAGATAGGACTGCGCTCAGAGTCTGGCCCTCAGGCAGCACGAGCACAGCTATAACGAACAGGACGATTGAAAGAACCATAGTGAACGTATTCCCTACATTGAACGGATGATATCTATATTTTTCTTCGGAGTATTCGTTCAATGCGCGCGCAGACCATACCAACGCGGCCAGTACAGCCAAGAAAGCAAGGATTTTGAGTACAGTCATGTAGCGCTACCTGTCATCGATAATTGCAATTTATTCGGCGGTTAACGATGTATGTGCGGTTACGCTCAAACGACTAATGGTGTTCTGGACCTCTTCCGGGCATCGCTGTAGACGTGGCAATATACGACGCTACTTCCCGAAGCCAAAGCCATCTGTTGTGATTCCGCGCTAGATAATTCGGATGATAAATGCGAAACGACGGCGTCGGTAGGTCAGGATGGGCGATCTGGCAAAACTGCCGCTCTACATGGCCGGAGACTGGGGCAAAAACAATGTCTGGAAACTCGGCGCGGAGGGCGAGATCGTAGTTGGGTCCGGTGAAGAAGACGACGGCGGTTGGCGAAAGGATGCGTATCTCGCGGCTTAGCAAACCATGCTGAAACGCCAGGATGTTGTTCAGTTCGGCGGGAGTGGCCCGATCAATTACCGAACCGCCCTCGAGGTCGCATCTGAACAGGTTGGTCCAAAGAATATCTGCTTTGTGGCCTTCATTGATTTCTTCGTGCAACTGGCGGAACGCTCGCCAGAAAGGGCCGTTGAAATTAGCTGATTGATGCTTTGAAAATGCGAATGAAGCGTAGCCGTCAACCAGCGCGCGGACGGCATTTGGGTAGCCATTGAAGTCGGCAAGTGTAGTTAGCGGGGGGTGTGGCCACGGATAATAATCGCCCGGTGTCCAATCCCATCCAAAAGTCTCCTTGCCCACAACGAGGAGACGACGAATGGCCTGATGCCAGCCCGACCCGACACTTAGGAGCAGAGGACAAGAGAGGCGCGAAGTTAGCTCTGCAGGGGTCGATGCGGTTTTGAAAAACGAATCGTATAGATCTAAGAGGGGTTCGTTGCTCATGGAATTAGTTGCTGGCATACGAAGGCACCCGGAACGTATTGTTGGATAATACATGCCATCGAAGTCGTGCTCTTAAAATGGGGTCGCAGTGAATTAATTTGGTGCGATGCCCAAAAATAATTCACTCCGACCCCATTTATCCGTGGTCCTGAACTCTAATACTCTTACCTCAACCTGCTCTCTCCATCCACTCGATCAACGGTCTTACCCAGCCTTTGTTGTTGTTCTCCCATTTCAACGCCTCCTCACCTTCTTTATCCCAACCACCTGTCAACCACGTAACTCCAAAAACAACGGCAGCCCTTAGTAGGCCACGAGAGGCGCGCAACCATTCAACTGGCCCGAATAACGGACGATTCTCTAACCAACATGAGTGAAACTCGTCTGAAAAAATATCTGCATGCTCTCCGTCCTTTAATAGGTTTTTCTTTTGTGTAGCAACATACTCGCAAGAAAGTCGTGCTGTCACACAGCGTTCTGCCTTTGTCCAATTGGGCATGTATAAGGAGCACTGTTCTACGTGGTAACTATCCCAATACCCATTTGATTGTGAGTAACTGAGTTTGGAAAGAAGAAATGGCACGCTCTTATTTGGATAGTCGAACTCAGCGTTCATTTGCCTGAGCTTGTATAAACCGCCCATTGAGATCGATGCCCAAAGCCCCCAGATTAGAAAAATAATCAGTATGACCCGCATCCGAGCACCCTCTCGGTGTTAGTCAAATTTGCCCCCACATTCTTTGACTAGACGAGCCAACGAATCAGCGGCCACTTTTTTCACGCTCATACTGTAGTAGCCAGCTATGCACCTTTTGCCATGTATCTCCACGTCCTCGAAACGTAAGAAAATATGGGCGGTGGCGACTTAACCATCCAAAGAACACAGGCATTGCCGAGCCGGAAGACTTATCCCCATTCCAGTGATCCAATGCCCTTCGAATTTCTGCCTTGGCATCCTCTACCAATATCCGCTTCTTAGGTCTCTTCTCGAAGCAATCCTCCCACGCAGCCAGTGGGTCGTCCCGAGTGTTTTCATACATCCGCCCTGGGCTCGGCATAGAAATAAATTTTCTTCCTTCCCGCCCCTTCCCAATTCGTGCACAAATTGGACACCATTTCATTCCAAGAAACGTGACGCTTTCCATCCCGTCTGAAAGGTCACCCTCAAGCCTCCCACACGACGCGCATCGGAAATGTGAATTCAATTTCAGCAACTCGAAATCTTACTTTCGGAAAATGGGGTCGGAGTGAATTCATTTGGTGCGATGCCCAAAAATAATTCACTCCGACCCCATTAAAGCAACGGCCCTTGGTCCTCATCGCCCAGCATCGCCCGGCGCGCCAGCGGGATCGGCGGGCCGCCCCAGGACAGGAACTGGTCATGAAACGCACGCCAGAATGACTTCGGATCGGCACCCGGTTTGCCTGCCATCTGCCGCGCCACCCAGTCATCGCGCAGTTTCCGGATCATCAGCTTGCCCAGCGTGTAGTTGAGATATGCCGGGTCGTAGGTTCCCCGGCGGGCCTGCTGCCGCGCATTGCCCGCATCGCTGAACGCAAATTCCTGGAACATCTTCTCCGAGGTGTCGGTGGTCATGCCCTGGGTGTGCAGGCCGATGGACGACAGCAGCCGCACATTGCGCCACAGCGCGTCCAGCAATTGCGCGATATGGTTCTCCGGATTTCCGTTGCCGAGCCCCATCTCCCACATCAGTTCCTCGGTGTAATGCGCCCAGCCCTCGGCGAACGCATAACCCACCCATAGCCGCCCGACGACGGACTTGCTGCGATTGGAATGCACGAATTGCAGAAAGTGCCCCGGCCACACCTCGTGTACGGACGTGTTCAGCAGTTCCGCCTCGCCGTCAATGTAGGCAGCCTGTTCTTCGGGAGTCCAGGCCGGATCCGGGGGAGAGATGTTGTAGACCGACGCGACGCCGGTTTCAAAGGGGCCCGCAATGGTGATGTAGGCGGAATTCTGGCGGTTGTACGGAGGCGATTCCTGAACCAGCGCGATGTCCGTGCCCGGCACCGAAACGATGCCTTTCTCGTCAATGAACTTCCGCAGGCTGACCAGTTGGACGCGCGCCTCTGCCACGGGTCCCCTGGCCGGTTTCCGATCCTGCACTCTGCCGACGCACTCGCGCAGGGAGCTTCCCGGCGCGAGTTCGGTGCAGGCTTTTTTCAATGCGGCGGTATTGCGTTCCAGATCGGCGCGGCCGGCGGCTTCCAGTTGCGCAATGGTCATGTCTACTCTCTCGGTGTCCCGGACCATGGCTGCATACAAGTCGGGGCCCAGCACAAAATCGTCATTCGCCGCGGCGCGCTGGGAGACGAACCAGTCCTTCAGTTCTCCCATGGCGTCGGCGGCGGCTGCATTCGCAGCAGCCAGTTCCTTCTGCAATGGCGGGTTGGCGATGCCGGCAAAGACCTTCGGCACATCATTGCGGTAAAATTCCGCGAACCCGCCGAACGCGGCGATGCCGTATTCCACGTAACTTTTCGGCAGCGGCGTGCGCAGATTGGCGCGGATATTTGCGGCAATGCCGGGGATGGCCTTTGCATACCCAAGGTATCCGGGCAGGCGCTGCGCCAGCGGCGCGTACTCCCGCGACAAATAGACCTCCGGATCGAGCTGATTCACATACCAGGCCGGGTTGCGGAACGGAAATCCCGCCTTCGCCAGCCAGAACAGGCTGTTGTCCATCGTCGCAACGAGGTAATCGCGCTCGAATTGCTGCGCGGAAGAAAGCGTCGCTGCAGCGAATGCAGCCGCAGCACTGCGCGCCTGTCGCAGTCGCGCGATCTCGGTCTCGATCCCCGACTTGCTCCAGTCCGGCATGCGTCCGTCGAATTCATGGCGTCCGGCCTGCACCGCGAAGTACGGCTGCGCCTTGAACGTGGCCTCGACGTAATCGGAAACAAACCGGTCCCAGTCACCGTTGGCGACGGACGCAACGGCCGGCGTCCAAAACAGGGCCAGTGCCAGCGCAATACCTGTGAAACGCAATTTCACTCTGGCGGTCATCGAACTCATGATCCATCTCCATAAAATTCTTCGCGCATCGTAATCGCTGACGCGGCGTCAGGCAAAAACCGGTGACGCGGCACCGATTTTGTCGGGCTGTCCTTACCAGCTCGAGCCCCAGCCACCAGCCACCAGCCACCAGCCACAAGCCACCAGCGCCAATTATAATGCGTCATCACCACCCGACTTGCGGATCAACCGATATGGCCGACAACCTGACCTTCGATTTCGAGCGGCTGGAAAGCCGGCCGCTGCATGAATTCACCGAGAAAGCGTACCTGGACTATTCCATGTACGTGATCCTCGACCGGGCGCTGCCGCACATCGCCGACGGCCTGAAGCCGGTGCAGCGCCGCATCGTCTACGCCATGTCGGAGCTGGGACTCAAGGCGGCCGCGAAGTACAAGAAATCTGCGCGCACCGTCGGTGACGTGATCGGCAAATTCCATCCGCACGGGGATTCCGCCTGCTACGAGGCCATGGTGCTGATGGCGCAGGAGTTCAGCTACCGCTATCCGCTCATTGACGGGCAGGGAAATTTCGGCTCCATGGACGATCCGAAGTCGTTCGCCGCGATGCGTTACACCGAATCGAAACTGCGGCCGTATGCGGACCTGCTGCTGGCGGAACTCGGGCAGGGTACCGTGGACTGGGCGCCGAACTTCGACGGCACGCTGACCGAGCCGCGCCTTCTGCCCGCGCGGCTGCCCAACGTGCTGCTGAACGGCGCCACCGGGATCGCGGTCGGCATGGCCACCGATATTCCGCCGCACAACCTGCGCGAAGTCGCGGATGCCTGCGTTGCGCTGCTGGATGCGCCGGGTACTACCCTGCGCGAACTGTGCGATTGCGTGCGCGGTCCGGATTTCCCCACCGCCGCGGAGATCATCACGCCGCGCAGGGAGATTGTCAGCATGTACGAGACCGGCAGCGGTTCCGTGCGCATGCGCGCGCGCTGGGAGACGGAGGAAGGCAACGTCGTGATTACCGCGCTGCCGTACCAGACCTCCGGCAGCCGGGTACTGGAGCAGATCGCCGAACAGATGCAGGCGAAGAAGCTGCCGATGCTGGAGGACGTGCGCGATGAATCCGATCATGAGGACCCGACGCGCCTCGTGCTCGTGCCGCGCAGCAGCCGCGTGGACCTGGACGAGATGATGTCGCACCTGTTCGCGACCACGGATCTCGAGCGCAGTTATCGCGCGAACCTGAACATGATCGGGACCGATGGCCGGCCCCAGGTCAAGAACCTGCGCACCATTCTCAAGGAATGGATCGAGTACCGGCTGGAGACGGTGAAACGCCGTCTCGAACACCGTCTCGGCAAGGTGGAGGCTGAGATCCACGTGTTTGAGGGGCTGCTCATTGCTTACCTGCACCTGGACGAGGTCATCGCCATCATCCGGCGCGAGGACGAACCGAAACCCGTGCTGATGAAGCGCTTCAGGCTCTCGGATGTTCAGGCGGAGGCGATCCTGGAACTCAAGCTGCGCAAACTGGCGAAGTTGGAGGAGATGAAGATCCAGGCGGACCTCAAGGCGCTGAAGAAGGAACGCGGCGAGTTGGTGCAATTGCTGGGCTCGCGGCAGCGCATGAAGACGCTGGTGAAGCGCGAGATCCAGGCTGATGCCGAAGCGTACGGAGATGCCCGCCGTTCGCCGCTGGTGGAGCGCGAGGAAGCGAAACAGATTGATGTGGCTGAACTCGTGCCGACCGAGCCCATCACGGTGGTGCTGTCGGAAAAGGGCTGGATCCGCGCCGCCAAGGGTCATGAAATAGACCCCGAATCGCTTGGGTATCGGGCCGGCGATGGTTTCCGCCAGGCAGGGCGGGGTCGCAGCAACCAGCTTGCGGTGTTTCTGGACTCCACCGGCCGCAGCTATTCCATTCCCGCTCATTCGCTCCCGTCGGCTCGCGGCCTGGGCGAGCCCATTTCCAGCCGTGTGACGCCGCCGGACGGCGCCACGTTCGAAGGCGTGATGATCGGCGCGCCGGAGTCGCTGTTCCTGCTGGGCACGGATGCCGGCTACGGATTCCTGGCGAAGCTGGAGGACCTGTACGCGAAGAACCGCAACGGCAAGGTGGTGTTGAGCGTGCCGAAGGACGCGCGCGTGCTGGCGCCGGCCGAGGCCCGGGACCCGGGGCAGGAATGCGTGGCTGCGGTCAGTTCCATCGGCCGCCTGTTGGTGACACCGGCGCAGCAGTTGCCGCGGCTGGCCAGGGGCAAGGGCCTTAAAATCATTCAGATACCCGGCGCCAAACTGAGAACCCGGGAAGAGTTTGTCACCGGCATGGTCATGCTCGGTCCGGAAGATACGCTGGTCATGGTGTCGGGCAAGCGCACGCTGAGTCTGAAACCGCGTGACCTGGATCCCTATCGCGGCGAGCGCGGCCGTCGCGGCTGCATGCTGCCGCGCGGATTCCGGCAAGTGTCGCGGCTCAACGTGGAACGCGCGCCGGCGCCGGAACCGGCGGCTTGAAAGAGCCGTGCCAGTACGAATGGCCGGTGAATACCGGTATGATGGCGCGCCTTCAGCATCCCGCGGGTAATGTCATGTCCGTCTACAGCACCAATGAATTCAGGACCGGGCTCAAGATCATGCTTGAGAACGATCCCTGTTCGATCCTGGAGAACGAGTTCGTCAAGCCCGGCAAGGGGCAGGCGTTCAATCGCGTCAAGTTGCGCAACCTGAAGACCGGCCGGGTGCTGGAGCGCACGTTCAAATCCGGCGACACGGTGGACGGCGCGGACGTCATGGACGTGGCGCTGCAATATCTGTACAACGACGGCGATCTGTGGCACTTCATGAATCCGAAAAGCTACGAGCAACTGGCGGCGGATGCCCGGGCCATGGGCGCAACCGCCCAGTGGCTGAAGGGTGAAGAGACCTGCGTGGTGACGTTATGGGACGGCGTGCCGCTCGTGGTTGCCGCTCCGAATGTCGTGACGCTGACCATCACGCAGACCGAACCGGGCGTGCGCGGTGACACCGCGACCGGCGGCAGCAAGCCCGCGACGCTGGAAACCGGTGCGGTCGTCAAGGTGCCGCTGTTCGTGTCCGAGGGCGAACGCATTCGCGTGGACACGCGTACGAGCGAATACCTGAGCCGCGCAAAAGACTGACGCGCCTGGTCGGGATAAACTCGGCCCCACAAATCCTCGGTTCCTGTGGGGCCGGCTTCACGCCGGCCGAAGTATGAGTGGAAGGCACGATATGAATTCCGACAACTGGCGGCCCCTGGCATCTCGCGAGGTGCTGGAGCGGCGCGCGCTCTTGTTGCGCCAGATCCGATCCTTCATGGCGGAGCGCGGCGTGCTGGAAGTGGAAACGCCGTATCTGGGAGGCGCGGCGGCGACGGACCCGAACATCCACAGCCTGACGCTGTCCGTGCAGCACCCCGGCGACAACCGGACCGTGCGCCGGTACCTGCACAGTTCGCCGGAATTTGCGATGAAACGCCTCCTGGCATCGGGCAGCGGTCCGATTTTCCAGATCTGCCGGGTATTTCGCGACCACGAGACCGGCCGTGTGCACAATCCCGAGTTCACAATGCTGGAATGGTATCGGCCGGGATTCGAACATCACCGGCTCATGGACGAAGTAAACGCGTTGCTGCAAAGCCTCGGGATAGCGAAGGCCGGGCGCATCGCCTACGGGCAGGCATTCATGGACCGGGTCGGTCTGGATCCGCACAGCGCGGACACGGATTGTCTGGTGCGCCGCGCCGCCGCGCTGGGTTTCATCTCGGAGCCCGCGGACGATGCGGCGCTGCTGGATTTTCTGTTCAGCGAACTGGTGGCGCCTGCGCTTGGCCGCGGCGGCGCGATGTTCGTTCATGATTATCCCGTGCACCAGGCGGCGCTGGCGCGTGTGCGTCCGGGGAAGCCACCGGTTGCGGAGCGGTTCGAACTGTTCATCAACGGCGTTGAGATTGCGAACGGATTCCATGAACTGACCGATGCCGCCGAGCAGCGCCGGCGATTCGAGCGCGACAATCAGCGGCGCCGCAGCGTGAATTTTCCGGTGTTGCCCATGGAAGAGCATCTGTTGCAGGCCTTGGCCCACGGGTTGCCGGAATGCGCCGGCGTCGCGCTCGGCGTGGACCGGTTGCTGATGACGCTGTGCGGGGCGGAACGCCTGGATCAGGTGCTCGCCTTTCCTTTCGATCGGGCGTGATGACACCGCGCAGCGTGCTGGCGGCCAGGGGGCCGCTGGCGAAATGGGTGGACGGCTATGTGGCGCGGCCGCAGCAGTTGGAGATGGCCGAGGCCATCGCCGCGACCATCGAAGCCGGTGAATCCCTCATCTGCGAGGCCGGCACCGGCACCGGCAAGACGCTGGCCTACCTGGTCCCGGCGTTGCTGTCCCGTCGCAAGGTGATCATCTCCACCGGCACGCGCAATCTTCAGGACCAGTTGTTTGAGCGCGATCTGCCCCGGGTCGCAAAGGCATTGAAGCTCTCCGCAACTGCCGCGCTGTTGAAGGGGCGCGCCAACTATCTCTGCCTGCTGCGCATGCACCTGGCGGAACAGCAGGGCGCCGAACTGGATCGATCCGCGCTGGGGCTGCTGGCAGGCATCCGTGCGTGGGGCAGCCGCACGGTGGACGGGGACCTGGCCGGCTTTCCCGAATTGCCTGAGGAAAGCAGTCTGCGCGGCCTGGTCACGTCCACGGCGGAGAACTGTCTCGGGCAGGCATGCGCGCATTTCGACGAGTGTTTCGTCTTCAAGGCGCGCAAGCGTGCCCAGGAGGCCGATGTCGCCGTCGTCAATCATCATCTGTTCCTGTCCGATCTCGGTCTGCGCGGGCGCGGGCACGGAGAGCTGTTACCCGATTTCGATGTGGCGATTTTCGATGAAGCGCATCAATTGCCGGAGTTGGCCTCGCAGTTCTTCACCCGTTCGGTCACCAGTCACCAATGGTTCGATTGCCTCCACGACGCGCGCGCCGCGTACCTGAAGGAGGCGGCGGACCTGCCCGAATTCCTCCAACGGCTGGATGCGGTGGACACGGCGTTGCGCGGGCTGCGGCTGGCGCTGGGTACCGGGGAGGGCAGCCGTGGCTGGCGCGAGCTTCGCGATGCGGCGCCGATCAAGGCTGCGTTGGACACGCTGCTTTCCACCGCCGAGGCGGTGCGCGAGGTGCTGGAGAATTTCGCCGCCCGCGGCCGCCTGCTGGACAACTGTTTTCGCCGCCTGACCGAGCTGGTGTCGCTGATCGCGGCGTTCCAGGATCGGCCCGACGGCACATCGGTGCAGTGGCTGGAATTGCGCGGCCGCGGTTTTCTGCTGCACCAGACACCGCTGGACGTGGCCGAACCGTTCCGGCAGGGGCTTGACCCGGAGGTGCATCCGTGCATTTTCACCTCGGCGACCTTGAGCGTCAGCGGAGATTTCTCGCACTTTGCCGGACGGCTCGGACTGCAACAGGTGCCGGCGCGCAGTTGGCCGAGTCCGTTCGAGTTCCGGCACCAGTCGCTGTTGTACATCCCCGCGGGTCTGCCGGATCCGCGCGCCGAGGGTTATACGGAGCGGGTCATTGACGCCGTGCTGCCGTTGCTTGCACTCACCGGCGGCCGCGCGTTTCTCCTGTTCACGAGTTACCGCGCGTTGTGGCTCGCCGCGCCGCTGGTGCGCGCGTCTTCCGCGTTTCCGGTGCTGGTCCAGGGAGACGCGCCGCGGACCGAGCTGCTGGAGCGGTTCCGGGGCGCCGGCAATGCCGTGCTGCTCGGGACCGGCAGTTTCTGGGAGGGCGTGGACGTCCGCGGCCAGTCGCTGAGCTGTGTCATCATTGACAAGCTGCCGTTCGCCACACCCGATGACCCGGTGCTGCAGGCGCGCCTTCAGAAACTCGAGGAGGAGGGGCGCAATCCTTTCATGGAGTATCAGTTGCCGGAAGCGGTGATCGGTCTGCGCCAGGGCATCGGCCGGCTGATCCGCGATGAACAGGATTACGGAGTGTTGATGATCTGCGACCCGCGTCTGCTGTCGCGTCCCTACGGCAAGGTCTTCCTGCGCAGCCTGCCGGAAATGGAACTTGTCCGGGACTTGCAGCGCGTCCGGGAATTTCTGATCGGCCACAAGCACGGGAAGTAAGTACCTGCCCGGTAATATGCTACAAGTACTAAGCGGGTGGTCTGATCCCATGTTGGCAACACGCCGTGAATACAATGGTGCAATTGCATGATATCCGTTCGCCTGAAGCCGGGCCGTGACAGTTCATTGAAGTCGCGGCACCCGTGGGTGTTCTCCGGCGCCCTGCAGAAACTCCCGGCGGGGCTCGAACCCGGCACCACGGTCATCGTGACCGGCGAATCGGGCGCGACGCTGGCGCTGGGCGCCTTCTCGCCCAAATCCCAGATCGCGATCCGGGTGTGGAGCTTTGCGCCGGATACCGCGATTGATGCGGAGTTTTTCGGCGAGCGGATCCGCGCCGCCGTCGCGCGGCGCGGGACAGCGCCGGAACCGGATAGCGCGCGGCGCCTGGTCAATGGCGAATCGGATGGACTGCCGGGGTTCATCGTCGATCAGTACGGCCGGTATCTCGTGTGCCAGTTTCTTGCTGCGGGTGTCGAGCGCTGGCGCGATGCGATCGTGTCCGCGCTGGTACAGCACTGCGAACCCGCCGGGATCTGGGAACGCTCCGACGTGGACGTGCGCCGCAAAGAGGGGCTGGAAATGCGCACCGGATTGCTGTGGGGCAATGCGCCGCCGGAGGATCTGACCGTGCTGGTCGCCGGCCAGCGATTCATTGCCGACCTGCGCGCGGGGCACAAGACCGGACTGTACCTCGACCAGTCCGAAAATCTGCCGGTGGTCGCTGAATTCAGCCGCGGGCGCGAGGTCCTGAACGGATTCGCCTATACCGGCGCATTCACCGTGGCGGCGTTGCGCGGCGGCGCCGCGCGGGTCACCAGCATCGAGTCTTCCCAGGCGGCGCTGGACCGGATCGCGAAACATGTACAGTTGAACGGATTTGACCTGTCCGGCTCCGAGCCGTTATGCGCCGATGTGGCCGGGCAATTGCGTACGTTTCGTGACAGCCGCCGCGCTTTTGATCTGGCGGTGCTCGATCCGCCGAAATTCGTGGCGAATGCCGCACAACTCATCAAGGGCGGGCGCGCCTACAAGGACATCAACCTGCTGGCGTTGAAACTGCTGCGCCCCGGCGGGGTGCTGATCACGTTTTCGTGTTCGGGGCACGTCACGCCGGATCTGTTTCAGAAGATAGTGGCCGACGCCGCGGTGGACTCGGGCCGAAACGTGCGAATCATCCGCTGGCTGTCACAGGCTGCGGATCATCCGGTGGCGACGTCCTTTCCGGAGGGGCGGTATCTGAAAGGGCTGGTGTGTCGGGTTGACTAAGTGAAAAGTTCACTCACCAGGCCAATCGGTCCAGGTCCACGTTGCCTCCGGACAGGATGATGCCACAACGCCGATTGCGTGTGTCTATCCTGTCCTCCAGGATCGCCGCCACTGTCACCGCCGCCGAGGGTTCAATGATGACCTTCATGCGCTCCCACACGATGCGCATGGCCCGAACGATGGCGGCATCGCTGACCGCGACAATCTCATCCACGAAATGCCGGATCACGGCGAAGGTCCTGGGACCAAGGGGCGCCAGCAGACCGTCGGCGATGCTCGCCGGTGCGGCTGCAGGAAGCAGCGCGCCGGCCGCAAGGGATCGGCGCGCGTCGTCGGCTCCCTCGGGTTCCACGCCGATGACGCGAACCGAAGGGCGCAGGCTTTTTGCGGCAATGGCGCAACCGCTGATCAGCCCGCCGCCGCCCACCGGCGTGACGAGCAGGTCGAGATCCGGTATCTGCTGAAACAGCTCCAGCGCCGCCGTGCCCTGGCCCGCGATGATGCGATCGTCATTGTAGGGATGAATGATCGCGGCGCCGGTGCGTTTCACCACGCTGTCAAGATGTTTTTCGCGCGAATCCAGCGCCGGCTCGCACCAGGTGATCTCGGCGCCATATCCGGCCACGGCCTGCTTTTTTACCTGCGGCGCGTTGGCCGGCATCACGACATGGGCCTTGACGCCCATCAGCCGGGCGGCGAGGGCCAGCGCTGCGCCGTGATTGCCGGAGGAATGCGTGGCCACGCCGCGGAGCCTTGACGCATCATCCAGTTGCGCCACTGCGTTGGCGGCGCCGCGCATCTTGAACGCGCCCGCCTTCTGGAAGTTCTCGCATTTGAAGTACAGGTGCCCGCCGGTCATCGCGTCGAGCGCGGCGCAGGTGAGCACCGGCGTGCGGTGCACGAAGGGCGCAATGCGCGCGGCCGCTGCCTGGATGTCCGCGAGGGAAACCGCGCGAAGCGATGGATCCCCGGTCAAGTAATTCCAACTCCGATGATCGTTGTATCGGCCGGCGGAAAGCCGGCCCCACAAGGACCGGCCCCACGGGAACGGCTGAATCTCGATCGCTCCGGTGAGGCCGGGTTTACCCCCGGCCTGACGTCGGCCGGCGATTCAGTTCATGTCTACTGCAAATCCCTTCAGGATGGAGAAATCAACGATCTCCAGCATGGAATTGTGCGTCGCCGCCAGCACCACGCGCGGCGCCTTGCCGGCGTCGAAGGCCTCCTTCCAGCGCAGGCCACACAGGCACCAGCGATCGCCGGGGCGCAACCCGGGGAAGCCATAGGCCTTGACCGGCGTGGACAGATCATTGCCCCTGGCCCGGGAAAATTGCAGAAATTCCCGCGTCACTTCGACACACACCACGTGGCGGCCGGGATCGTCGTCGCCGCTGCGGCAGCAGCCGTCCCGGTAGAAGCCGGTCATCGGCTTCATGCTGCACGGCGCCAGCGGTTCGCCGAACACGTTCAGATGCCGGTCTATGTCTTCGCTGCGTCCCATGCGTTCAGTCCAGTGCGTTCGTCCCGGCAGTTGTCCGGCTAACAGGCTGATGCGAAACCGGGTTTTGCATCAACCTGCTAACGTCCGTCGCCGTCGCCGTCGTCATCGTCATAGTCGTCGAAGTCGTCAGGGTCCTGATCATCGTCTTCGTCGTCCGCGTCGTCGTCCTCATCGTCATCGCCGTCTTCGTCATCCGGACGTTCCCGTTCGTAGCGGGGCAGATCGTCGTCAATATCAAACCAGCTCAACTGGTCCACGGTGAAGATGTGGTATTCGGGCTCGAACGATTCCGGCTCATCCAGGGTCGCCGTATTCACCTCGACGGTTTCCGGATCTTCACTATCGCGATAACAGATCTGCGCGCCGCAGGTTCCGCAGAATTCCCGCTGCCCCCACTCGGACGATTCGTACACCACCGGGCGGCCCTCGGAGTAGGAAAACGAATCGAACGGAAAGCGGGACCACGCCAGCACCGGCGCGCCGGTGGTTTGCTGGCAGATGTCGCAGTGGCAATAACCGGCATCGATCAGGTCGTCAACAATCCGGTAACGAAGTGCACCGCAGTGGCAGCCGCCTTCAATCATGTTGTGCCCCTCCCGGGACTAACAGGTTGATGCAAAACTATTGCGCTTGCCATGACTGCGTTGCTCGCCCCCTCAAAATCCTCACGTACTGGCGTGTACGCTCCGGTTTTTCGGGGGCTCGCGCCTTGTTCTGGCTGCGCTCATCACGTTTTGCATCAACCTGCTAAAACTCAAGATGCTTCGGTGTGCGCGGGAACGGTATCACATCACGGATGTTGCCGACGCCCGTGACCAGCATCAACAGGCGCTCGAATCCGAGGCCGAAACCGGCATGCGGCACGGTACCGTATTTGCGCGTGTCCAGATACCACCAGTAATCCGCCTCGTTGAAGCCGAGTTCCCTGATGCGCCGCTGCAGGTTGTCGTAGCGTTCTTCCCGCTGGCTGCCTCCCACTATCTCGCCGATGGACGGCACCAGGATGTCCATCGCCGCCACCGTCCTTCCGTCGTCATTCTGGCGCATGTAAAACGCCTTCAGGCCCTGCGGATAATCGTAGACGATCACCGGCTGCCTGAAGTGATCCTCGGTCAAAAATCTTTCGTGTTCGGACTGGAGATCCCGGCCCCACGCCGGGGCGTAGTCGAACTTCCGGCCCGACTTTTGCAGGATGTCCACGGCCTCGGTGTACGGCAGGCGGATGAACTCGTGCCCGGCAATGTTCTCCAGCGTGGCCGGCAGGTTCCGATCCACGAATTTCGCGAACAGATCAAGGTCTTCGGCGCATTCCCGCTGCACGAAGCGAACCAGATACCGGATCAGGTCCTCGCCCAGCGCCATGTCGTCGCGAAGGTCCGCAAACGCCATCTCCGGTTCGATCATCCAGAACTCGGCCATGTGGCGGCTGGTGTTCGAATTTTCGGAGCGGAACGTCGGGCCGAAGGTGTAGACCTTGCCCAGGGCGAGGCAGCAGGTCTCCACCGATAACTGGCCGGAAACGGTCAGGTTCGCCTCCTTGCCGAAGAAATCCTGGCCGAAGTCCACGGCGCCATTGAGCTTCGGAACGTTGGCCAGGTCCAGCGTCGTGACCCGGAACAGCTCGCCGGCGCCCTCGCAGTCGGCGCCGGTGATGATGGGCGTGTGGATCCAGTAAAACCCGCGCGCATGAAAAAACTCGTGAATCGCGTGCGCAAGCCGCGCGCGGATGCGGAACATGGCGCCATACTTGTTGGTGCGCGGGCGCAAGTGGGCAATAGTGCGCAGGTATTCATCGGTGTGGCGCTTTTTCTGCAGCGGGAAATCCTCCGGTGCCGGACCCACCAGGTGCACGCGGCGGGCGCGCACCTCCCAGCGCTGGCCCTTGCCCGGCGACGCCACCAGCTCGCCGTCCACGCGGATTGCCGCGCCGGTGTGAATGTTCCCGATATTTGCGTAATCCGGGCAGCCTGGTTCCACCAGGATCTGCAGGTTGGTCAGGCAGGTCCCGTCATTCAGTTCGATAAACGAGAAATCCTTCGAGTCACGGCGCGTGCGCACCCAGCCGGCCACCGTGACGGCGTCGCGGGCGGATCCCGATTGCAGCAGGGTGTGGACGCTGGCAAGCATCGGCGTCCATTCTATAACAGGCGGTTGAATGGCCTGTTTTCCGGCAGCGGGTTCACAAAGAATGCCGGCCGGGGTGAACCGGGCCCCACAAACGCAGCCGGGGCGAACCCGGCCTCACGGGTTGAGAAAGAATCCTGTGGGGCCGGGGTTATCCGTGCCTCGCATCCCGGCCGGGATGAAGCAACCCACAGGGATGTGGGGAATGCCGCGTGACGGGTTGTCCAAAGCGGCGACCCACAGGATGTGGGGAATGCCGCGCGAGGACAGGATGTCCGGAGCGGCCGGCCCCACATATGGGAGTCTATTCGACGATCTGGGTCAGCTCCAGATCTTCGTCAATGACTATGCCGACGCCGGGGCAATAGAACTTGAAGTCCACTTCGCCCTCTTCGAGCGGCGTGGTCTCCTTGATCTTGACACAGTCCTCGAAGGTTCCCGCCGGGACGTCCATGGTCAGCCCGGCCTTCACGTGCTCGGCCCTGTCCTTGGCGATACCCGGGGCGAACTCCTGGTAATACCTCGACCCCAGCAGGAACGCGCCGCCCGGTATGAAGAGGCCGGGCGTGGCGTCTTCGACGCCGGCCTCCCATTCCCCTTCATGACTGACGATCTGGCCGTTCTCGTAGTCATCCACCTCCTCGCCGAAGTAGTAAACGTCGCGCGTGGCCTGGCATTCGGCAAAGAAATTCCGGGACACCTCCGCGAGCTGGCCGTCCACGCTCTCGTTCTCTTCCACCACCCGTGTCGTGACGGGGGTCATCACGCCGTCAATTTCGAATGTCACAACCCGGGTCTCGTCGAGCACGGTGATGATCACTTCCTCCAGCTCATCGCAGTTACCCGCGTCCACGCAGGCGGCATTGTCCAGGTGCAATTCCCGGCCGATCTGCAATTTGAAATAGGGGTTCTGGCCTTCCGTGACAAACACACAGTCGCCCAGCGGAAATTTCTTCGTGAATTTTTTGGTTCCGGCCATTGCAGTGCCTGAAATTGCCAGGGCAAGGAACAGCGCGAAACAGGTGAATTGGCGATTCATAGGATCTGCTCCTGTTGTTGAGGTCCGATGTACGGCTTGTCGGGAAAGAGTCTGCGCCTGTGTAGATTAAGACACGGTTAGGATGGCGTTAACGAATCGTTAACCGCGTTAATCGGTTGACCGCGGTTAACCGGGGTCAGACCCCGGGGTCTGACCCCGGGGTCTGACCCCAATCCGGCGGGGGTGCGGGTGACTTCACCGGGGCTTCAAGCTATTCTCGATTTAAGACGCCGAATGAGCTGGAAAACGAATTCCAATGAGTGACCCGGTTCGAGGATTTACGTTGGTGGAATTGCTGGTGGTGCTTGCCATTCTCGGGCTGCTGGTGGGTTTGGTCGGGCCGCAGGTGATGAAGCACCTGGGCGGCGCGAAATCCGACACCGCCCGGTTGCAGATAGAAGACCTGGGCGCTGCGCTGGATCTCTTTTATCTGGACAACGGCCGCTATCCCAGCGCCGGCGAGGGCCTGGCCGCGCTGGTTCAGCCGCCTGCCGGCATGCCCGCCTGGGATGGCCCGTATCTGAAGAAATCCGTCATACCGAAGGATCCCTGGGGCCGGGAGTACCAATATCGTTATCCGGGAGAGCAGGCCGCCTTTGAACTCGTCTCCCTCGGCGCGGACGGCGCACCCGGCGGCGAGGGGGATGCAAAGGATATCCGGAGCTGGGAGTGACGAGGGACATTGCGCAATCGCCGCGCAGCGTGTTCCGCCACGCGCCGGGATTTTCGCTGCTCGAGTTGCTGGTCGTCATGGCGATCCTGGCGCTGGCCGCGGCCGTCGTGCCGCCGGTCTTCGCCCCGGCGCTGGACAAGTTGCAGGTAAGCAGCGCCGCCCGCGAGGTCGCCGCGGCGTTGCGGCTGGCGCGCAACACGGCGGTTTCTTCAGGCCGCGAAACCGTCCTCGGCGTGGACGTGGACGCGAAGCGCATTTCGCTCAATGAGCGTACCAGGGATCTGACCCTGCCCAAGGACGCCGTCATTACCCTGACCACGGCGGACGCCGAGCGGAACTCGGCATCCGCCGGCGGGATCCGGTTTTTCCCTGACGGCAGCTCCACCGGCGGGCGCGTGCTGCTGGAACATGCCGCCCGCAGCTACCGGATTGACGTGAACTGGATCACCGGAGGCGTTGCGGTGGCGCGCTGATCTCCATGCGCGCTGCCGGCTTCTCCCTGCTCGAAACGCTGGTCGCGTTTTCCATCGCCGCGCTGGCGCTGGGCGTCATATTCCAGATTTACGCCCGCGGCACGGCCTCCGTGGTTCAGGCGGGGGACTACGCCCGGGCCGTGGCGATAGCCGAATCGCGGATGACAGAGCTGAGTGCCGCGGATGCGCCGGGCATTGCGGCGTCCGGGGTCGCGGCGGAGCGTTATCTGTGGACCATTGAGACGGGCCCGTATCAGGACGGCGCCCCCGCGGAACTGGACTCGCTGTTGCGGCTCCGGCGCGTGGACGTGGAGGTGCGCTGGGAAGATCGGGGCAAAGCGCGATCGTTCAGGTTGTCCACCCTGAAACCGGAAAGCGGCGGGCCTGGAGCGGAATGATGTTCAGGCAGCGGAGCGCGGGTTTCACGCTGGTGGAAGTGCTGGTGGCACTGACCATTCTGGCGCTTATTCTGGGGACGATATTGGGAAGCCTGCGCGTGACCAGCCGGAGCTGGGAGACGGCGATGGCGCGCGCGGACGGCAATGAGGCCCTCAGACTCGGCCTGCATTTTCTGCGCCGCGAGATCGAGCAGGCGGTGCCGATCCACATCACCGACGGCGACCACCGGCGCCTGATGTTCCAGGGGACCAGTAATCGCCTGCAGCTCGTCGCGCCGCTGCCGGCCCACACCGCCGCCGGCGCATTGCACCGGTTGACGCTGAGCTGGCTGGCGGCGGAGGAAGGGCGCGGCGCACTGATGGTTGCTTACCAGCCGCTCCACTCCGTCCGGGACATGCCGGTCAACGCGGGCATGAATGATCCGGCCGCGGAGATGTTGCCGGTCATCGAAGGCATCGGACCGGTGTCGTTCCGCTATTACGGCAAAAAACGGCGCGGGGATCCGCTGCAATGGCACGCGGCCTGGAACAACGAATCCCGCCTGCCGAAGCTCGTGCAGGTTTTGTTCGACGGTGATCGGGATGCGCCGCCCTGGCCGGAGGTGACCGTCGCCCTGCGTGCCGATACCCAGCCCGTCCGCGCGCCTTTTGTCATTGAACTCGGAACTCCCAAACACGGTGCAGAGGAATGAGGGGCTCGGAAAGAATCACTACCCTGGGCCGCCAGCGCGGTGTGGTCCTCGCCATCGTCCTGTGGCTGCTGGCGCTGATGACGCTGCTCGCGGGCAGTTACAGCATGACCGCCCGAACCGAGGCCGAGTTGACCGCGCGGCTGCGCGCCTCGGCGCAGGCCAGGGCGCTGGCGGAATCGGGCGTGTGGCTGGCGGTGCGCGAACTGTTGCGCCCGCAGCAGCCGGACACCTGGCCGGCCGCGGGCGAGATCCATGATGTTGCGTTTGAAAACGGCATGGTGGCCATCGGTCTCCAGGATGAAGCGGGCAGAATCGATCTCAATGCCGCCGATCTTGGTCTCCTGTACAACCTGCTCCAGTCAGCAACGGGTGACGGCAATGAATCGGTGTCGGTCCTGCAATCCATCCTGGACTGGCGGGATGCCGACGACAGCAAGCGGAAATTCGGGGCGGAAGGGGAGGATTACGCCGCCGCCGGTGCCGGCCATGCACCCAGAAACGGACCGTTCACGGCGAAGGATGAATTGCGCCTGGTGCACGGGGTGGACGCGGAACTCTATGACCGGCTGCGCGGTGCCGTGACGGTCTACTCGGGCCAGACCGGGATCAATCCCGAAGTCGCGGTGAGCGATGTCCTGCTTGCCCTCCCGGGGATCACGCCGAAGCAGGCGGAGCAATACCTTGCGCAGCGCTCCGCGCCGGACCCGGGCGGCGCGGCCCTGCCGGTCAAACTGGATGAACGGCTTCTTTCCCAGGCGAGAGGCCGAATTGTCACGATCACGAGCGCAGGGCAGGCGGCCGGCAGCCGCGTGGTCCTGGAAGCGGTTGTGCGCATCGAGGCCGGCAGGCCCGAGCCGTATTCGGTGCTGTCCTGGCGTGAGGGGAACACCCTCGATGCGCCCGCCGATACGGATCCCTGGCTGTGATGACCGGAGTGCACCCTGTGGCGGCGTTGCGGGAGTTCTATCGCTGGTGGCTGACCGGCATGGCGTGCCTCATGCCGGCCGCGATGGGCCGCCGCCTGGTACAGCCGCCGGATCTCCTGTTGCTCGACATTGATCCGGATTCCGGTTCCATCACCCATGTCGCCGGTCAAACCGGCGTGCGGCGCGAGGTTCTGTCGTGGCAGGGGGAAGGCGGCGAGGTTTCAGAGTATTTGCAACCGTTCCTCGATTCCCGTGGTGAACAGGGCATAAACGTCGTCGTCCGTATCCCTTCAAGCCGCGTGCTCTGCAAGCCGCTGGTTCTGCCCCTGGCAGCGGAGGGAAATTTGAGGAAGGTAATTGCCTTCGACATGGATCGGCAGACGCCGTTTACCGAAGAGAAGGTGTGGTTCGACTGCCGCATCATCGCGCGCGAGCCGGAACAGGATCGGTTGCGCGTGGAATTGCTGGTGGCGCGCCGCGATTACCTGGAGCCGCTGCAGGACCGGATCAGTCGCTGGGGACTCCGGCCCGATCGGGTTACGGTCCCGGACGACGCAGTGGAGTGGAATCTCCTGCCGATGGAGCGGCGCCCCGCGCCGGCGCCCATGGTATCCGCCCGGACGCGGCGGCTTTTCTGGTTGCTGCTCGCCTCGCTGCTTGCCGCGCTGTATCTCCCGCCGGCCCATCAGGCCTGGCGCGTCCGCGAGCTGGAAACCCGGATCGGCGCATTGCGACCGCAGGCGGAGCAGGCGCGCAGTCTTATGGAAGAACACAATCTGTTGCTGGCCCGCCCGCGGTTTCTCGCCGCCACGCTGGGGACGCGCGTGGCGGTCATCGATCTTCTGAGAGAACTTACCGTGGCGCTGCCGGACAACACCTGGGTCAGCCAGATGAGTATCCGGGGCGATCGCATCGAGCTTCAGGGCGAATCGGAGGCCGCCGGCGCGATCATCGAACTGCTGGATCGCTCGCGTCATTTCAGGGACGTGCAGTTCGCGTCCGCCACCACGCGCAGCAGCGCGACGCAGCGGGACCGGTTCCACGTCTCGGCCCGGATCGCCGGGAGTCCTTCCCGATGATGCCGGCGCTCACGCGCGGGCAGCACGGTGCCATCTGCGCCGGTGTCACGGTCGTCATTCTCGCGCTGATCCATGGCGTCTGCGTTGCGCCGGCCCTTGCCCTGCGTGAACATTTCGGCGGACGGGTCGAAATCCTGGAGTTCCAGTACGGCAAGATGTCGCATGCCGGCGCCCGCGTGCCGGAATTGCAGGCAGCGATCGCGGCGCTGCGTGGCAAGCCGGCGGACAATGCGGCCTTTCTTGGCGGCAAATCGCCCGCGCTGGCGGCGGCGGAACTACAGCGGCACCTGGAAGGTGTCATTGAAAGTCACCGCGGCAGTCTGAAGACCGCGCGCGTGATGGCGGCGAAGAAAGGGGAAACGCTACCGCCGGTGTCCTTGCAAGTGCAGGTCAGTCTGGACGTGGAGGCGCTGCGGGACATTCTGCATGCGGTGGAATCGGGGCGTCCGTTGTTGTTGCTGGATAACGTTCTGGTCCGGGCACGGGAGGGCGGCGGATCACGCCGCGCGCCGGCGACGGCGGGAAATCTCGATCTGCAGTTCACGGCAACCGGTTTTCTCGGCAGGTGAATCATGCGGCTGACGCGCAATGCGGAATTAATCCTGCAACTTATCCTGGCCGCGGGAACGCTGGCGCTTGCCGGCGTGCTGGTCGTCGAGCTCCGCGCGCGGCCGGTGGAAGTGAAGGCGGACAGCGGCGCGAAGTTGATCGCCGAGGCCCCGGCGGCACCGGTACCGGACGCGCGTCCGTTCCCGCCCGTGCAGGAGTATGCCGCGATTACCGAACGTCCGCTGTTTTCGCCGGACCGAAAAGCCCAGATCGCCACTGCGGCTCCCACAGCGGGAGCAGCGCAGCTATCCGCCGGAACGACGGATCCCGCGGAGATGATACTTACCGCGGTCGTGATCACGAATGAACGGCCCCTGGCCATACTGGAGACCGCTCGCGGCAAAGGTGTGCACAAGATCGCGGTGGGTGAGGCCGTGAATGGCTGGACCCTGGCGGAGATCCAACCGGAGGCCGTGGTGCTTGAAAAAGGCAGCGAAGTCCGGACTCTGGAACTCCGCATTCAGGGGTCCCCGGCCGCCGGCAAAAAGACCGCGCCTCCCCTGCCCAAACAGCAGGAACCGCCCAAAGAGGCACAGAAAGAGGTACAGAATAAGGAGTCAAAGGCGGTGGAGGTGAACCCTGCGCCGGCCGTGCCACCGAAGGCCGGCGACGACGGCAATTAACCGCCGGTACTGTGGGGCCGGGATCATGCCGGCCATCCTTTAGCCGGGTAAACCCGGCCCCACAAGAGTTGCCAGGATATGGGATGACTTTATGTGGGGCCGGCATCATGCCGGCCAGCCTTTAGCCGGGTAAACCCGGCCCCACAAGAGTTGCCAGGATATGGGGTGGCTTTTTGTGGGGCCGGCATCATGCCGGCCAGCCTTTAGCCGGGTAAACCCGGCCCCACAAGAGTTGCCAGGATATGGGATGACTTTATATGGGGCCGGCATCATGCCGGCGAGCCTTTAGCCGGGTAAACCCGGCCCCACAAGAGTTGCCAGAATATGGGATGGCTTTTGTGGGGCCGGCCTTCGGCCGGCCGCGATCTGCACCGGCCAATTAATGCGGGTATATACTTCCCATCCGGGCTGAATCGCAGGTTTCAGATTCGGGAACCATCGTGACGGAGAATACTGCACACAGGCGGACTGTCATCTCCCTGTTTCTGGGAGCGGGGATCGTTTGCGGATGTCAAACGTCGCCCGTTCAATCGCCGGCGGTTTCCGCACCCCCGCCTGCGTCCCCGGCGACCGAAGTCGCGCCCACGGAAGTTTTGCCGCCGGCTTCGGTCGTGCTCGCCCCTGCGCCGGAGGCCGGACCCGCACGGCAGGAGATCATCGAGACCGGCAGCGGCGCCTACACTGCGGCACCCGGGGCTTCGGCCTCTGCGCCCGTCTCCGAGACGCAGGGCGACATCACGCTCAATTTCCAGGATGTGGACCTGCGCGAATTCATCAAGGTAGTGCTCGGTGACGTACTGAAGGAAAACTTCACGATGGACGCCGACGTGGGCGGCCGCGTCACGATTCAAACGGCGCGGCCGGTCCGGCGCGACGAGTTGCTGCCGTTGCTGGAGCAGATCCTTTCCGTCAACAACGCGGCGCTGGCGCGCACCGGGGACATGTACCGGATCCTGACGCGGCAACGGGCAAGCCGCGGCAACCTGTCGCCGACTGAAGCGGGCCGGCAGGGCGCGGCGGGCCATGTGCTGCGCATCATTCCATTGCAACACATCGCCGCGCAGGAGATGCAGAAGATCCTCGAACCGATGGTGCCCGAGGGCAGCGATCTGCGTTTCGACAAGAAGCGCAACCTGGTGATCATCTCGGGCAGTCCGCGCGAGATCGATCTGGTTCAGGAAACCGTGGACGTCTTCGACGTGGACTGGCTGCGAGGCATGTCGGTGGGTCTGTACCCGCTGGATTATGTGGACGCGAACTCCCTGAAAAGCGAGCTCGATTCCGTGATCGGCGCGATGGAGGGCGGAGACGGCAAAGAGCTGCTCGGCGGCTTGATCCGGACCGTGGCCATCGAACGGCTGGGCTCGCTGCTGGTCATCGGTTCCACCGCCACCGCGCTGCGTGAGGCGGAGATCTGGGTGCGGCGCCTGGACCAGCCGGGGCTCGACCTGGAGAAACGGCTGTATGTCTACAAGGTGGAGAACACCCGGGCCGTCGAGATAGCCGACATCCTGGGGCAGATATTTCTTGGCGCCCAACCCGCGCCGGCCCGGCCGCCGGCGCCGGTGCTCGCGCCGGGACTCGAGCCGGTACAGATCACGAGCATGGCGCCAAAGCCGGATGCGCCGCAAGCAGCGGAGCGGCCCCGCCCGGCGACCGCTGTTACGGCCGCCGGTCCGGAACCGTCAGGACGCGATTCCATCCAGATCATCGCCGACGATGCGCGCAACGCGCTCGTGGTGCGGGCGACACCGCAGGAATACCGGATGGTGGAGGCGGCGATCCGGCAACTGGACATCGCTCCGTTGCAGGTGCTCATCGAGGCCAGCATCATCGAAGTGACGCTGCGTGACGATCTGAACTATGGCGTCGAATGGTTCTTCAAGAACAATTTCCGGCACGAGCGGACCGGGGAGGGCCAGCTTGATCTGGGCCGGGCCGGACTGGCAGCGCTGAGTCCGGGGTTTGCCTACACCATCGTGGATGCAGCAGATCAGGTGCGCGTAGCGTTGAATGCGCTGGCGGAGGAATCGGAAGTCAATGTACTGTCGTCGCCGTCTCTGATGGTGCTGGACAACCAGACCGCGATGATCAATGTGGGCGATGAGATCCCGATCCCCGTGCGGCAATCCATCAGCAACATTGACCCCGCCGCGCCGACGGTGAACGAGATCCAGTTCCGCCAGACCGGTGTGACATTGAGCGTCACGCCGCGCGTGGGTAGCAGGGGGCTCGTGACCATGCAGATCCGGCAGGAGGTCAGCAATGCGGTCAGCACCACGACCTCCGATATTGACGCCCCGACGATCCAGCAGCGTCAGATCGAAAGCACCGTGGCCATCAACTCCGGCGACTCCATTATTCTCGGCGGTCTGATCCAGGATACCCGGACCGATGTTGATCAAGGCATCCCGTTTCTGCACAAGATCCCGGTCATCGGCAATCTGTTCGGCCAGACGCGGGATGAGTCCAAGCGCACGGAACTGCTGGTGGTGCTGACGCCCCGCGTGGCGGAGGATCGCAATGGCGCCCGGAGGATCACCGACGAATTCCGCCGCAAACTGCGGGGGATCAATCTTCCAGAATCAAGCTAAAGCGACGACGACGGTCCGAAAAACAATTTAGTCGGATCCACCGACAGTTCCAGCGGAGGGTTATATGAAACGGGTTAGCCGCATTCATACGCTTATGCCGGCCCTCTTGGTCAGCGTATTTTCCAGCCAGGCGGTTCTCGCCATCAAAGATTCAACTCCTTCGCCGCCCTCTGCAACAATAGAAATGATCACAACGTATACAAGTTACGCTGCGATCAAGTTCTCCCCTTCGTACTTGAACCAGCTTAACTGTGGCGGAGCGAATCAATACGATCACGTAGTAATTGACTGGAAAGATGCGCCTGACAAGAAAGCAATGCTGAGCGCTGCCCTCGCTGCCTATTCACTGCAAAAGAAGGTCGGCTTCGGGATGGGCGGTTGCCATACTTGGAAAGGGGGTACGCCGAAAGCCACTCGAGTGGAAGTTTCGGATTAGTCACGCCGAGCTTGGCGGCCACAGTCTCATCTGAGACTGATGCAACAAATAAGTTCTGGTCGAAAGAAAATATCCCTGGTTAAGTAAACACCGCCAGCAGGGGGATTTTTTGCATTTAGCGCAACTGACTTGGTCGGAGAGGGATCTTGCGGCGCTGCCCGAGAGAATCTCCTGCCGCCTAATGTACTTGAGCACTTTTGTCCAATTGGTTCGAGGGTTGTATTCACTGCACTCACCACAGAAAGCTCAGACCCTCATTTCTGGAATGTTCTGGATATTCCTTGAGATCTTAGCGTTCGCCCTTCCAGTTACCTCACTTGCCGAAGTTGAACTGACTTCGGAGCCTACTAAGGCGATACAGACTCCTGCAATCAACGTCAACATCTCAATTCAAAATGGCTTAATCAGCCTGGATGCGAAGAATGCCGACCTGGCACAAGTTCTCGCCCGTCTATCCGAAGTCTCTGGTGTCCCGATAACTCCAGTTGATCTGAACAAGTCTCAGCCGCTTGCGGTCACGGTCACTTTCAAAGATCTACCCGTTTCGGCCGCAATCAGAACTGTTATGGCGCAGTTGCCATCCGGTGGTTTTGCGCTCGTGGGCGTACCCGAAGAAGGAGAGGGTACCGCGACGCCCCCGCACGTGTACGTGGTTACAAAGAAAGGTGCAAGTGTTCCCCCTCAAGATCCGAAGCAAGTTTCTTCATCCGAAGATGGTACAGCGGTGCCGGTCGAACGCGCATCTCAGAAAGAAAAGACGTTTGTTGCGGACGAATTGCTCCTCAAATTTCCACGAGACATGGAAGAGGCGAAGAGGGTTGAGATTATCCAGTCAATTGGGGGAGACATCATTGACACGAGAGACATGTCAACTGCAAAGCTGGGGTATTACCGTATTCGATTGCCCAAAGGCGTAAACATTAATGCGGTTGCGAAAGATCTGAGTTCGAAAAAGCTGGTGGAGGTGGCCGAACCGAATTACCTCATAGGCATTCAGGCAATAGCGCCAAGTGATCCGCTGTTCCCGTTTCAGTGGGGACTCCCGCCCATTCACGCACCTGAGGCTTGGGAGATCCAAAGGGGGGACCCGGAAGTGGTTGTGGCGGTTCTGGACACCGGTGTCGACGCAAGTCACCCGGATCTGGCTCAGGCCATGGCGGAGGGATGGGATTTTGTTGGTAACGACAACGACCCGACCGATGAGCATGGTCATGGAACGGCCGTAGCGGGAATCATTGCGGCAGCGATGGATGGCGAGGAAGGTATCGTGGGTGTGGCACCAGGCGCAAGCGTGATGCCGGTGCGAGTTATCAATGAATTTGGCGAAGGCGCCTATTTTGATGTTGCCCAAGGAGTGATCTTCGCCGCAGACAACAAGGCATCTGTCATCAACATGAGCATCGGCGGGTATGGATACTCGCAACTTCTCGCCGATGCGGTGGATTATGCCCATTCCAACGGGCTGGTAGTTGTCGCGGCCGGTGGCAACGAAGACGTCACCGACCCTATTTATCCAGCGGCCTATCCAAATGTAATTGGTGTTGCTGCCTTGGAATCATCTGATTTGGTTTGGCCATCTTCAAACCAGGGCAGTTACATATCGGTATCTGCCCCTGGTGCGAACATCCTCAGCACTGGCTTGGGTAGTACTTTCGAGAGTCAGTCCGGAACTTCAATGTCTGCGGCCCATGTGTCAGGTGTCGCTGCTCTTGTTCGTTCCAACAATCGTGCATTATCCAACAACCAAGTGGAGGAAATTCTGTATGGGTCGGTTGATGATTTTGGCGTCACCGGCTGGGATCAGGAATCCGGCTTTGGGCGCATCAACGCGGTTTCTGCCATGGAAAAGTCAGATGTTCAGGCGCATGACGTAGCCGTGATCGGGATCCGCGTCGATCCAGAGACTTTCCGGGTTGGCGAATCGACCAAAATCATTGTCACAGTGGAGAACGAGGGAACATTTATCGAAGAGGGGCTGTCACTGCAACTTTTCATAGATTCGCAACTCATGGAGAGAGATGGCCAAGCGTTCAAATTGACTCCCGGACAGAGCGATTCGCAGGCCTACACGTGGACTCCACAAAAGACCGAGGGAAACTCGATCATAATTATGGCTTTGCTGACTGCAGTAAAAGGAGAAAGGGATACTGACGACAACAGTGCCACGCGTGAATTTGTCTTTTTCAATAAACTGGGGAAAGTCACTTTAAAGTATAAATCGTCTCCCAAGCAGCCGACGCACCAATATATAGCTGGTGAAGCGTGGAATCTTCTTCCGCCGACCGCAATGAAGACCGAGATAGGGAAATATATCGGTAACAGGGCGGCGTATACCGTCGGTTTGTTTCCGTTTGAAACGGAGGTTGTCACATACACAGGGTCATTTGGTGGCATAAATCCACCGAGTACATGGACACCCAGCGATCCAAGTAGTCCAGGCGTGCCGTGGTCCGCTTACGACGAATCTGACTATTATGTAGGAGACATTGAAGGGCAATGTCCAAACCCTGTCGAGGGAGGAATAACTTCTGACTCAGACAGTGACATCGGCTCCGTGGGCCCCTGTGACGAACCGGGCGACGACATTATTGAAGGAATTCACGAGGAAGACCTTTTTGCGTTAGAAAATCTGGATGGCCATGGAGACGTGTTCTACAACGGTACGGACGATATTCCAATAATAGATCATGAATTGGCAGGCGCTTGCATTTTTACAAACCATCTATGGTACAGACCAGCTAATGACGGCAATAGTAACGACGGACCATTAACAGGTGGGCTGGTATCCGATTGCAATTCGGTCAATACGCCGTATGAAATGGCAAAGGCATACTTCGATCAGGGGGTTACGAACTACAGGAACGGAAAACCCGGGCTGGCCTATTATTATCTTGGTCGAGTGGCGCACTATCTGACGGATATGACAGTTCCGGCCCACGCTCATGCAGACGGTCATATTGAAATTATCAATCCTGATACATATGAAGATTACATGGGAGATCACTACCACGAATATACCTACCTTGATGCTTTGTCGACCAATGCTCAGCTAGCAGATACAACACTCTATGCGAGTTATTCAACTGTAACTTCTGGACCGCAATTTGGTGCCGATAATACTCGCTGGACTGGAACAAACTTTGCAACCGCGCAGGATGAGTGGGAGGCAAGAACCAAGTTATACCGATTATTCTGGTTTACAGCGGAGATCGCAGATAATTTTGACAGTGATGATGAAAAAGGCGAAATAGATGATGGAATTCGTCGAGTACATCCAGATTTGGATTTCAGCGACTTGAAAGATTGTAGTATCGACCCTCCGACTGTTGCCAACGAATGCCATAACGTCGCAGACATACTAATGCCGCTGGCGTTCCAGGTAACGAGGGAACTCTATAAGCTCTTTTGGGATGAAACTCATTCTACCCTCACTGTAAGCGCAAACTCGCCCGGCACAGTTACAAGCACGCCGGCTGGCATTAATTGTGGTAGCAGTGGTGGTGCATGTGAATTTGAATTCACAGTCGACACGCTGGTAACTCTAACCGCCACACCTTCCACTAGCTTCACGGGATGGAGTGGATGCCAGTCATCGACCAACATCTGTATTGTCACAATGAGCACAGACAAAAATGTGTCCGCGGCATTTAGTGGCGGAAGTGGCGGGACCAACCAGCCGCCCACGCTGAGTAACCCCCGTGTAGAGCCTTCTTCAGGTACTGACGCAACGTCGTTTGAGTTTCTTGTGGATTATTATGATCCCGACGGTGATCCACCACTTTCATCGCACAGCATTGTATTCATTTCCGGTGGCCGTGAAGGGCAATTGGTACACGTAAGCGGTTCCGTCGCGAATGGCACCTATTCTTACGCAACCGAATTGCCAGTTGGGTCGTATTCACATCTCTTCTCGTTCGCAAACAATAAAGGGCAGACGGCTACGACGAGTTGGCGGGCTGGGCCATCAGTGTTCGCAGATGGTGAGGTTCCGATCAACATCGAGGTACATAGCCCACATATCTCGGAGGCTCTGGAAATACGGTTCTCCGATGTCAATCTTGTGTCTTTGGCTGACGTGCCTATTACCGGCAAGATTCTTGCGCCCATCATCGTTGCCCCGGGCTCGCAGATATGGGTTCAGGCATCAACAGGAAGTGCGAATTATGAATTCGATAGATGGGAAGCCTTTGACAACGGAAACGCGGTCCCCGACAACACGCATAGCAGCGTGGAGTCGTACACACTGGGGACGAATACAACCGAGCTTACGCTAAAGGCGTATTTCGATTACACGCCTCAGGACTACACGATCAGCGGCACAGTACTGCAGAAGGACGATTCGCCAGTTCCCGGCGGCGTCACATTGACGTTGACAAGCCCGGAACAAGGGACGCTTACACAGCAATCTACGGACGGAAGTTTCTCCTTTTCGCCCGTCAAAGGAGGAGTGTCGGTGACCGTATCTGCAACCGCCAACGGTTATGCCTTCAGCCCCTCTAATCTTGTATTCAGTAACCTGACGAGCAATCAAACGAATAAGCAGATAATAGCCTACGCCTTCGACTATTCCTCTCCGCTCACGACGTTAACTTCTGTTCCACCGAAGGTCGGCGACATTTCCGCAGTGTCATTCGCATGGTCTGGTCAGGATGATAGCCCTGGAGATATCCAATTTCAGTACATGCTCAGCAACGTTGATGTGGACTGGTCACCATGGTCCAGTGATACGTCAAAAACCTATCAGTTGGCAAATGGCGCATACACGTTCCAGGTTCGGGCAAAAGACGAAGCCGGAAACATCAATCAGACACCGACCACTTACACATTTGTAGTCAATACTGCGCCAAAGGTAGTATCTGTTGAGCGGCGGAAAGAGAGCGTTTGGGCGAGCAGAGTCACGCTCGAGATGCCGTTGGGAGCGTCAAATGTGGCCAATTCCTTTGTCCTGGTGCCCGAACATTCTGGCACTGACGATCCAGAACTTGTCCCCGTTCGAATTCACTTGCCGGGAAGCGAGATTCCAGTAGGTGCCCATTCGATGGTTGCCGCAGAATTGGGTCTTACTACGCGGATCACTGATGCGGAAACCGGCTGGCTGGTTACGTTGCCGGAGGGAATTGTCCCAGGCACAGCGGTGCAATATGACATTGTGTGGGGAAAGATTAAATTTTTTGGCTGGCAAAAGGCGGTTGCTGTGCCACCTGGATTTCCGGACGTCGGAGCGGCCAGCGATCTCTATTTGCAAGACGATTTTCGGTTATGGAGAGCGACAAAAAGGAGTCGCTATAAAGGGCTGGGCGACGCCTGTGCCTATGACAACTGGCTGCTGATGGATACTGTGGATCCATCCGGAATCGTTTCTAATGTTAAGACACTTCGCTTTTTGCCGGGAGACTGCACCAGCGAAACTAGTGGAACGTATACAACTTTCTTCGAAACCCAAATTCTGAAGTCGGGTTCCAACGCAAATTTTCTCTGGGAGGACCGAACGACAAGTTACAGCGAATCAGGGACGAGTCAGGAAACCAGATTTGGATTCCAATCCTTCGATAGCGCAGGAAACGCCTTGAGTTCGACAGATGGAAGTTATGAAGGCCAAGTCGAGATATCTCTGCCACGTCAAATGAATGGAGATTCATTATGGATAACTGGCAAGCAAGGTACTGTCGCGACCTCGCCTTTTGACGCTTGGTTCCTGATCCTGGACGAAAATGGGAATGAAATACTTCCCAAGACAGTATTCAACACGAATCAGAACCCCAACGGCGCGAATTTGAACGTGTACGAGGCATATCCCTCTGGAGAGAATGTGATCTTGGTGTGGGAGCGTAGCTGGGAAACGGCAACGCGAAAAGACCGTCAGGAAATCAAATATCAGATTCGGAGCCGCTTAGGGGAACTGGTAATAGATACGACTTCGCTATCGCCGAATTTGCTTTCGGATACCGTCGACATGAATGACGAGTACCAGCTTCGTTCGATTCTTGCCGATCAGGATGGGAAAGTTTGGATATCTTATGTGCATAAAGCCCAGACCGGCGGGCAGGTTAGCACGCATTATTATGTGATTATCGGTTCGGACGGTATTGTGGCCAAGGGGCCGGTGCAGATCTCGGGAGAGCGAACATTTCTCTTCTCAGACAGTGACGGATTTATGTGGGTCTCCGATATCGTTTCTGGCGTAACGACTCTACTCATATTGAACTCCAATGATGAAACGGTAATATCTCGCCCATTCAATGTATCGGTGCCACAGCAGCAAATCGGAACGATTGCCGGCCGAATACTATCAAATCCGAGTAGTTATGAACTATATGACCGCTGGTCGCCGCAAACTGTGCAGATAGACGTCCCCTACGGCGTAAATCCCACGTCACTGGAACTTATCGATCTGGATGTGTGGGATAACGAACTGCATCCAGCCAACTTGAAGGTAATTAAAGGAAATAACTCGATTTTCGGTCAGCCCGGGCAATTTACTGGTCATTTCACTGTGGATGTAACTGACGCGGTCATCGAGGGACCAAATGTGCTGACAATGACTCAAGATGACATTCTGGGCGGGCAAGTGCTTGTGACGTTTACCTATAACTCAGATGATGCCGATGGAGATGGCATCCTGGATGGTTCTGATAATTGCCCTGAAACCGCCAATGCAGCGCAGGAGAATAATGATGGCGACCTTTTCGGAGACGCCTGTGACCCGGACGACGACAACGACGGAATGTCTGATGAGTATGAAACCAAGTATGGCCTGGATCCATTCGATGCTTCAGACGCTGGGCTGGATTACGATGCGGATGGTCTGACCAACATTGAGGAAGCTGAACTTGGTACCGCGCCGAACAACGCCGATTCCGATCATGATGGAGTAGATGACAAAGTCGAATTCGATATGGGGCGTAATCCATCAGTAAATGAGGCTGCGCTCATTCAAATCATTGATGACATAATCGAGAATGACTGATTGTGTGTTTAGGAGAAGAGGGAGCAGAAACAATAGCAGCGCCCGAGCGGCTTCTGGCCCAGTAGCGTTTTCCAATGCTCGCGAATCCTAAGAAATTTCAGGCCGCGCCTACTGGCAGGGACGTCATTGCGTACCTTATTGAATTGGGGAAACTCGTAGAAGGCGATGCGCAATCAAAATTCGGCTCCGACACTGCATCCGTGAAGGGTGTCGGACCGCAACTGGTGCGTCTTGGGATGATTTCCGACCGCGATCTCGCCGCCGCGTACGCTGAGGTCTACAATTTGCCGCTTCTCGCCGAAACCGAGATCCCGGTCGCATCTGCCGACCGCGGCGAAATATCCCTACGTTTCCTGAAGGAATCCCGCATGGTACCCCTCGGCCGGGCCGGCGAGCGCCTGCTCCTGGCCGTCGCCGATCCCGAGGATAGTTTCAGCCTGCACGCGATCCGGCTGGCAACCGGTCTGGAACCGGAGCTTCGTATCGCGACGCTGTCGCGGATCGAGGAGCTGCTGAACCGCTTCTACGGCGACGGACAGTCGGCCATGGAAAACCTCGTGGAGGAGATCGAGTCGGGTGACGGCGCGGCGCAGGCAGGTTCCGGTGAACACGCCCTGGATTTTGCCGCCGACGCGCCGGTGGTGCGGCTCGTGAATCTGATCCTGAACCGGGCGCTGGAGCTGCGCGCTTCCGACATTCACATCGAGCCGTTCGAGAACGAACTCAAGGTCCGCTATCGCATTGACGGCGTGCTCCAGGGCGCCGAATCGCCGCCGGTGCGCTCCGCGGTCAAGGTCATCTCGCTGGTCAAACTGATGGCGAAGATGAACATCGCCGAGCGGCGCCTGCCCCAGGATGGGCGCATCCAGTTGCGGGCGCAGGGAAAGCTTGTGGACCTGCGCGTGGCGACGATCCCCACGGTGCACGGCGAAAGCCTCGCGCTGCGGATCCTGGACAAGGAAAGCGTGGCGCTCGATCTGGATACCTTGGGGTTTGAGGCGGAGATCGCCGCGCAACTGAAACACGGACTGTCGGCGTCCCACGGCATCATCCTGGTCACCGGCCCCACCGGCAGCGGCAAGACAACCACGCTCTATGCCGCGCTGGAGATCCTGAACACGCCCGAGCGCAAGATATTCACCGTCGAAGACCCGGTGGAATATCAGTTGCCGGGGATCAACCAGATCCAGGTCAAGCCGAAGATCGGGCTCAGTTTCGCCAACGCGCTGCGCGCCATCGTGCGCCAGGACCCGGACATCATCATGATCGGGGAGATGCGCGATCTGGAAACGGCGCGCATCGCGGTGCAATCCGCCCTCACCGGACACCTGGTCTTCTCCACGCTGCACACCAATGACGCCGGCAGTTCCGTCACAAGGCTGCTGGACATGGGGGTCGAGGATTATCTTCTCACCTCCACGCTGAACAGCATCCTGGCCCAGCGACTGGTGCGCACGCTGTGTACGGTGTGCCGCGAACCCTACCAGCCGGTGCCCGCGCTGATCCGGGAACTCGAGCTGGATCAGCATGGGGCAGGCGAAACATTGACCTTGTATCGTGCACAGGGTTGTGCGACGTGCGCCGGGACGGGCTACCTGGGGCGCACGGTCATTTCCGAGCTGCTCGTGCTTTCGGAAGCGCTGCGGCGGCTGATCCTCTCCCGCGCCGACGGGGCCACGATCCAGCAGGCGGCGATCGCGGCAGGCATGCTGCCGATGAAAGCGGATGGACTGCGCAAGGCCCTGCGCGGCATCACCACCATCGAGGAAGTCACCCGGGTGACGCAGGAGTGAGCGGGCGATGACGCAGTTTCGCTACAAGGCCGTCGCGCCCGGCGGCCAGGTGGTACAGGGGGAGATCGAGGCTGACTCCCGGGACGCCGCGGTGGCGCAACTGCGCGATCAGGGGCACCTGCCCATCAGCGCGGACCCGGGTATTGCAACGTGGAAATGGGGTCTGACCCCATTCGGGGTCAGACCCCGCCTGATTTCGCGCGGGGATATCATCGCCCTGACGCGGCAGTTGGGGACGCTGTTGCAGGCCGGTCTGGCGCTGGATGAAGCGCTCATCACATTGGCGAGAGTCGTGCAGTCGCCGCCCCTGCAACGCCTGATCCAGGAGATCCAGGACAGCGTGCAGCGTGGCGCATCGCTTTCCGAAGCGCTGGCGCAGCATCCCCGTCATTTCACTGCGCTGCATGTGAACCTGATCCGCGCGGGCGAGGCTGCCGGTGAACTGCCCCCGGTCATCGATCGCCTGGCCACCTACCTGGAACAGTCGCAGGAATTGCGCTCCGCGGTCCAGACGGCGCTGATATATCCCGCACTCCTGTGCGTCGTGGCGCTGTGTTCTCTCGCGGCGATCATGGTGTTCGTGGTGCCGCAGTTCATTCCGTTGTTCGAGGACGCCGGCGCAACACTGCCGTTACTGACCCGGCTCGTGTTTGGTGCCGCAGGGATCGCCCGCGACGCCTGGCTGCCGCTGCTTGCGGGACTGGTTGTGCTCGGGTGGATCGTGAAGAAGCGGCTTGAACAACCGGCGCCGCGCTTGCGCTGGGACCTGGCCTGTCTCCGGCTGCCGCTCATCGGCACCGTGATCCGGGAGTTCGAGACGGCGCGGTTTACGCGCACACTGGGGATCCTGCTGGGCAGCGGCGTTCCGATCCTGACCGGCATCCGTCTCGCGGGCGACGTGGTCAGGAACCGCGCGCTGGCCGCCGTGGTCGAGGACATGGGCGCCAGCCTGGAACAGGGCCTGCCGCTCACCGGCCCGCTGCGCAAGTCGGGACTGTTTCCGCCGCTCGCGGTGCAGTTGATGGAAGTGGGTGAGGAGAGCGGCCAACTGGATCAGATGTTGCTCAAAACGTCCGAGATCTACGACGGGAATGTGCGCATCGCGATCAAGCGGGCGCTGGCGTTGCTGGAGCCGGTCCTGATCCTCGGACTCGGCGGTCTGATTGCGCTGATCATCATGTCGGTGCTGGTGGCGATATTGGGGCTGAACGAGCTGGTGGTGTAGGAGGAGATTAACGCTATACTTTCTTGACCATGCGCTGGAGGTCGAATATGAAAACCGCAAAGAGTTTCGGGGGATGGGTCGTGGCGTCGTTGGTATCGGCATTTGCGAGTTTTCCGGCATTGGCCGTCAAAGATTCGACGCCGTCACCGCCGGCAGCGTCAATTACCGCCATCACTACTTACGCCACCTACGCCGTCGTCCAGTTTTCCCCGGAATACCTGAATGAACTGAATTGCGGCGGGCAGTTTCAATACAGTCATATTGTCATTGACTGGAAAGACGCCCCGGACAAGAAGGCCATGCTGAGTGCGGCGCTTACGGCGTATTCGCTGCAGAAAAACGTCGGCTTCGGCATGAGCGGGTGTTACGCGTGGAAAGGCGGCGTGCCGAAGGCGACCCGGGTCGAGATCGCGGATTAGAAGGAGGTGCGCCGAATGTAACCGGCGAAACGGGTGCATAAGAACTACAACAAGATGCGCTCCGCAAACCCCCGCGTTAATACGCTGCGACGGCAGTGTGTTTGGAGTGTTCTCGTTCTGGCAGGATTGCCGGCGGCATCGGCCGCGCAGACCCAAGGCGCCCAGACCCAGGTCAAGCTGATCCCCGCGTCCAGTGCGCCCGCGATCCATGCAACCGCGCCGGCCTCCGGTCGAGCCGCGGATCCCCGGATAGTTCAGCTCAAGACCTGGATCGCGCAATGGCGCGCAACATCAGCACCCGGTGCCCAGGCGGCAAGGAGCACGGCCCGCGGCGGCATCAAATCGGTGCAGCGGACAAGAAGTATCGCGGCACAACAGATTTCGCCTTTGCTCCGCCCCCTGGAAGTGCGCATGGATTCCCGCACCGGGACCCCGCGTCAGATCCGGGGCATCAAGCTCCAGGAAGGCCTGCCCAGCTCACGGGCCACCGCCGAGCAGTTTCTGCGCAAGTACCGGAACGTAATCGGCGTGGGCGATCCGGATCAGGAGTACCGCTTTCTTGGCCAGGGTCAGGATGAGCTCGGGCGCACCCAGGTCCGCTTCGAGCAACGGCACAGGGGATTGCGGGTCTGGCCGTCGGGGCTGCTGGTGCAACTGGACGGGCAGGGGCACGTGGACCTCATGGCGGGCGCCCACCGGGTCATTCCGCGGAAACTGCTGGATCGGCCGGCCGTGGACCAGGGGCGGGCGATGGCACTGGCGCGCAGCGAAGTCACTGCGGACGAACACGCCGGGGTGGCCGCACCCGAACTCATCGTGTTTGCGCCGCGGGATGCGCCCTACCGGCTAGCCTGGAAGACCCAAGTGGATGTCTCCGTCAGCGAGAGCTGGGTGGTAATCGTGGATGCCATGCACGGCAACGTGCTGAGGAAGTTCAACCGGATCATGAATGCAAATGTCCAGGGATCGGGACTCGATCTGTTCGGCATCAGCCGTGCTCTCGATGTCTGGCAGTCCGGCGCCAGCTACTATATGGTTGACACCAGCAAGACGATGTACAACCCGTCGTCCACGCCTCCGAACCCGTCACAGACCATCGGCGGCATCATCGTGCTGGATGCCAAGAACAAGCCGGCGACTTCTGATCCCCAGTCCTACCCGACACCGCTATCCGACGTGGTATCCGCCAATCCGAACTCCGGATGGCTGGCCGATGCGGTGAGCGCGGCCTGGGCGCTGGCGGAGACCTATGACTACTACCTCGAAAGACATGCCAGGAATTCCATTGACGGGCAGGGCGCGAACATGCAGGCATTGGTGCGACTCGGGCTCGATTTCGACAACGCGTTCTGGGATGCAAGCAATCAAATCATGGCCTTTGGCGACAAGCGGATCTATGCCGGCGCGCTCGACGTGGTGGCCCACGAAATGACCCACGCCGTGATCAGTTCGACCGCAGATCTGATCTATCAGGGCCAGTCCGGCGCGCTGAACGAGTCGCTTGCGGACATATTCGGCGTGATGGTGGAAACGCGTACGCAGGGCGATGCAGACTGGAAGGTGGGGGAGGACGTCGGCCAGGTATTTCGGAACATGAAAAATCCGGGCAGCGTGGACTGCCTCGGCGTTCCCTGCCCATCAAGCATGAGCGGGTACATCAACACGACGCAGGATAACGGCGGCGTGCATCTCAACAGCAGCATAGTCAATCATGCGTTCTACCTGCTGGCGGAAGGACTCCCCGGCGCCATCGGCACGCTCGATGCAGCCAAAATATTTTATCGGGCCCTGACCACCAAGCTGTTTCCGGATGCCGACTTTGTGGATGCGCGGTTGAATGCCGTCGCGGCGGCCGAAGAACTGTTCGGCGCGGGATCGGTCCAGGCGAACACGACCGCCGCGGCATTCGACGCGGTGGAAATCTTCGCTGCGCCCCCGACACCGCCGCCGCCGACTCAGCCGCCCATAAGCAGCCCCGATTCCACGGCGTTCGTTTTTTACGACTCGTTTTACGGCGGTTTCTTCCTCGGGCGCCGGGAAACGGCCTTGAACGACGGTCCGGTCGGGGTATTTCTGAGCGGCGGCACCGTTGCATTTACGCGCCCGAGCGTCACCGGCGACGGGGCCCTCGCCTGGTTTGTGGATTCCATCAACGATCTCTGCGCAATCAACACCAATGCCGGCGTGAGTGAAGTCGAATCGTGCCTGGGGTTGCCGGGCCTGGTATTTTCCGTTGCGGTTTCCCCCAGCGGAGAGCAGTTTGCATTTGTGCTGCTGGACGCGCAGGGGTTCCCCGAAAACAAGATCGAATTCGTGGATCTCGCCGATAGCAGCAATGATCGAACCATCAAGCTGCAAGCGCCGGCAATTGACGGCGGCACGATAAACGTCGTGACGGCGGACGCGATGGACTTCAGCCGGGACGGAAAGTCGCTCATCTACGACGCATTCAACGAGGTCACCTATACCGGCGGATCGGCACTGGGGCTATGGAGCATTTACGCCGTGGAACTTTCCACGTCGCAGATCCGCATGATCGTGGCGCCCATCCAGGGACTGGATACCGGCTTTCCGGCGTTGTCGCAGACCAGCGATCGGTTCCTGACTTTCGATGCCTTCCAGTCCGGGATCTCCCAGGCGAATGCCTACGCCGGCGATCTGTTTACCGGCCAGGTCGGCCTGATTGCGGCCATTCCCGGTTACTCCTACTCGGTTCCCGGGTATACGGGGGACGATGGGGCGATTGTGTTCTCGAAACCCGACGCCGGCGCGGCGACCGGATCCTCTTTATATAGCCAGGCCGTGCAGAGCGACAGGATCACGCTGAGCGGGGGGCAGAGTCTGTGGTTGAGCGACGGAGACTTCGGCATGATCTATCGCCGGGGCGCCTATACCGCGCCGATCGGATTCAATGTCTCCGTGGCAAAGGATCCGGCGGCGACGGGAACCGGCCTCGTTCAGTCGGTGCCGGCGGGGATCGTCTGTGGCGACGATTGTTCGGAAAGTTTTCCGCAGGATTCTTTGGTGACGCTGACGGCGGTGGCCGACCCATATTCCGTCTTTGCGGCGTGGGGTGGCTCCGATCTCTGCTCATCCGCGTCCGCCGCCTGTGCCTTCACCGTGACCCAGGACGTCGCGCTGACCGTCAATTTCGAACTGGACACGGACGGTGACGGGACGGGCAATGTCAGTGACGTGGATGATGACGGCGACGGGATGCTGGACGACTATGAAATTCAACATGGCCTTGACCCGCTGAATGGCGCTGACAGAGATCTGGATCTCGATTCGGACGGGCTCACGAATTTCGAGGAGTCGCAACTGGGAACGCTGGTGAATGCACCGGACTCCGATGGGGATGGCATGGCCGATGGCTATGAGGGCGATAACGGGCTGAATCCATTGAGCGACCAGGACCGCGACCTGGACGGCGATGCCGACGGCCTGACCAATTTTGAGGAATTCCAGCTCGGCACTGCGCCAAACGACAGCGACACTGACGGCGACGGAGTGAACGACAAGGTGGAAGCTGACACCGGCAGGAATCCGCGCGTGAATGAGCGGGCAGCATCGTCAATCCTGGAGGCAATCCGGGAATTCCTGCTGGATCAATAGGGTGTAAAGTAACTCCAAATGGGGTCAGACCCCAATTGGTAAGCTATTGATTTATTGAGCTGTCCGGAGGCTGTCATGCTAAATATTCGCAAACTCATGCTTCCGCAGTATCTTGCGGTGACCGCAATATTCTGCCTCTCCTTTGTGACTCTGGTATCCACGCCGGCGCATGCCGCCAACGCCGTGGACTGGGCGCAGGCAGAATGGAACGTAAACGCCAATGCCGGCCAGACGGTGTCCCGGACCAACACCATTACGGCAAATCTTGCCATCAGCAACTTCCAGGTGCTGCTCAGCAAGAGCATCGCAAAATTCGCCACAATCGAGTATGGAGGCGTAGAAAGTCTCGCGAACGGCCAGACCCTGACGCTGACGCTGATCGTCACTCCAAGCGAAACCCTGGCGAAAGATACGGTCACGGGTTCCATCGTCCTGTTCGGCAAGGCGGCAGCCAGCGCGACCGAGTTCATGGAATTGCCCAGCGACGTCCAGGTTGCCTCCCTGAAACGGAAAAAATTGACCGCTGCATTGCAAAGCGGCGCGCGACCGCTGTCCGCCATTGATGTCAGCATATCCGTGGAACACTCCGGAACCGGGACGATTTCCGTGCAGACGTTTTACGAAGGCAAGAAGAATCCCGCGGCCGCCGGGATCCCCGTCTATCTGGACAATGAGCTCGTCGGCGAGACGCTGGATAACGGCGTGCTGGATTTCCAGGCTACGGCAGGCAAACATCGCGTGACTGCCTTCGACCCCTACCTGGCCGGGGCGGGAAAGCTGGTAACCATCCGCCGGGACACGACCAAGACGGTCAAGCTGCTGATGACCGGAGCGGGCCTGGCCGTGGCGCTGGATCATCGCCTGACCGGTGATCTTTCCCCGGTGGTTCCCGCCTCGACATCCGAGTTGAGCGTGACTTTCAGGAACTCCTCCGGCAGCGCGCTGGTGCCGACTCAACTGGGAAACGCCAGTGTGGAACAGGTGCAGACCGGGACGACCGTGGATGTCACGGATCGCTTTGAAATACTCGGCAACGGCGAGATCCGAACCGTTTCGGAAGCCTACCTTGGCGATATTCTCGGCGTGGACGGCGAGCAGATCCTGCATGTCTCCGCGAGCACCGCCAACGGTACGTCATTGGACGGGACACTCTCCTTCCGTGTCGGTCGTTATTCGCTCTCCGGCCAGGTGGTTGCGCCGCCATCCAATCCCGAGCTGTCCACGCAGGGCGCTGAGATCCTGTTTCGCGTTCTCGGGACCAAGGTCGAGGCGTTCGCCGCCACCGCGGCGGACGGCAGCTTCACGCTCACCGGCGTGCCCGCGGGAAACGTCGCATTCGAACTGGAGCACCAGGAAGGAGAAGTCACTTACAGCAGCAGCGGCGCGCTTTTTGTCACGGGCGCGACGCAGTTGGAGATCACGCTGCTGGGTCCGGAAGATTATGTCAATGGCGTGCCGCCGTTTTCGATCATCAGCGCGCCCGCGTTGCTGAAACCGCGGCCCATGGAAATGCAGCGCAGGAGAAAAAGCGCGAAGGCGCCGGATGTGCCGCGGGCACCGCCGCAGGGACTGGTGGCCGCGGCGACGGCGCAGGTCACGATCAGCGCGGCGGCCGATTTCGAGGACCAGCGCGTCCAGGACACGGCGACACTGCTGGTGCCCATGGGTACGAAAAAACTGGAACTGACCTACCAGGTCATCACCACCGAATATCCGGAATTCGTGCTTTCGCAAAGTATATTTAACGATGTCTGGGACCTCGCCGTTGTTGCCAACGACGGGACGCGGCTGTTTTCCATATCACGGAACGTGAATTCGCAGGTGAGCCTGGAACCCTTCTGGGATCCCACCGGATCCACCGGGCTAATCAAGGAGTCACTGGACGTCTCGCTGCTCACCGTTGATCAGGACGCGGCGATCACGGTGACGGGGTCGGCAACGAATATCGGCGACGACATCCTGCCGACCTATGTGGACGCGACGCTCGCGGTGGCCGGCCAGGAGTTGAACATCCAGTTGATTATGCCCGGATCGGACAAGGATGGAACCTTCTTCAGCGTGCCGCGCCGGCTGAGTTCGAACCACTTTCACAAGTGGTACGATTTCAAGATCATATCTCCGGCCGGTGTCAAGGCCGCGGACATCACCAATGTCACGGTCAAACTGTTGCTGGGGGCAGGCGATACGCTGGGCAAAACAGCGTTCAGCGGAAAACCCATTACGGCGGGTTACGGGCCCAGGGAGTTTCGGGTGCCGGTTACCTTTGGCGGCGACAACCCCAGGACCTCACCGGTGAATGGAACGCCGCCTGAGGCGCACAACATCAAGTATGAATTCCAGTTTGAGGCAACCGTGAACGGTGAGCCGGCGAGCGCCACGCTCTACAGCGGCTCTGAAAAGGCGCTGTGGCGCATGCCCGATGGTATTCTCCGCTACGGCGGAAAGCGGGATGTCGGCGGTGATGACTGGGCCTCGAAGGGAACATTCGAGTGGCTGGAAACGTACGGGTCGCTGATCACTCGGATAAACGACATTTCGGGGGAGCATGGTCGAAACATCGGGCATGCGGGCCACAAATCCGGAACCGACATAGACATCTTCCATTTTGGCGACGTACTTTACAGTGCCGGGACTGATGATCCCTTCGGTTTGCTGAACTATCTGGCGGCGGAGGAACTGGCGACCAATGCCGTGCTGGGGGATGAGGCTGCGACGGAGGAGCTGAGGCAATGGATCCTCGACCAGCGGACCGGTCTGGCCAATCTGGCGAGCAATCCCATTGTCGGCGAGGTATTCACCATCATTGGCCGTCCCCATGACCCGCTTCCGAGTGGCTGGGCCTGGGGCCTGATCCGGGACGGAAAAATCACCGCAGCGGATAACACCGTACTTCTGGAACTCGATGCGGGTGCAACGCTCAGCTCGACGATCAAGCCGCTCCTTGGACACGATGACCATTATCACATCGATCTGAACGAGAGCCTTCTGAACGAGGATCCGTAAGCGAAACGCAGGGGTCTGGCCCCGAATGGGGTCAGACCCCATGCGGCACCATGCGGCAAAACTATGACGCGAAACAGGGGTCTGACCCCGAATGGGGTCAGACCCCAGCCAGCTCTGGATGTGAAGCCCCGGGACCCGGCGCGCATCCGGCTGGTTCAAATCACCGACACGCACATCGCCTGCGATCCGGGGCCGACGCGGGGGTCTGACCCCGAACGGGGTCAGACCCCACCCAGCTCAATGACGCATGCACTGCGTGTACATCCCCGGGACCCGGCGCGCATCCGGCTGGTTCAAATCACCGACACGCACATCGCCTGCGATCCCGGGCCGACGGTATTTGAGGGCGTAGACACCGCGGCCACGCTGGCCGCGGTGCTGGACGCCGTGGACGCACAACCGGAGCGCCCGGATTGCGTGGTGCTGACCGGCGATCTGGTGGACATCCCCATCCCGGAAGCGTACGCGCGACTGCTCGCGTTGCTCCGTGATCGCAATTGCCCGGTGGTGTGCCTGGCCGGAAATCACGACGACCCGGTGATGATGGCGCGCCTGATGAACGCAGGCGCGGTCAGCACCTCGCGTATCATGGATTTCGGCAGCTGGCGCGTGCTGATGTTGAATGACTGGCTGGCCGGCAGCGATCGCGGCCGATTTTCGCCGGAAGAACTGGCGTTTGCAGGTTCGGAATTGTCCGCGGCGGGGGAGACGCCGGTATTGATCTGCCTGCATCACCAGCCCGTGCCCGTCGGCAGCCCGTGGATGGATGCCATGGGCCTGGACAACGGCCCCGAATTACTCAACGTCACCGATGCATATAATAATGTGCGCGGCATGGTCTGGGGGCACATTCATCAGGAGTTCAGCATGGAGCGCAACGGCATTCCGCTGCTGGGCACGCCCTCCACCTGTGTACAATTCGCGCCGGGCAGCGGTGAGTACGCGGTGGATCCGCTGGCGCCGGGATTCCGGGTGCTGGAACTGCTCCCGGGCGGCGCGCTGTGCACTCGAGTGGTAAGAATCTGAACAGGAGCTCTGAGCAGGGGGTCTGACCCCGAATGGGGTCAGACCCCACTCGGCTTAATCAGGAGGAGGTCCATGGAAGTTCAGGAAAAGTCCCTGCACATGACCGTGCTGATGACGCCGGAGATGGCAAACTTCGCCGGCAACGTGCACGGCGGCGCATTGCTGAAGCTGCTCGACCAGGTGGCCTATGCCTGCGCGGCGCGTTATTGCAAGAGTTATGTCGTCACAGTGTCGCTGGATCAGGTTGCGTTCAAGGAGCCGATCCGCGTCGGCGAACTCGTGACGTTCCGGGCCAATGTGAACTATGTCGGCAAATCGTCCATGGAGGTCGGAGTCAGGGTGATGGCGGAGGATCTGCGCAGCAAGACCCGGCGCCACACAAACTCCTGTTACTTCACGATGGTGGCCATGGGCGAGGACGGCAAACCGATCCCGGCGCCGCCGCTGGAAATCAGCACCACGTTCGAGCGCAAGTTATACGAGGCGGCGGCGATGCGTCGCGACATGCGCCGCGAGGTTGCCCGGCGCAACGAAGAAATCACCGCCGGGATCCCGGATTACAACAGCGATTGATCCCATGCCGGCAGGATGCCATGTCGAGGGAGGATCCGCGGGCTGGGCCGTGATCGTCCATGGCGGGTTTCTGTCGGCGGAGCGGCGCCGCAACGAAGCGGTCGTGACGAAGATCAAAAAGACCCTCGCGGCCTCCGCGCGGGCGGCAGGGGAGATTCTGAACAGGGACGGCAGCGGCGTGGACGCAGTGGAGGCCGCCATCGTCATGCTCGAAGACAGTCCCGAGTTCGATGCCGGCCGCGGTTCGGCACTGACCGCCGAGGGCAACGTCGAGCTCGACGCCGCGATCATGCGCGGAGATGATCTGGGCGCCGGTGCGGTCGCGGGTGTGGCGACTGCGCGCAATCCCATCCGCGCCGCCCGCGCCGTGCTGGAGCGATCCGGCCATGTGTTGCTGCAGGGCGAAGGCGCGGATCGGTTTGCCCGGGAACAGGGGATCGAGCAGGCCGGCCCGGCGTGGTTCGTCACGCCGGCCATGCGCGAGCGGCTGCGCAACTTGCAGAATGCAGCGCCGCCCTCGCAGAGATCGCGGGAAGGGGCCGGCCGCACGTTCGGCACCGTGGGTTGTGTAGTGCGCGATCGCAATGGCCGGATTGTCGCCGGCACCTCCACCGGCGGAACCTTGAACAAACTTCCGGGGCGGGTCGGGGATTCTCCGCTGATCGGAGCCGGTACCTATGCAGACAGCCGTTGGTGCGGTGTGTCCGCCACGGGCCAGGGCGAATTTTTCATCCGATCGGTGGCCGCGTACCGGGTCTGCGCACTGATGGAGCTGAAAGGACTTGCGTTGAGGGAGGCGATGAACGAGGTTATCCATCAGCGCGTGACGATCCTCGGCGGCAAGGGTGGCATGATTGCGGTGGATTGCCATGGCAACCTCTGCGCACAATCCAACACTGACGGTTTGCTGTACGCAGCGCATACCCAGAATGGGGTATGCGTGACGGCGTTTGACGATGACTGACGAACCCAGACTCGTCCGCGGGCTCGGCCTGCTGGATTCCACGATGATCGTGGCCGGCTCCATGATCGGCTCCGGCATATTTCTCGTCTCTGCGGACATGGCCCGGCAGGTTGGATCACCCGGCTGGTTGCTGGTCGCCTGGGCCATCACCGGGTTGCTCACCATCACCGCGGCGCTGAGCTACGGCGAGCTGGCGACGATGATGCCCAAGGCGGGTGGGCAATATATCTATTTGCGCGAAGCCCTGTCCCCGCTGTGGGGATTTCTGTATGGATGGACGTTTTTCGCGGTGATCCAGGCGGGCACCATCGCGGCCGTGGCCATCGGATTTGCCCGGTACCTGGGCGTGTTGATCCCATCGGTGTCCGAATCGAATTACCTGGTGGCACCGATCCATCTGGGATCCATGTACGCCGTGTCGCTGTCGGCGGTGCAACTGGTGGCGCTGCTGGTGATCATCGTGCTGACCTGGATCAGCACCTACGGCCTGCGCTGGGGCAGGCTGGTGCAGAATCTGTTCACGTTCGCGAAGATCGGCGCATTGGTGGCGCTGGTCTTGCTTGGCGTGACGCTCGGCTGGCAAGCGGACGCGGTGGCGGTGAACTTCTCCGATCTGTGGACGGTGCGCGGCACATTGCAGGAAGTGGGGCCGTCCATCACGGCGCTGGCCGTGCCCTTCGGCCTGTTCATCGCCGTCTGCGTTGCGCAGACCAATTCCCTGTTCTCCGCCGATGCCTGGAACATGATCACGTTCACGGCCGGCGAAGTGAAGGAGCCGCGGCGCAACGTGCCGCTGTCGCTGGCCTTCGGCACCATGCTGGTCATCGGGCTCTATCTGCTGGCCAATGTCGCGTATCTGACCACGCTGCCGCTGGAGACGATGCAGCAGATCCCGAGCGATCTCGTGGCCTCGGCCACGGCGGAGGTCGTGTTCCCGGGTTTCGGAGCAGTGCTGATGGCGATTGTGATCCTGATCGCGACCTTCGGCTGCAACAACGGGTTGATCCTGTCCGGGGCGCGGGCCTACTACGCCATGGCCCGGGACGGGCTGTTCTTCCGCACGGTGGGGAAATTGAATCGCTATAGCGTGCCGGCATGGGGATTGATCTATCAGGGCGCCTGGGCGTCCGTGTTCGTGTTTCCGCGCACGGTGAAGACCGCGGCCGACGGCACGCTGAGCTACGGCAATCTGTACGGCGATCTGCTCACCTACACGATGTCCGCCGCGATCATCTTCTACATCCTCACGATCCTCGGCGTGTTCGTGTTGCGCCGCCGCCGGCCTGACATTCCGCGGCCGTACAAGGCCTGGGGCTATCCCTGGGTGCCGGCGCTGTACATCATTCTTGCCGCGATCATCCTGATCGTGCTGTTCATCTACCAGCCGGCCATCACCTGGCCCGGTCTCATCATCATCCTCACCGGTGTGCCGGTGTTCTACTACTGGCAGGCGACCGCGCGTCGAGACGGCATCCAGCTCGTCAATGCGATGGAGGAGTGAGATCAATTGTCCTGTGGGTCGGATGAACTGTGGGTAAACTTGTGGGGCCGGCTTGCAGCCGGCCGGGGCATGAAGATGGCCGGGTAAACCCGGCCCCACAGGAGTGGCGATGAACTGTGGGTAAACTTGTGGGGCCGGCTTTCAGCCGGCCGGAGAATCCAGGCAAGGAGGCAATGGATGGGATATTTCAAATTATGCAAAGGACGTGTATCCATTCCACACCAGCTCTACTTCGTTACGGCCACCGCGGAACGGCGGGCGCCATGGTTCGCGGACCTGATCGTCGCCCGGCTGGTGGTCAGGGAAATGCGCGCGCTGCACGTGTGCGGAGCGGTGAATTCCATGGCATGGGTGCTGATGCCGGATCATTTGCATTGGCTCATCCAGCTTGGGAGGGACGCCACCCTGTCAAATGTCATGCGCAAGCTGAAGGGTCGTTCGACCCGGGCAATCCATCGTGCCAAAGGTGTATCGGGAAAAATTTGGCAACGCGGATACTACGATCATGCGCTGCGGCACGAAGAAGATTTGCCGACAGTTGCGCGATATATAGTCGCCAATCCGCTGCGCGCGGGGTTGGTCTCGGATATTCGAGTTTATCCGTTGTGGGATGCGAAATGGCTGGAGTGGATACAAACGGTCAGTGACATTGGCCGGGTAAACCCGGCCCCACAGGAGTGGCGATGAACTGTGGGTAAACTTGTGGCGCCGGCTTTCAGCCGGCCGGGGTATGAAGATGGCCGGGTAAACCCGGCCCCACAGGAGTGGCGATGAACTGTGGGTAAACTTGTGGGGCCGGCTTTCAGCCGGCCGAGTGGCGCATGTCAATACCGCACGCCGATCTGGATGCCGTATGTGCGCGGCGCGCCCCAGAAGCGCAGGTTGCCGATGATGGGGTCCTGCCGGATCATCGTCTGGGCGTATAACTCGTCCAGAAGATTGCTCGCGAACAAGGCCCCATACCAGCGCCGGGAGAGGGTCTCGAACGACAGGCGCGCGCCCAGCAGACTGTACCCGTCCTGCCGCACGACCGGATCCTGGAACGTATTGAAAAACAACACCAGCACCGGCGCCCTGTTCTATGACGCGGATGGGATCGGCGGTGGGGCGGCGGTGCAGTTCGCGGTGATTGCTTCAGACGTGGATGGTCTGACTGCGGCAGATTTTGTCGTGGTGTAAATGTGGGGCCGGCTTTATGCCGGCCTGAACATGGCCGGGTAAACCCGGCCCCACAAGTGTCTTTGATGTTGGGTGCTTCCCCATGGGGTCGGAAATTTTGTGGGGCCGGCCGCTCCGGACATCCTGTCCTCGGCTTTGGCATCCTGCGTCGCTCTACCGCCTACATCCATGTAGGCGTCACGCGGCATTTCCCACATCCTGTGGGTCGCTTCAGCCGGCCAGGGTGTTGGGAATGGCCGGGGTAAACCCGGCCCCACAGAACCCGGCCCCACATCCCTCTCCGATGGTGGGTGCTTCCCCGTGGTGTCAAAACTTTTGTGGGGCCAGCGTTCAGCCGGCCGGGATGGGATCAGGGGTCGGGGCACGCGCTCCGACCCCACTCAGCTCCTCTCAGGACTTCAGGAGTTTGCGCAGCCTGGCGGCGTCATCAATATCCTTGGGCCTGCCGGTGGCGACTTTGTTCTGAATCAGCTTGGCAACGGAAATGAACGGCACTTGTAGTCCGTCAATATCCAGAAATAACTTGTCCGCATCGGCTTCGTCAAACGCCACGCCGGAAATGCCGGTGAGGATGTCAATGCGCGTCGGGGCCACGCCGATTTGGAAGACCAGGTCCTCGGATGTCAGGTCGTGTTCCTTCAGGTGTTCCAGTGGAGCGCCGAACTTGCGCAGGGCGGAATAGACCTTGCTTGCGTTGTGCGCGGACGCGCGTACGCAGATATCAAGATCGCCGGTTGCACGCGGATAGCCATGGGCGGCAAGTGCGTAGGCGCCAACGACGAAGTATTCAGCACCCTCGTCGGACAACAACTGCAACATCTCTTTGTAGTCCTTGTTCAGCATGCGCAGGTGCGGTGAGGTGCCAGATTTCCCGGGTGAGTGGCCAGACGCTCAGGACGCGCTCTGCCGGTGATAACGGGGAGAATTCGTCGTCGTCAGTGGAGTGAAGGCGCTTGATGGCCACCTTGGAGCGATCCAATTTCATCTCTGAATTATATCACTTTTGCCTGCATCTCAGGGTCCAAAGGCCACCTCCCGCAGCCAGCGCAGCATCGGCCCGACGCAGCAGATCGAGGCCGGCAAGTGGGTTGCTCACCGGTTTCCCGTTGACGAGCAATACTTGATCGCTGTCTTTCAATCCGGCCCGCGCCGCCGGACTGCCGGGTACGAGCGCAGTAACCTTCATGACATCGCCATCGGGCTCCGGTGTAAACCCCGGATGGGCGCGGCGCGGAAGATCGCCGGTTAACTTTGCCACCGCCAGCGCAACTCTTGCGCCCGGCAGAAAGAACAGCGACGCGATGACTAGCAGAGCGGCTGAAAAGCAGCGTGGATTGCGCATGGATCGGCCTCGCGCTGGGAGGTGCGGCCGGGAGTCTACGCTCCCCCGGGCGCGCGCAAGTCGCGGTTTATCGCACGGCGATACCCACTGGTCGCTTCAGCAAGCAAAAAAACAACGGCCGGGTAAACCCGGCCCCACAAAACTCAGTTCAACAAGTTCGTCGGACCTGTGGGGGTTTACTGTGGGGCCGGCTTTCAGCCGGCCGGGATGCATGGAATGGCCGGGTAAACCCGGCCCCACAAAACCCGGCCCCACAAAACTCAGCCCTGCAAGGAGAGGCGGGCTCAGAAGGGTATCGGAGGCAGAAAGCCGCGCAACCAGAGACCCTGGTCCCGCGGAGCGAATGACAGTGTGCGGGTGCGGCGGAAGATGCCGTCTCCTTCGCGGTCCAGCGCCGCGTTCGCGGGATCGGGGGAGGTGTTCCCCTCGATGGTACTGATCCTGCCGCCGTCGCTGCGCACGACGATGCCGCAGTGCCCGTTCCCTGACTGTCCCATCTGCATGAAGTAGATGGCGCCGGGGACCGGAACCTGGGTTACCCGCGCCCCCCAGTTGTGAAAACTCTGCATCACGGACGGAGTCAGTTTTGCGGCGATCTCGCCGGCAAGGGGGGCGGGGGCAAAAAGATTCGCGTAGGCGGAACGCCACACCGCTTCGCAGAACGCGGCGCAGTACGCCCAGCCCTTCTGCCAGCCGCATTGTTCCATCAGCCGCAGCAGTTCCTGGGCTTCCGGGTCCGATCCGGCCGTGGCGGGATTGTCCCAGGCCGAGTTCTGGGCTATTTCGTACAGCCCGAGAAAACGTCCCGCGACACGCAATATTTCCGAGCCAGCCGTTTCTGATGTCGCCATTGACCTGGTCTCCTGTTAATGGACCTCAGTCACGATCCAGGTTCCGTCAGGCTGCTGCCGCGCAGTTACCTCCGTTGCGCCACCATCCACAAAACCCTGAACTACTTCGCCCACGCTTTCCGCAGGTACGTGCTCGATTGCATTTGCCATGGGACTGTTCCTCAGCAATTGGTTCTATTGGCAGGCAATACTCGCTTCTTCCACAAACTCTTTTCTCTCCTTTGTGTAACTGGCCGTGTAGCGCAGATAACTGGAATTATCCGTGTGACCCTTTTTCCTCCACCACTCATTCAAATAAGCGATACGGTCCGTTCGGTCGGCGTCCGACTCGTTGATCCAGCCGGTAATACAATCCGAATACCGGTCTTTTGAAAACTTTTCCGCGCCCATGATTCGCAGTGCTTCCTGTGGGTGCTTTTGAACCATGACTTCCGCTGCTTTCCCGGATGCAAATTCCGTCGTGATGGTTTTGGTGCCGAAGGGCAGCTTTCCCGAATCGTCCATCTTGAATCCGGCTATCAGGTTCGCGGCCTCCCCGCCGGCGTGCATGGGCGGCACCAGCGCCGCCACGGTCCGATCGAGTTCAAAATTCACGGAGAACGGTTGCGCGACGTTGTCATTGACCTTGAAGGAGGCGATGCTCAAATTCGTGCTTTCTCCGTATACAAGCGCATCCGTGCAGGCACCGAGAGTGGCCGCAAATACCGGGAGGATTAGCAGCATGCGGCTATGCATATGTGTGATCATCGCAACGTCCTCACTTGGAATTCCGGGCGGTACCGTCATACGAACACTCCTTCCCGGCAGTGGTTGGGAGATCCGCAGCCGCCAGTGCAATCGCCGCGGGGCCGGTGGCGAGCCGTTCGTAGAACTTCGTTACCTTGATGCCTTTGATTTCCACATGGGTGCAGTTGAACGCGGACAACGCGTCGCCCGGGCGATCGGGCGGCAAATCGTTCGTGCCGGCTGCACTTGCGGTCGCCTTGTTTCCGGAGGCCGGCTTTTTCGGGACGACCGCGATGAAGTCGCGATCGTAGCCAATGATGAGCTTCCCGGACGTCTGCGCCGTGTTCATTGCGCCAATGACACCAAGCGAGGTATCGGACGCGATGTAAACGTACTTTCCGGCCGATGTGCACCCGCCGGCGAACAGGCAGATCGCCAAAAGTGCAATCAGTTTCGGGATCATTGTGGTGCTCCACTGGTGAACAGACGCAGGAATGCGCTATCGGGGTCGGCGCTGTCGTAACTCACTTCGTAGGCGACTGAGGCCCGGTCCGGCACTTGCGCAAGTACCGTGGTCTCGCGCAGGCCGAGCGCGACCGATGCTTCAACCGGAGTCAATCTGATCTCCGCGCCGGCGGTGTACAGGTCGCGGGCGTAACAGCGGGGCGGGTCGGCGGGCAGCTTGAAAAAATACCAACCCCTGTCGCCTGATTCTTCGCTATCGTCGGCGAGGCACAGGCGCCGGGTGTAACCGACGCTGAGACCCCGGTCTGCGATCCCTGTTCGCACATTGATCCCGGGCGCGAAGGTTGTATACGTTACGGCGCCTTCGCCCTGATTCACCCGTCCGGCGATCAGTCCGATACCGTTTATCGAGCAGCCGGAGATGAGCATTGAGCCCATGAATACCGCGGCGGCAGCCGCGAGGGGCACGACGCTTTGGTGCAACGATGCATTGATTAAACTGGTCACTGCCTTGATCCCCCGGATTGCCGCGAAGGGTGTGCCTCGGATACAAACTTGGCAATACCTCAATTGGGGTAACATTCCAC